>CACKZV010000004.1 GCA_902604795.1 uncultured Pelagibacteraceae bacterium | reverse complement strand
CTGTAATTTTAGCTGAGCTTTTTATCTGACCATTTACTTTTTGGAATCTAAAGTTAAAAAGGTCTTTCTTATGTTTTTCAAGATTTTCTATCATTTGTTTATTTGTTAGTTTTTTTATCTCTTTTTTTTTCATATTAAATTCTCTTTATAAATTTACATTTAATTGGAAGTTTAGCAGAAGCTTTGTAAAGAGCTTCTTTTGCGATTGTTTCAGAAACACCGTCGACCTCAAATAATATTCTACCTGGTTTTACTCTACAGGCCCAAAATTCTGGTGACCCTTTGCCTTTTCCCATTCTTACCTCTGTTGGTTTTTTTGATACTGGTATATTCGGAAACATTCTAGTCCAAACTCTACCTTGTCTTTTCATATGCCTTGTTAATGCAACTCTTGCAGCTTCTATTTGTCTTGAAATTATTCGTTCTGGCTGTATTGCTTTTAAACCAAATGAGCCATAATTCATAACATTGCATCTAGATGCATTTCCATGAATTCTACCTTTGTGAGCCTTCCTAAATTTTGATCTAGTTGGTTGTAACATCTTTAAGCTTTATTCCTTTCTTGGCTAAATTCTTTAGTGAAAATTTCACCTTTATAAATCCATATTTTTATACCTATTATGCCATAGGTAGTTAGAGCCTCTGCTTCAGAGTAATCTATATCGGCTCTGAGTGTGTGGGAAGGAATGCTCCCTTCTCTTAACCACTCAGTTCTAGCAATCTCATTTCCTCCAAGTCTGCCACTTACTGACACCTTAATACCCTTAGCTCCCAGTCTTAATGCAGATTGCATCGCTCTTTTCATTGCCCTTCTGTAAGAGACTCTTTTTACTAATTGTTGAGCTATATTTTCAGCAACAAGATAACTATTAGTTTCAGGTTTTTTTACTTCTTTAATATTTAATACAACCTCATTGGTTGTTAATTTCGACAATTTTCCTTTAATTTTTTCAATATCAGATCCCTTTTTTCCTATAACAAAGCCAGGTCTAGAAGTATAAATTGTAACAAAACATTTTTTTGTTGTTCTCTCAATCATTACCTTTGAGACACCAGAGTTCACAACATTTTTTTTAATATATTCTCTGATTTTAAAGTCTTCTATTAGATTATTTCCAAAATCTTTCTTCTTAGCATACCATACAGAGTCCCAACCTCTGTTGATACCTAATCTTAAGCCTACAGGATTAACTTTTTGTCCCATCACTCTCCATTTGTTTTGTTTGTTCAGTAAGTATTATTGTAAGGTTAGAGTAAGGTTTCATTATCTCAGCAGCTCTTCCTTTCGCTCTTGCTCTAAATCTTTTCATAATTACTTGTTTTCCACAATAAGCTTCTTTTATAATGAGTTTATCAATATCGTATTGATAATTATTTTCAGCATTTGCAACAGCAGAAGATATTGTTTTTTTAATATCTTTTGAAATTCTTTTATCTGAAAACGACAAATTTCTTATAGCTATATCAACTTTTTTTCCAACTATTGATTTAAGAATTGGATTTAATTTTCTCGTACTAGATCTAATATTTTTATTTATGGATCTTACAATTTTTGTATCTATTTGTTTTTTTAATTTAGACATTATTTTTTGCCAGTCCCTCCTTCTACTTTTGCTTTTTTATCTGCTGGTGTGTGTCCAAAAAACTGTCTAGTTGGTGCAAATTCACCTAACTTATGCCCTACCATATCCTCTGATATTGTTATAGGTATAAATTTTTTTCCATTATAAATTAAAAAACTTATTCCTACGAAATCAGGAATAATTGTCGATTTTCTCGACCATGTTTTTATAGGTTTTTTTATTGGGTCAGATTTAAGTTTTTCAACCTTTCTAATTAAACTTTCCTCTACAAATGGTCCTTTCCAAACTGATCTAGCCATATTTTATGCTCTTTTCTTTTTTCTTCTTCTTATTATAAATTTATCTGTTCTTTTATTATCACGTGTCTTAAGTCCCTTTGCAGACTGTCCTGTTGGAGATACAGGGTGTCTACCACCTGCTGATTTACCCTCTCCACCTCCATGAGGGTGATCCACTGGATTTTTTACAACACCTCTTGTATGTGGTCTAATACCCAACCATCTTGATCTTCCAGCTTTACCTATTTTTATATTTTTTTGATCAGGATTAGATAAAACTCCTATAGTTGCCATAGAATTAGAATTAATTTTTCTAACTTCACCAGAAGTCATTTTTATAATTGAGTAATTTCCATCAATCCCTGAGATAGAAACAGAAGTTCCAGCTGATCTTGCAATTTTACCTCCGCCACCTGGGTTGATTTCAACATTATGTATATCTATTCCTACTGGTATATCTTTTAACGGAAGACAGTTGCCCACTTTAATTTCAGAGTTTGAGCCATTTTGTATCTTATCACCAATTTTAATATCTTTTGGAGCTAAATAGTAAAATCTTTCTCCATCAACAAATTTCACTAACATTATATGACAAGATCTATTTGGATCATATTCAATTCTTTCAACTTCAGCCTGTATATCAAGTTTTTTCCTATAAAAATCAATCTTTCTATATTTGTGCTTATGACCACCACCATGGTTTCTTGATGTTATTCTGCCGAGATTATTTCTTCCTTTTGAGGAGTTGTTAGGTGATGTCAGTGCTTTAAATGGTTTTCCTTTCCATAAACCTTCTCTGCTAACAAGTATTGTGCCTCTAGTAGACTTTGTATAAGGTTTAAAAGTTTTTAATGCCATATTTATATTCCAGTTGATAAATCAATATTTTGACCTTTTTTTAATGTAATAATTGCTTTTTTATAACCCTTAACTCTTACTTTTTTTCCTCTTGTAGTTTTTATTCTAGTTTTTTTATTTATAATATTAACTTTAGTAACATTAACTTTAAAAATTTTTTCAATATTTGTTTTCAAGTTTTTTTTGTTAGCCTTTGAATTAACTTTAAATATTATTTTATTTTGCTCAGAAAGATTTGTAGATTTTTCTGTAACGAATGGAGATATAATTTTATCGTATAAATGTAGCTTTTCCATTATTAATATCTTTTTTCTAGTTCTTTGATAGATGTTTCTGTAAAAATAATTTTTTTAAATTTTGCTAAATCATATGCACTAAAATGGTTCACGTCAGTTAATTTTACGTTTGGTATATTTTTTACTGATTTTAATATATTATTTTTAGATTTATTATCGGCAATAATTATTGAATTCTTTGCTTCAAATTTAATTAGTATCTTGTTCATCTCTTTAGTTTTTAAAATCTCACTTTGAAAATCATCTAGTATAATGAGGTCATTAATTTTATTTTTTTTTGTAATTATTGATGCAATACTTAATTTTTTTTCACTTTTATTTAGTTTTCTCTTTTTATAACTTAATTCACCCTTCGGGCCATGGGCAACACCACCACCAACAAATATTGGAGCTTTTTTACTTGCATGTCTAGCATTACCTGTCCCTTTTTGAGCATAAATCTTTGATGTTGATCCTTTTATCTCGTTTTTTTGTTTTGTTTTAGCTTTTCTACCTTTGTAATTGGCATTTGACTTATATAAAACATTACTTACTAATTTTTCGTTTATTTTAGCTGATATTAATTTATCTGAAACATTAATAGGGTTTTTTTTGCCATCAATATTAAGTTTGTCTATTTTCATTTTATTTTTTTTTATTTTGATTTTTTTTAGATTTTTCTAAAATTTCTATTTTTTCTGAAATTGTTAACTTATTAATATTTTTAACTGATTTTTTTAAAATTATTTCTGAATTTTTTGAACCTGGTATTGATCCTTTTAGATAAATTAATTCATTATCGATATCTGTTCTTATAATTTCAAGGTTTTGAATTGATCGCATCTTGTCACCCATATGTCCTGCCATTTTTTTACCTTTAAAAACTTTTCCTGGATCCTGATTTTGCCCTGTTGACCCGTGCGCCCTATGAGATATTGATACACCATGTGATGCTCTCAACCCTCCAAAATTATGTCTTTTCATAGCACCTGCAAAGCCTTTACCTATTGTTTTTGATTTTACATCCAAAAATTTTATATCTTTAAAAATTTCCAACCCAAATTCATTACCTTCTTTGTAATGCTCTAAATTCTTTACTCTAAATTCTTTTAAAATTCTTCTTGATTCAGTATTTTTTTTGGCGAAATATCCCTTCATTGATTTTGATAGTTTTGAATTTTTAATAGCCCCGAAACCTACTTGTACAGCGTTATATCCTCTTTGGTCTTTATTTATTAATTGAATTACCCTTCCTTTTTCAACTTTTAATACAGTTACAGGTATTGATAAACCAGACTTAAAAAATTCTCGTGTCATACCAATTTTTTTTCCAATTAATGAAATTTCACTCATTATATTTTTATCTCCACATCCACACCAGAAGCTAGGTCTAATTTCATTAATGCCTCTACAGTGGCAGGTGTAGGTTCTATTATATCAATTAATCTTTTGTGTGTTCTTGTTTCAAATTGTTCTCTGCTTTTTTTGTCAATATGCGGCGACCTCAAAACAGTATATCTTTCTATTTTAGTAGGTAATGGTATTGGACCTTTGATATTAGCACCAGTTCTTTTAACAGTATTAACTATTTCTTCTGTAGATTGATCTAATACCTTGTTGTCATAAGCTCTAAGTTTTATTCTGATATTTTGGTTTTCCATTTTTATCCTGTTTTTTTTGTTACTTCGTCTTGAACGTTTTGTGGGACTTTATCATAATGATCAAAGAACATAGAGTATTGTGCTCTTCCCTGAGACATAGATCTTAAATTATTAATATAACCAAACATATTTGCTAAAGGCACCATAGCTGTTATCACGGTTGCGTTACCCCGTTGCTCTTGTGTACTGATTTGACCTCGTCTACTGTTTAAATCACCAATTACATCTCCCATATAATCTTCAGGGGTAACCACCTCTACTCTCATAATAGGTTCTAAAAGTTTTAATGTTGCTTTAGTGCATGCTTCCTTAAAACATTGTCTGGATGCTAGTTCAAAAGCTAAAACACTTGAGTCTACATCGTGGTGGAGTCCATCGACAATTGTAACTTTGTAGTCAATAAGAGGAAATCCTGCTAAAATACCTCCATCAGCTACAGTTTCTACTCCTTTTTCGACACCAGGAATAAATTCTTTTGGTATTGCCCCACCTTTAATTTTACTTTCAATTTCTCTCCCTTTGCCTGGTTCAAGAGGTTCAACTATTAATTTAACTCTTGCAAACTGTCCTGCACCTCCGCTTTGTTTTTTATGTGTATAATCGTTTTCAGCTGGAGAAAGAATTGTCTCTCTGTATGCAACTTGTGGAGCTCCTACATTTGCTTCAACTTTAAATTCTCTTTTCATTCTATCAACAATGATATCTAAGTGTAACTCACCCATACCCTTTATAATTGTTTGACCAGACTCTTCATCAGAAGTAACTCTGAATGATGGATCCTCTTTAGCTAATCTACCTAAAGCTTCTCCCATTTTTTCTTGGTCTGCCTTTGTTTTTGGTTCTACTGCAATTTCTATAACTGGATCAGGAAACTCCATTGGTTCAAGTAAAACAGGGTTTTCTTTGTCAGCAAGGGTGTGTCCAGTAATAGTATTTTTTAGTCCTGCAAGTGCAACAATATCACCTGCATTTGCCTCTTTAATGTCCTCTCTTGAATTAGCGTGCATTAAAAGCATTCTGCCTACTCGTTCTTCTTTGTCTTTTGAAGTATTGTAAATTCCAGTGCCTGATTTTACTGTCCCTGAATAAATTCTAATAAACGTCAAGCTTCCAACAAAAGGGTCGTTAGCTACTTTAAATGCTAATGCAGAAAAAGGAGCATTATCCTCAAATTTCATTTCAACCTCATCTTCAGATCCAGGTTTAGTTCCTTTAATTGAACCGATGTCATTGGGACTAGGCAAATAATTTACAACTGCGTCCAATAGAGGCTGAACACCTTTATTTTTAAAAGCTGATCCTGTTAGAACTGGGACAAAGTCAAAACCTAAACATCCTTTTCTTATACATTTAATTAGATCATCCTCAGAGATGTCTTGACCACCTAAATATTCTTCCATAAGCTTTTCATCTTGTTCAACGGCTGTTTCAACTAATTCTTGTCTGTATTTTAATGAAATTTCTTTAAGATCTTCAGGTATATCAGTAAGTTCCCAAGCGGCCCCCAGGTCTTCATTTTTCCATACAACAGCTTTCATTTTAACAAGGTCAACTACACCTTTTAAAGAGGACTCAATACCTATTGGAATTTGCATGACTAAGGGTTTTGCTCCAAGACGATCTTTTATCATTCCTACACACCTAAAAAAATCTGCTCCTGTTCTATCTAATTTGTTGACAAAACAAATTCTTGGTACTTTGTATTTATCCGCTTGTCTCCATACAGTCTCTGATTGAGGCTCAACTCCAGCAACACCATCAAACACGGCTACAGCGCCATCTAAAACTTTTAATGATCTTTCCACTTCTATAGTGAAATCAACATGGCCAGGTGTGTCGATAATATTAATTCTGTGATTATTCCAAAAACAAGTTGTTGCAGCCGATGTAATAGTAATTCCTCTTTCCTGCTCTTGTTCCATCCAATCCATTGTAGCTGCACCATCATGCACTTCTCCAATTTTATGACTTTTCCCAGTATAATATAAAATTCTCTCAGTGGTTGTTGTTTTACCAGCATCTATGTGTGCCATAATACCAATGTTTCTATATTTATCTAATGTGTGTGTTCTTGACATAGTTTATTACCATCTAAAATGAGCAAAAGCTTTATTTGACTCGGCCATTTTATGAGTATCTTCTTTTTTTTTTATAGCTGAGCCTCTATTTTGATAAGCATCGTAAATTTCATTAAATATTTTATCTGACATTTTTTTATCTTTACGTTTTCTAGATGCATCAACTAACCATCTAAGTGCAAGAGCTTGTGATCTTTTTGATTTTACCTCTACTGGTACTTGATATGTTGCACCACCTACTCTTCTTGATCTAACCTCAACTGTTGGTCTTATATTATTTATTGCATCATTGAAAACGTTTAAAGGATCGTCTTTTGACTTACTTTTAATTTTATCTATTGCGTCGTAAATTATTTTTTCAGCTATAGTTTTTTTTCCATCATACATAATTGAATTTATTAGTTTTGGTATTATTGTTGATTTATATTTTGGATCTATGATTGCTAGTTTTTTTGGAGCTTTTCTTTTTCTAGACATTTTTATTTACCTTTTTTTGTTCCATACAATGATCGTCTTTGTTTTCTATTCGCTACACCTTGTGTGTCTAGATTCCCTCTTAAAATATGATATCGAACACCTGGAAGATCTTTTACTCTCCCACCTCTAATTAAAACAACTGAGTGTTCTTGTAAGTTATGACCTTCACCCGGAATATATGCTGTTACTTCAAAACCGTTAGATAATCTTACTCGTGCAACTTTTCTTAATGCTGAGTTAGGTTTCTTTGGGGTTGTAGTGTAAACTTTTACACAAACGCCTCTCTTTAAAGGTTGTTTTTGTAAGGCTGGAACTTTATTCCTTGTGATTTGTTTAATTCTACTTTTTCTTACTAACTGGTTAATAGTTGGCATAATTTATTGTTTATAAATATTTATATTTTTGATGAAATAACTGACATGTTATTTGTGGCAGCGTTTAGTGAACAAGTCACTACATTCCAACCAAAAACATGGCCAAAATACATTAGAAATTGTATTTGTCAAACTAAATAAAAACTTAAAAGTGCCTAAATTTATTGATTTATTTGAACTTCTGACGCATCTGCACTCTCTTGTTCTGACAAGAATTTTTGATCATCATTAATAGCTTTTTTATTCCAAGAGTTTTTAATTGATCCAGTCCCAGCTGGCACAAGTCTTCCAACAATAACGTTTTCCTTTAAACCTGTTAGTTTGTCAACTTTTCCTTTAATAGCTGCATCTGTAAGAACTCTTGTTGTTTCTTGAAATGATGCTGCAGATATAAATGACTCAGTTTGAAGTGAGGCTTTAGTTATTCCCATAAGAACTCTTTCTCCAACAGCTGGTTTTTTTCCTTCTGCAACCAACTCTTCATTCATAGTTTCAAATTTTATTCTATCAACTACTTCACCTGGTAATAATTTACTATCACCTGTCTCTTTCACTTCAATTTTTTTAAGCATTTGCCTTAAAATTGTTTCTATATGTTTATCATTAATTATAACGCCTTGTAATCTGTAAACATCTTGAACTTGATTTACAAAATATTCAGTTAATTCCTCTATTCCTAATATTCGAAGTATATCATGAGGCAAAGGTTGGCCATCTAACAAGTATTCACCTTTTTTGATTTTTTCTCCTTGGTTAAAATTGATATGTTTGCCTTTAGGAATTAAGTAACTTGAGGTGTCTCCATTTTCTGCTTCTATTGTAACTCTTTGCTTGCCTCTAACTTCTTTACCAAAAATAACACTGCCATCATTTTCTGCAATGATTGCACTATCTTTAGCTTTTCTAGCTTCAAATAATTCTGCCACCCTAGGTAATCCTCCAGTAATATCTTTTGTTTTTGTTGTTTCTTTTGGTAATCTTGCAATAACATCGCCTGCTGAAATTTTTGCACCATCTTTAACTGATAAAATTGAGTCTGGAACCAAATAATATCTAGCTTCATTATCATCTGCCTTTTTAATTACATTACCTTTTGCATCTCTTAAAGTAATTCTTGGTTTAAGGTCAGTATTTTTAGATTGCGTTTTCCAATCAACTACAGCTTTTGTAGAAATGCCCGTTGCATCATCAACAGTTTCGGCAATTGAAACACCGTCAATTAAATCAACATAATTCGCTATACCATCTTTTTCGGCGATAACAGGTGTTGTATATGGATCCCATTCACATATTTTAGCACCTTTTTTTACTTTTTGATCATTTTCAAAAAATAGTTTAGATCCATAAGGAACTTTGTATGAGGCAACTTGAAGTCCATTATCATCCTCTATTGATATTTCAGTATTTCTACCCATTACAATTTGATTATTTTTAGAATCTTTAATTAAGTTAGTGTTAACAATTTTAAGAGTACCCTCGGAATTTGATACAATTTGAGACTCTTGTTTTACTGATGCTGTACCACCGACATGAAAAGTTCTCATAGTTAATTGAGTTCCTGGTTCTCCAATTGATTGTGCGGAGATCATACCAATTGCTT
The DNA here is from genome assembly GCA_902604795.1 of uncultured Pelagibacteraceae bacterium. Lineage (GTDB taxonomy): Bacteria > Pseudomonadota > Alphaproteobacteria > Pelagibacterales > Pelagibacteraceae > Pelagibacter. Next base: position 81,061 of record CACKZV010000004.1, on the reverse strand, counting down.
CACCGACATGAACCATTTTACCTCTAGATAAATCTCTTCCATATGAAGTTGCACACACACCCTCTTTTGCGCCACATGTCATTACTGAATATACATTTATACTTTTAACCCCAGCTGCATCAATTTTCTCACATCCAGCTTCATCAATCATTTCATCTTTTTTAATTAAAACATCACCTGTTAGTGGATTTTTTATTTCTTTTGCAGCAACTCTTCCTAAAGCTCTCTCAGATAGACTTACCATAATATTACCGCCCTCTAGAACTTCTGTAAGTTTTATTGAACCACACTTCATATCACATTTAGGTTTGGTAATCGTTAAATCCTGGGCAACATCACATAATCTTCTAGTCAAATATCCTGAGCTAGCTGTTTTAAGTGCAGTATCAGCTAACCCCTTCCTTGCTCCATGAGTTGAATTAAAGTATTCTAAAGCTGTAAGACCTTCTTTGAAATTTGATGTAATTGGAGTTTCAATAATTTCTCCTGACGGTTTAGCTATCAAACCTCTCATACCTGCTAATTGTTTCATTTGTGCAGCTGAACCTCTAGCACCACTATCTGCCATCATAAATACAGAATTAATCTTTAATCCATCATTTGTTACTTCTGTAGCTGAAATTCTTTTCATCATTTCTGATGCAACTCTATCTGTACATTTAGACCAAGCATCAATAACTTTATTATATTTTTCACCTCTTGTTATAAGACCCTCTGCATATTGGCCTTCATAATCTGAAATAAGTTTTTTAGTCTCATCAATTAATTGTTCTTTATTGTCAGGTATCAAAAGATCGTCTTTTCCAAATGAAATTCCTGCCTTAAACGCATGCTTAAATCCTATATCTTTCAACTTGTCACAGAATATTACAGTACTTTTTTGACCAGAGAATCTGAACACATGATCTATAACTTCTGAAACTATCTTTTTAGGCAATAATCTATCAATTAACGCAAATTTATTATTGAAATTTTTTGGTATCAAATTAGATAGCAAAAATCTTCCAGCTGTACTAATATGTTTTTCGAATTTTGTATTTCCTTTTTCATCCACAGTTTCAAATCTAGAAACTATTCTTGAATGTACTTTAATTTGTCCTGTTTCTAATGCATGTTCTATCTCAGAAGTATTCACAAAATACCCATCAACTCTCTCTGTTTGCACTGGTGGTTGAGATAAATAGTAAATACCTAGAATCATATCCTGACTTGGCACAATTATAGGTTTACCATTAGACGGACTTAAAATATTATTTGTAGACATCATTAAAACTCTAGCTTCCAATTGTGCCTCTAAACTTAAGGGGACATGAACAGCCATTTGATCACCATCAAAATCAGCATTAAATGCAGCACAAGTTAATGGATGTAATTCGATTGCATTACCTTCAATTAATTTTGGTTCGAAGGCTTGAACACCTAATCTGTGAAGCGTTGGTGCTCTATTTAGAATGACAGGATGTTCTCTAACAATTAATTCTAATGCATCCCAAACTTCAGTTCTCTCTTTTTCGACTAATTTTTTTGCTTGTTTAATGGTTGAAGCTAAGCCTAATTTATTTAGTCTAGCATATAAAAATGGTTTAAATAGTTCTAATGCCATTTTTTTAGGAAGCCCACACTCATGCAATTTTAAGTCTGGACCTACAACAATTACTGATCTGCCTGAGTAATCTACTCGTTTTCCAAGTAAATTTTGTCTAAATCTTCCTTGTTTCCCCTTCAACATTTCAGCAAGAGATTTTAAAGGTCTTTTTCCTGTGCCGGTTATTACTCTTCCTCTACGACCATTATCAAATAGTGCATCAACGGACTCTTGAAGCATTCTTTTTTCATTTCTAACAATAATATCTGGTGCTTTTAGATCTATTAGTCTTTTCAGTCTGTTATTTCTATTTATAACTCTTCTATATAAATCATTTAAATCTGATGTTGCAAAACGACCACCATCTAGTGGTACAAGAGGTCTTAATTCAGGTGGGATAACAGGCACTGTTGTTAATATCATCCACTCTGGCTTATTTCCTGTTTCAATAAAAGACTCAATTAATTTTAATCTTTTAATAGATCTTTCTTCATTAACTTTAGATTTAGTCTCTTTAATATTTTTTATCAAGAGATCTCTTTCTTCCTCTAAATTTATAGATTTTAAAATTTCTAATATAGCTTCGGCACCAATTCCTGCTGTAAATGCCTCTTCTCCATAATCATCCTGATATTTAATTAATTCTTCTTCTCCTAAAAGTTGGTTTTTCTTTAAACCAGTTAATCCAGGCTCTATTACTATAAAGTTTTCAAAGTATAAAACTCTCTCTACTTCTTTTAATTTCATATCAACTACCAAAGAAATTCTACTTGGTAATGATTTTAAGAACCATATATGGGCAACTGGTGTTGCTAAATTTATATGACCCATTCTCTCTCTTCTAACATTGGATTTTGTAACCTCTACGCCACATTTTTCACAAATAATTCCTCTGAACTTCATTCTTTTGTACTTACCGCATAGGCACTCATAATCTTTAATTGGTCCAAATATTCTTGCACAAAATAGTCCATCTTTCTCCGGTCTAAATGTTCTATAATTAATTGTTTCAGGTTTTTTTATTTCACCAAATGTCCAAGATTTTATTTTTTCAGGACTTGCTAATGTAATTTTAATACTATTAAAATTTTGTGCTTCAGATATTTCCGAGGATTTAAACAAATCTGATAATTCTTTACTCATATTTTAATTAAGTTCCACATTTAATGCTAATGATTTAATTTCTTTTACTAAAACGTTAAACGATTCTGGTATACCAGACTCAAAGTTTTCCTCACCTTTAACAATTGTTTCATATACTTTTACTCTTCCAGCTACATCATCTGATTTAACAGTTAGTATTTCTTGAAGAGTATAAGATGCTCCATAAGCTTCCAAAGCCCAAACTTCCATTTCACCAAATCTTTGTCCACCAAGTTGTGCTTTTCCGCCAAGTGGTTGTTGTGTTACTAAGCTATATGGTCCAGTTGATCTAGCATGTATTTTATCTTCAACTAAGTGATGTAATTTTAGCATATAAATTATTCCTACTGTTACAGGTCTATCAAATTTTTCTCCAGTTCTGCCATCCCAAAGGTTTGTTTGACCAGAATTTGGTAACTTGGCTAAGTCTAACATTTTCGTAACATCTTTTTCTTTTGCACCATCAAAGACAGGTGTAGAAATTGGAACCCCATTTTGGATATTCTGACACAAATCTTTAAATTCTGTATTAGTCAAAGTATCAATATTGCTTGAATAAACCTCTTCTCCATATACAGATTTCAAAAAATTAGTGATTTTTTCATCTTTTTCAATTTTTTTTTGATTTTGATTTATAAGAACATTAAGTTGTTCACCTAGCTCTTTGCAAGACCATCCTAAGTGCGTTTCTAAAATTTGACCCACATTCATCCTGCTCGGAACACCTAAAGGGTTCAAAACTATATCAACAGGTTTTCCATTCTCTCTGTAGGGCATATCTTCTACTGGAACTATTTTACTAACAACACCTTTATTTCCATGTCTTCCTGACATTTTATCACCAGGTCTTAATCTTCTTTTAATTGCGACAAAAACTTTCACCATCTTCATTACACTGGGTAATAAATCATCACCCTGCCTTATTTTTAAAACTTTGTCCTCAAACCTTTCTTGAATATCACTTTTAGCATTTTCATATTGAGATTTTAATTGATGTAATGCTTCAATTTTTTTTTCATCTTGCACAGTAATTTTAAATAAATCAGAAATTAATAAATCAAAAATTATTTCCTCAGTTAAATTAGTACCTACATCATAATTTTTATTTTTTTTTGTAAGTTTAGTATTTATTAAAATTGACGAGGCTCTTTGCTTAATACTTCTCTCTAATATTTCCTCCTCCACATTTTTATCTTGTTGAACACTCTCAATTTCTGCTCTTTCTATTGTAATTGATCTTTCATCTTTATCTATACCATGTCTGTTAAAAACCCTGACATCCACGACAATTCCACCACTACCACTTGGCATTTTTAGTGAAGTGTCAGTTACATCTATTGCTTTTTCTCCAAAAATCGATCTTAAAAGTTTTTCTTCAGGACCTGAGGCTGAGTCTCCTTTGGGGGTTACCTTACCTACTAATATATCGCCAGGTTTAACTTCTGCACCAATATAAACAATTCCAGACTCATCTAAATTTTTTAAAGCATCCTCGTTTATATTTGGTATATCTCTTGTAATATCTTCTTCACCTAATTTGGTATCTCTAGCCATGACTTCATATTCCTCAATATGTATAGATGTAAACACATCATCTGTTACGCATCTTTCTGATATTAATATAGAGTCCTCGAAATTATATCCCTGCCAAGGCATAAAAGCTACTGTTACATTTTTACCTAGTGCTAATTCTCCAGTTTTTGTTGATGGTCCATCAGCAATGATATCTCCTGATTTAACTTTATCTCCAACTCTAACCAGTGGTTTTTGATTTATGCATGTGTTTTGGTTTGATCGTTTAAATTTTTGTAAATTATAAATATCTACACCAGATTGCGAATAATCTTTTTCATTAGATGCTTTTATTACAATTCTTTTTCCATCTATTCTATCTACAATTCCGTCTCTTTTAGCAACAATTGTTACACCTGAGTCTAGCGCGACATCACTCTCAATCCCTGTACCAACAAGTGGTGCTTCAGGTTTTAATAGTGGAACCGCTTGTCTCATCATATTAGATCCCATTAAAGCCCTATTAGCATCATCATTTTCTAAAAATGGTATTAATGATGCAGCAACAGATACCAATTGTTTTGGTGATACATCAATGTAGTCAATGTTTTCAGGTTTAGATAATATAAAATCTAAATTAGCTCTACTAGAAACTAATTCCTCTACAAATTTACCATTCTTATCCAAAACTGAGTTAGCTTGAGCAATTGTAAACTTGGTCTCTTCCATTGCTGACAAATATTCTATTTTGTCTTGTACAACTCCGTTTTCAACTTTTTTATATGGACTTTCTATAAAGCCATATTTGTTTATTTTAGAATATGTTGATAAGCTATTTATTAAACCTATGTTTGGACCTTCGGGAGTTTCTATTGGGCATATACGTCCATAATGAGTTGGGTGCACATCTCGAACTTCAAATCCAGCCCTCTCCCTTGTAAGTCCTCCCGGGCCTAAAGCAGATACTCTTCTCTTATGAGTAATTTCAGACAAAGGATTTGTTTGATCCATAAACTGAGAGAGTTGAGAAGTTGCAAAAAAATCTTTTAAAGAAATAGTTAACGGTTTTGCATTTATTAAATCTTGTGGCATTGCTGATTCCACATCTAGAGTTGTCATTTTTTCTTTTATAGCTCTTTCCATTCTATAAACTCCAATTCTTGCTTGATTTTCAACGAGTTCACCAACAGATCTAACTCTTCTATTTCCTAAGTGGTCAATATCATCTACTTCATCTTTGCCATCTCTTAAATCTAACATTTTTTTAACAATTGCTAGGATGTCATCATTTCTTAGAATTGTTATTTTATCAGAACAGTTCAAGTCTAATCTTGAATTCATTTTTACTCTTCCTACATCTGATAAATCGTATCTATCTGAGCTAAAGAATAAGTTATTGAAAATTTGAGTTGCAATCTCAATTGTTGGAGGTTCTCCTGGTCTTAAAATTTTATAAATTTCTGTAATAGAATCATTTTTATTATCATTTTTATCATTTAAAATAGTTTGTAATAAATAAGGACCCTTTGATATTGCATTAGTTTTTGATACATTAATAGTTTTTATATTTTCTTCTAAAATTTTATGAATGATTGTCTCATTTAATTCAGTACCAATTTTAAACGTATCTTCACCAACAGTAATATCTTCATGTAAAAATTTACCATATAAAATATCATTTGAAACTAAAATCTCTTTTAAACCATCACTTTGAAGTTTTTTGGCTGTTAAAAAATTTATTTGCTCTCCGATTTTAATGAGTGTCTTGTTATTTTTTGCATCAATAATTTCTTCTGAAAAATTCTTAGCTTTATAATTTTCAGGATCAAATTTGGTTTTCCATTTTTTTAAATCTTTATCATATAAAAAAGTTTCTTTTTCGTAAAATTCATTAACAATATCTGATTTGCTGTATCCTAAAGCCTGTAATAATGTTGAAACAAAAATCTTTTTCTTTCTATCTATTCTAAAATAAAGAAAATCCTTCACATCAAATTCAAAATCAAGCCAAGATCCTCTATTTGGAATTACTCTACAATTAAATAAAAGCTTTCCACTTGCATGAGATTTACCTTTGTCATGATCAAAAAATACTCCTGGACTTCTGTGCATTTGATTAACTACAACTCTTTGTACTCCGTTAGTTATAAACGTTCCACTATTTGTCATCATTGGAACTTCACCCATATATACTTCCTGCTCTTTTGCTGAGAGGATGTCTTTTGTATTATTTTCTTGATCTATTTCATAAACAACAAGTCTTAATGTACATTTAAGTGCGGCTGAATAAGTTAATCCTCTTGTAATACATTCATCTACATCAAATTTAGGCTTTTCAAGTTTATATGATACGTATTCTAGTGTTGCTTTATCATTCAAATCTTCAATTGGAAAAATACTTTTAAATACTCTATGAAAACCTTTTACCAAGTGTTGTTCAATCTCATCTTTAAATTCCGTCAATTCTTTATATGAATTTTTTTGTACCTCTATTAAGTTTGGTATAGATAAGCTCTCTTTGAGCTTTCCAAAAGTTTTTCTAATATTTTTTTTTTTAGTAAAAGATAATTGCATATCTAACAAATTACTGAATAATAATATTCAGTAACAAAATTCTTTCTTTGTTTTTTACTTAAGTTCTACTGTTGCGCCTGCTGCTTCTAATTTAGCTTTGATCTCTTCAGCATCTTTTTTATTTACACCAGATTTAACTTCTTTGGGTGCGCCTTCAACTAAATCTTTTGCTTCTTTTAATCCTAATTCTGTAACAGCTCTAACTTCTTTAATAACGTTAATTTTTTTATCACCTGCAGCAGTAAGCATGATTGTAAAATCGTCTTTATCTTCAGCTTGAGTTTCACTGCCAGCAGCTACTGGAGCAGCAGCAACAGCAGCTGCAGCTGTAACTCCCCATTTTTCTTCCAATTGTTTTGAAAGCTCAGCTGCTTCTACAACAGTTAAGCTTGATAAATCTTCTATAATTTTATTTAAGTCAGCCATAATAATAATTTGTTTTGTCCCTGGTTATTTTTTTGATTTTTCGAGCGCTAAAATAGCGATTTTTGAAGCGGGTGCAAGTAAAATACTTGCGATTTTTTGTGCAGGAGACCTTAAAATACCTACTATTTTGGCTCTTGCCTCTTCTAAAGAAGGTAATGTTGCAACATTTCTAACTCCCGCTACATCCAAAATGTCTGTACCCATGATTCCCCCTAAGATTTTCAGATTTTCATTTTCTTTTGAAAATTTGGTAAGAATTTTTGCAGATGTAATTGCATCTTCGGATAGCGCTACAGCTGTAGGCCCATTGAACAAATTTGATAAATCCTTACACTTCGTCTTTTCCAGAGCTAACTTCGTAATTCTATTATTTGTAATTTTAAACTTAATACCATGCTCTCGCATTTTTTTTCTCAGGTCATCTAATTGATTAACAGTTAAACCTTGGTAATGAGTTACAATAACTGCCTCAGTTTTATCAAACTGCGTTGTCATATCATTTATATACTGCTTTTTTTGTTCTTTGTTCATCATAATTAAAAACTCTTATCTAACTTTAATTTGTAAGATACACCCATACTTGAAGTTATAAATACTTGTTTAATTAAATCTCCCTTTATAGTTAAATTAGATTTCTCTTTTTCCAAAGCATCGATAACGGCTGAATAATTCTTAATAAGTTTTTCATCATCAAAAGATTTTTTTCCAATACTTAAACCTATGTTTCCATCTTTATCATTTCTGATTTCAACTTGACCTGCTTTCGCTTCTTTGACTGCTTTAGATATATCATTAGTGACTGTACCTAATTTAGGGTTTGGCATTAATCCCTTTGGTCCTAAAACTTTTCCTAACTTTGAAAGCTTAATCATCATTGACGTTGTGCAGATGAGTTTTTCAAAATTTAGATCTCCATTTTTAATTTTTTCAACTAAGTCATCACCTCCTACCACATCAGCATTTGCATTCTTAGCTTCATCTATTTTACTTTCTTCACATACCACAGCTACTTTAATTGATTTACCTGTTCCACCTGGTAAATTTACAACTGTTCTTAGGTTAACTTCATTTTTTTTTTGTTTGTTATTAATTCTAAAACTTAAATCAACCGACTCATCAAATTTTGTTGTACAATTAGATTTTATCAAATTGAGAACACTATCAATTTTGGCAGATGGTAATTCGTTAGTTTTTTCTGGCAGTTTCTTGTATCTTTTTGATTTCATTAGTCTTTAACCTCTATTCCCATTGATCTTGCAGATCCAGCAATAATCTTTGCAGCTTCATCCAAATCGTGAGCATTTAAGTCTTCCATTTTCTTTTCTGCTATATCTTTAAGCTGTTTTTTTGATATAGATCCAATTATATTTCTTCCAGGTTCTTTAGATCCACTTTTTAACTTCATGGCCTCTTTGATGAAATGTGATGCTGGTGGAGATTTTATTACAAAATCAAATTTTTTATCTTTATAGACAGTTATTATTACTGGCACTGGCTTTCCTGCAAACGACTTAGTTTTGTCATTAAATGCTTTACAAAATTCCATTATATTTATTCCACGTTGACCAAGGGCAGGACCAACGGGTGGAGCTGGATTGGCTTGGCCTCCTTTAATTTGTAATTTTACATATCCGCTGATTTCTTTTTTTGCCATTAGCTTGCCTTTTCTACTTGGTTATATTCTAAATCAACTGGAGTTGGACGACCAAAAATTGATACAGAAACTTTTAATCTTAATTTTTCTTCATCAATATCCTCAACTAAACCACTAAATGATGCAAATGGACCATCAATCACCTGAACTTTTTCACCTACATTATATTCAATGCCAGATTTAGGTTGTGCAACACCATCTTTAATTTGACCTAATATTTTTTCAATTTCTTTATCTGATACAGGAATAGGAGCACCTTTTGATCCTAAGAACCCGCTAACCTTTTTTAAGTTTTTAATCATATGATAAATATTATTATCCATCTCACTCTTAATTAGTATATAACCTGGAAAATATTTTTTCTTTCTTTGCACCCTCTTTCCTCTTTTAACCTCAGTAACATCGTGAGTAGGCACTATAATTTCCTCAAACTTTTCAGTCATTTTAGCTTTTTCAGCCTCCTCTTTAATAAGTTTTGCTACTTTATTTTCAAAACTTGAATGAGACTGCACTATGTACCAATTTTTCATTATAAACTCACCTTTAGTATGATATCTAGAAAAAATTTCAGGACTTGGTCAAGCAACAAAAAAAACAACGATGCTAAAACTGCCATTGCAAAAACCATCAAAGCTCCTTGAACTGTTTCTTTTGCTGTAGGCCAAGTAACTTTAAAAGCCTCTTGTTTTACATCTTGAATAAATTTTAAAGGGTTTTTCATATTGCTAACTTATCATAAATTGGCAGGAGCGAAGGGAATCGAACCCCCAACCTCCGGTTTTGGAGACCGGCGCTCTACCAATTGAGCTACACTCCTATTGAGTTTACTCTATAATCTTAGTTACTACTCCTGCTCCTACTGTTCTACCACCTTCTCTAATTGCAAAGTTAAGTTTTTCATCCATTGCAATTGGTGTAATTAGTTTTACTGTAAATTTTGCATCATCACCAGGCATAACCATCTCTGTGCCTGATGGCAATTCAACTTCTCCAGTAACGTCTGTTGTTCTAAAGTAAAATTGAGGTCTGTATTTAGTAAAGAATGGAGTATGTCTTCCACCTTCTTCTTTTTTTAGAACATAGGCTTGTGCTTCAAATTTAGTATGTGGTTTAATAGACCCTGGTTTACAAAGAACTTGTCCTCTTTCAACATCAGTCCTTTCAACCCCTCTTAAAAGAGCACCTATATTGTCGCCTGCTTCTCCTGAGTCTAATAATTTTCTAAACATTTCAACACCTGTACAAACTGATTTTTTAGTTTCTCTAATACCAACTATTTCTATTTCTTCTCCAGTTTTAATTACTCCAGACTCAACTCTGCCCGTTACCACTGTTCCTCTTCCAGAAATTGAAAAAACATCCTCAACTGGCATTAAAAAATCTTTGTCTTTAGGTCTATCTGGTTGTGGAATAAATTCATCGACAGCTTTCATTAACTCCATTATAGAATTTTTTCCAATTTCATCGTCTTTTCCCTCTACAGCAGCTAAAGCTGATCCTTTTACGATTGGAGTTTTATCCCCTGGGAATTTGTATGATGTCAATAAATCTTTTATTTCTTCCTCAACTAGGTCTATCATCTCTTTATCATCAACTTGATCAACCTTATTTAAATATACAACAATTGCTGGAACCCCAACTTGACGAGCTAGAAGAATGTGCTCTCTTGTTTGAGGCATTGGGCCATCTGCTGCATTAACAACTAAAATAGCACCATCCATTTGTGCAGCACCAGTAATCATGTTTTTTACGTAATCTGCGTGACCTGGACAATCAACGTGAGCATAATGTCTATTTGCTGTTTCATATTCCACATGAGCTGTTGAAATTGTTATGCCTCTCTCTTTTTCTTCCGGAGCTTTATCAATTTGATCATAAGCAGTAAATTGTGCGCCACCTGATTCTGCTAAAACTTTTGTTATCGCAGCTGTTAGAGTTGTTTTTCCATGATCGACATGGCCAATAGTTCCGATGTTACAGTGCGGTTTATTTCTTACAAACTTTTCTTTTGACATTACTTTTTTACCTCATTTTTCTTTTAATCATTTTTATTTATGGAGCGGGTAAAGGGAATCGAACCCTTACATCCAGCTTGGAAGGCTAGCGTTCTACCATTGAACTACACCCGCATCACCCAAGTACACTCCGTAATTGTTTAAAAAATATTGAATGGTGGAGGGGGAAGGATTCGAACCTTCGAAGACCGAAGTCAACGGGTTTACAGCCCGCCCCATTTGACCGCTTTGGTACCCCTCCCTGTAGTAGGGAAAGCGTCCCCAAGTTCAATAAAGGTTTAAACAACATGCGTTTTATATATTTTTATTATACAAATGCAATAAGTGAATTTCAGAAAAAATAGTATAAAAACACTAGAAATTCATAAAATATGACACAAAAATCATCCTTTTTTATTGCCGGACGTCATGCTGTAATTGCAGCATTAAGTAACCCACAAAGAAGAGTAATAAAAATATTCCTTACAGAGGAAAGTAAAAAAAATATCCATAAGCAAAACCCTCATAAAAATTTATTGAAAGATATAAAAGTTTTTTTCAAAACCAAAAAAGAATTAGATAAATTATGCAGAAGCGAAGATATTTTACATCAGGGTTATGTTGCAGAAATCGAACATCTAGAAAATCCTGTATTGAAAGAATTTATTAAAGAAAAAAATAATTTAACATTCGTTTGTTTGGATGAAGTAACTGATCCGAGAAATATTGGTTCATTAATTAGAAGTGCAGCTGCATTTAATATAGATGGACTTATAGTAAAAGAAAGACATTTTCCTAGTGAAAGTAAATTATTGTACAAATCAGCTAGCGGCTGTGTGGAGTACATGAATATTTTTCAAGTCTCAAATATAAATACCACCTTAAAATATTTAAGAGATAAAAATTTTTGGGTTTATGGCTTCACAGCTAACAGTGAAAAAAAATTTACTGATGTTAAGTGGGAAGGAAATAATATTTTACTTTTTGGTTCAGAAGGATATGGTCTTAACAAACATACTAAAAAGTATACAGATTTTACAGTAAAAATTGACATTAACAAAAATATAGAAAGCTTAAATATATCTAACAGTGCTGCAATAGTTTTTCATCATATAAATCAACAAAAATAATTCTTGATAATATATTAAATACTATTAAAAAACTCTACAAGCCCTTGTAGCTCAGCTGGTAGAGCAATTGATTTGTAATCAATAGGTCCGCGGTTCGAGTCCGTGCGGGGGCACCACTAAAATTTCATTTGTTTTAAAACTAAAAATTTACTTAATTTTGAAATATTCAAGAATTGACAAACCAATCAAATAACTTCCATTATAGTTAGGATGATTAGTATCAAAATTATGAAATAAATTTAATTGATTTTTTTCATTAAAACTAGCTTGAGCAAAAGAATTAAATTTGTCTAAAGGATCAATATAATCAATATTATTCTTTTCAAAAATTCTTATTAATCGTTTGTGAGCATCTATTGTAGCGCAATCCATCGATAGATTCGTATGATTTAAATGGTCATGATGATCCACTAATAAGGAAATTGGAGAAATAAGAATTATAAAATTTATATTATTTTTTTTTGAGAGATCATTCATTTCATAAAAATAATTCTCTAAAATTTTCCATAAAATTTCACTTTCCTTTTCAAAGCCAATAGCACCGAAAGAGTAAGTATATTGGCCGAGTGCATCTAATTTTCTATCCTTACAAGAACCTTGGGTGCTTCTGGAAAAAATACCCGCATAGTGCTGCATTACTCGTAAAAAACTAGATCTATTTAAATAAGTTGCTCTTAATTTTCTTGTCTTATCTCTCACTGTAGTTAACACTTTATATATAATATTATCTGGCATACTTTTATAGTAATTATTATCTAAATTACTTAAAATTAATTCTCTTTCCTCTTTATTTAAGTTATTTACACTTAGTGCTTTACCATTATCTAAAAAAACATTTTCAGATGGACTTAAAGTAAAATATTTTTCAAAATTATAAAAATTTAAATCATTAAAATTAAATTGAAACATTAAATAATCATTTTTTGAAAATTTGTTTATGTTATCATTAATTATATCAAAACTATCAAAAATATTATTGTTGTAACTACCAATTGCTAAAAATCTTTTTTTATTTAAAGACGAATTATTAATCATATCTTCTGCGATAGAAAAAAAAGTATCAACATATTTTAATCCATAACCTTGTGAAACACTATCCCCAATTAAATAAACTCGATCGTAATTGGTATTTTTATCATAAACTTTAGTTGATTTTCTTATTTTAAAACCATCAAAATTTTCAGTAAACCTGTAAATATTTTTATGAATTCTTTCATTTTCACTTATTGTTTTATGAATATAGTTTTCACCTATTTCATGAAAAAAAGCACGACTAATAGTTTCCAAAATTATAAAAGTTAAGACTAATATAAATAAATATACTAAAATACTTTTTATTATTTTATTAAATTTAAACAATTTAAAATAAGGTATAAATAAATGGACTTAAAGCTGAACCTTGACCTAAAATAATTAGACTGCCAAAAATTAGGAGTATAACGGCAATAGGAAGTAACCAAAATTTTTTATTAATAAATAAAAACTTTAAAAATTCTATTATTGAGCTCACTATTTTAGATACTTCATTTTTACAATTTTTACAACTTATCAGAATATTTTCTAAATTATCATTATTTCTTCACCTATATATTCTAAAAATTTAGACATAAAATTATACTAATGATTTTGAAGTGATCTTTTTTTTTGGATCAAAAAAAGGTTTCTCAATTACTTCGCATTTAAAAGTTTTATCACCTATAGATACTTCAATTTCTTGACCCTTTTTTGTGTAATCAATATCTACAATAGCAAGAGCAATATTTTTTTTTAATCTTGGTGAATAAACGGCTGAGGTTACTTTTCCAATTTGTTTATTATCAACCCTTAAAGGCCAGAAAATTGTGTTTGGTCCACTTAACTTCTCACATTTAATTTCTAAACCAATTTGCAATCTTTTTACACCATCTTTTTTAATTTTTTTTAGAGCTTCTTTGCCTATAAAATTAATATCACTATCAAGATTAACCAGACGATCTAAACCTAATTCAAATGGATTTGTGTAAATATCAGCATCAGCATGGTAGGAAAGCATTCCACCTTCTATTCTTCTGATTGAAGAAGTATGACCAGGTTTGATTCCAAATTCTTTTCCAGTTTCCATAATTTTTTCATATAATTCGTTTCCTTTTGATCCATCTTTTAAGAATAGTTCGTAACCAAATTCGCTTGACCATCCTGTTCTTGAAACTAACAGTGGTATTCCATCTAATTCTAATTCTTTAAACCAATAATATTTTATATCTTTAATATTCTCTCCGAATAATTTTATCATAATTTCACCTGATTTAGGCCCTTGCAACTGTAAAGGTGAAACATCTGGCTCAATTATTTTGACATCTAAACCTGAATTAACAGCTACTCCTTGTGCCCATAATAAAATATCACTATCACCTAATGATAACCAAAAATGATTTTTTCCTAATCTTAATAGAACTGGGTCATTTAAAATTCCACCTTCTGAATTAGTAATTAAAATATATTTACACTGCCCAATAGCTAATTTTGACAGATCTCTTGGTGTTAATAATTGAATAAACTTAAAAGCATCTGGTCCAGTAATTTCTACTTGTCTTTCAACAGCAACATCACAGAGTATTGCTGTTTCAATTAAATTCCAAAAGTTTTGCTCTGGATCTCCAAAATCACGAGGTATATACATATGATTATATACAGAAAAACCTGTTGCTCCCCATTTTACAGTTGAATCAAAATACGGAGATTTTCTAATTTGAGTTCCAAACCCAAAATTTTTGTTGCTCATTAATTTGTTTCTTTTCTGATTTGTTCTATTTTAATTTTTTTTTGAAGACTTCTATTTGAGTCGTAAAGCAGATTAAACTTAATTTTTTTATTTATTTTAATATAAATAATTTTTGCATTTCTTACTTCATAGTTATCTGCAACTGCACTAATAGGTCTTTTTTGAATATTAAGATTTTTGATCACAATTTTTGATTTGTCACTAACTACTCTTCCCTTCCATCTTCTTGGTCTAAAAGCACTAATCGGTCTGATGGACAGTTTGTTTGAATCTAAATTTAATATAGGACCATAAACTGACATATTATAAGCAGTGCTACCCGCAGGTGTTGAAATTAATACACCATCAGAGACTAATTTTTTTATAATCTTTTGAGAACCACTTGAAATCTCAAGTGATGCTGTTTGCCTGCTTTGTCTTAAAATTGAGACTTCATTAATGGCAATAGACTTTTTAGTTTTGTTAAATTTATTTTTTACACTCATTTCTAAAGGAGAAATCGAAACTTGTTTTGCTTTAGATAAATTTCTAATTGTATTTTTTGATGAAAACTTATTCATTAAAAAACCATAACTACCAGCATTTATTCCATAGAAAGGTTTTTTGTATTTATTATACTTTTTCAATGACGAAAGCATAAAACCATCACCTCCAACAACAATTATTAGATTACTTTTATTTAATGATATATTTTTGATTTTATGATCTAGAAAATTTTTAATTTTTTTTGATGTTTTTGTATGATCAAACAGTATGTGCGGCTTTAACATTTAGTGGTGCCCTCGGCCAGACTCGAACTGGCACTCCATAAATGGCAAGGATTTTAAGTCCTTTGTGTCTACCAATTTCACCACGAGGGCATGAGTTATTTTCATGAGTATTTATGCTAATATTTATAATTGAACAAGATGAATAAGTAAATTTTTTTTATTTTGTCTCCCTATGTCCGAGAATGGTTCGAGTTATCCCATAAAATCCTATTTAAGAAATCTAGTCTTTACTGGGAAGTTTTTTTTTAAGTATTTTTAATATCATTCTTGTTTTTTTCTCGCCTCCACAAAACATAAAACAATATTATTAGTGCAGGCTGTAGTATTACAAAAAGTACAATATTAGTTAGCTCATAACCCATGCCTGTTATATCGCCTACAATGTCTATAACTAAAACACACCAATTAAAAAAATCATTTATCATTTTCTAAAAATTTGATCTCTTTCTGCATTTTTAATATTTTTTTTTTATTGTATGGGATGATATTAATTTTCTGTAATCTTGAATATAATTTGTTCCTTTAAGTTTATCCAATTTATTGATCAAATGATCAACAAAATCAAAGGATTTATAAGAGTAAAACATTATCAAAATTAACTTTTTTAATTTTTCCTCATCTAGTTTATCAATCTCTTTATAATTCTTAACAAAGACACAGTCTAATTGAAAAATTGTATGTAAACCAATAGCAGAATTTTTTTTAATAAGCATAGGTTTAAATGTTCTTGTATTAATATTGTTGAACATATTTAAATTAAAATTTAGTTTTTCCATATGTGTTGAAACATGTGAAAAACTTTTTTCATTTTTATATAGAGGTACAGGCGATAATTCTAATTGGACTACGAGTGTCTCTGAAATAGTTTTTGATCCATTTTCTAAAATAATTGCTTCAAAACCTTGAACATCAATTTTTAAAAAATCTATTTTTTTTTCAAAATTTATATCATCCAATCGTTCGGTTTTAACCGTTACTTTATTAATTATTTTAGAGGCTTCCTCAAAATTATGAAATTTTTTAATATAGTCAGTGTTAGGTTCTAGAAATGAAGTCCAGCCAGGATATGCACATATATTTAATGTATGAGAAGAACCATCGCCGATTGCTTTTGAAAAAAATTTCTTGTTATCGGTGTTCTTAAGTTTTTTAAACTCTTCATCATTTGGTTCAAATCCAAATAAAAAAGATTTTGAATTATCTAAAAGATCTTCTATATGTCTTGTTGGATCACAAGGACTTGCTCCAATATCGCAAATCACTATTTCAGAATTATTTTTTATAAAATTCATATATTACAAATCAATAATTGTTTATTATAATAATTACTTTATGAAAAAGAAAAGACAAATTATTATTTTTACAGATCTGGATGGTTCCTTACTTGATAAAAATACATTCAAATTTGATGCTATTGAGACCTATTTTAGAAAACTAGTAAATGAAGGTATAATAATAATTCCTAACTCTAGCAAAACAGAGGCAGAATTAATTGATTTCAATAATCAATTTGATTTAAATCTAAGTTTTATTTCTGAAAATGGATCATCAATTCATGGATTAAATTTGATTAATAAAAATTTACCCAATAAAATTTTAATGAGTAGATCTGCAGATGAAATTTATAAAATTTATAACGAAAATATCTCAAAGAAATTGAAGCAAAAAATCAAACCTATTCTAAAATTAAAAATAGATGAACAAATTAAAATTTTTGGCCTTCCTTACGATAAATTGTTGCTGGCAACGAAAAGAATGCACTCAATACCAATCCAGTTTAATGGGGATGATATTGAAAAAAATAATTTAATTATGAATATGTCTGAAATAGGGTTAAGTGTTCAATCTGGTGGCAGAATAATGAATATTTGTGATGATACTAATAAATTGAAAGCAATGTCCAAATCACTTGAATTAATTGGTAAAGAAGTAGACGATGAAATAATAACTATTGGTGTAGGCGATAATCACAATGATATAGAAATGATAAAACAAACCAATTATGCTTGTTTAGTGAAAAATGATAATTTTGATAGTTCGTTGATTAATATAGATAATTTAATCAAATCTTCTGAGCCATCTCCTATGGGATGGGCTGATGTGATCAAAACGGCTATACAAAAAATAAAAACTTAGGATAGGTTGCCGCCATGAGCGATTTCTATCAAGATGGCACTATATCAACGCTTCATGATTTTGGGACTAAATCAACAAAGGATCTAGAAAAAGATCTATTAAAATTTTCCAAAGAAAGAAAAATGGAGCTTATCTTACCTTGCCTTTATTCAGAATTAAAAGGTGATGCGTTACCAAAAATTGTTAGCGAAATAAGTAAAACAAATTATTTAAATCATATAATTATTGGTTTAGATAAAGCTACAGAGGCTCAAGCAAGAAATGCTTGGACTTTTTTTGAAAAATTAGAAACACCATTTACAATTCTTTGGAATGATGGTCCTAACCTAAAAAAATTGGATAAAGAATTAAAAAAATTTGGACTTGCTCCAAATGAGTATGGGAAAGGTAGAAATGTTTGGTATTGTATAGGAATGTCTATAGCAAGAGACAGTGCAAGATCAGTAGCATTACATGATTGTGATATTAAGACATATGATCGTAGAATGTTAGCAAAACTATTCTATCCTGTTGTAAATCCTTTATTTAATTTTGAATTTTGTAAAGGTTTTTACCCAAGAGTTGCGGACAATAAAATGAATGGAAGAGTTGCTAGATTACTTGTTTTTCCTTTATTAAATGCATTAGAGAAAACTATAGGAAATAGCGATTACATAAACTTTATGAAATCTTTTAAATATCCACTCGCAGGAGAGTTTTCATTTAGAAGGAATATTTTACCAGAACTAAGAATTTCATCAGATTGGGGGATAGAAATTGGAATATTATCTGAGATGCAACGAAATTTTTCTCCTCAAAATATATGCCAGGTAGATTTAGCTGATACTTATGATCACAAACATCAAAATTTATCTATAAATGATGAAAAAAAAGGACTATCAAGAATGTCTATTGATATAATTAAAACATTTATAAAGAAATTAGCAACACAGGGTCATTCATTCAGTAAAGAACAATTCAGATCACTAAAAGCAACATACTATAGGGCAGCTCTTGATTTAATAGATGCATATAGAAATGATGCTCAAATGAATGGACTAAAATTTGACTCTCATACAGAGGAAAAAGCCGTTGAATTATTTGCTGCTAATATTATGAAAGCAGGTGATGCTTTTTATCAAAATCCAATGGATACACCATTTATACCTACATGGAGTAGGGTTAAAAGTGCAATACCAGATTTTTTAATAAGATTAGAAAAAGCAGTTAACGAAGATAACATGCGTTATATTTAAAAAATATTGAGGTTAAATAACTAAAAGTGATTTAGATCTAATTCTTTTTAAGAAATGTTACACGTTAAATAAGTAAAACAACTAAAAGTATCATCTGAATAAAATTAATCAGAACAGATATAAAGTGTGAATATTTAAATTTTTTATCCTGCTTTTCATCTCTATATTTATTAATCAAAGGCATTAGTAAATAGTTTGAAGTAGCAAACAAAAGTGTGATCGCTAAAATAAAATAGAAATAAATTCCTAATTTACCCAAAAATATAAATGTTAATAGAACAATAAAGCTTATTCCTAAATTGACGTTATAATAAAAAGGAAATATTCTTCTTATAAACTTACGAGCATTATCTTCGTCTAAAGTGGTAAACACTACTGGAGCAATAACGAATGAAAAGAATAACATAATTCCTAAAATCATTGCTGTTAAATAAATACTAATTTGTTCAATCATAATTTAGTTTTCTATTGAATTTTCTTCTTTCATTAATATTGGTCTACCGTCATGTGCAGTGTTTAGAGGTATAATTTTTCCTTTATATTTTGCACATAATGTTGGTGCACTTCTAACTTCCTCACCTAGTCTTACTTCTAAATCAACAATAACTAATTTTGCATCTTCTAATTCTTTTAATATTCTCATTTTAGTCCTTTGGTTAATTAATTTAATTTAATGACAAGCTTGATTATACTTTTTAAGTCTCCAATAATTGTAAGGCCAAGGAGTAACAAATCCAACTGCTAACATTATTGGTACTACCCACCAAGTAAGCATTGCACCACCCGTTAATACATAATCTGTTACATTCATTGCAATTTCCATACTAATCATAGAAATAAAGCTCATGCCTAATGCGGTCTTTAATGCTTTTTGAAAAGTAAAATTTTGCTTAATTAAAATAAATGTCTCTAAAATTATACTTGTTATTAGACCATTAATTATAGCTAGAACCATTATACTTAAAACTGGAAAAGGAATTTTAGTTAATTGAAAAAATAATATAGTTCCAAAGTCACCTATTGCACAACCCAATAAACACCAAGCTGTATTTTTGGCACTTCTTTTCCAGGTGTGTTTACAATTCCAACTAAGTTTAAAAGTTTCAGCACTCATATTTCGTTCTTATCAAATTTTTAATAGTAATTGGTGTATAATATTGACGTATAAAATGATTAAAAATAAAGACAATAATTTAAATAGATAGTAAAAATATTCTTAAATGGACAAAATATTTCAAAAAATATGTGATCTTTATCCACATTATAGAATAAATACCAAGTTAAAAAAAAAAATCTTTTATATTATTTTTACACTCTTTAAATCATTTGTAACTGGACCAATTAAACTTAATTTTGGAAAATTTTTTTTCTATTCTTATCCGCAAAGAAAAAATTATAGTAGATCATTACTTAGTAAAGTTGCTTTACATGATGAAAGGGAAATAAATTTTTTTATAAAAAATATCGATGATAAATCCATATTTATTGATTGTGGAGCAAACCAAGGTTTTTACACTATACCAATAGCGGCCTCAAATAAAAATTGTAAGATAATAGCTTTTGAGCCTTCTGTCCAAGAAATGGAGTACTTAAATCAAAATATTTCATTAAATAATATTGAAAATATTGAAACCTCATATTTAGGTATTGGAGATAAAGAAGGTTCTTTCAAATTTAAAAATGATAATTTAGAAAAAAACTCAACAAAGGGTGGGTTAATCATTGAGGATGAAAATGAAACAAATGAAATCAAAATGATCGATGTTACAACATTAGATAAATTTATTAGTAATGCTCGAATAGATGTTACAAGTGAAACAAGATTATTAATTAAAATTGACTTAGAAGGTTATGATATAAACGCTATTTATGGCTCAAAAAACTTAATTAAAAATTATTTTACTGTCTTATTAGTCGAATTTTCTAAAATGGCAGTTGCAAGTGAAATATACTCAAAAAGTGATTTTGGTAACTTTTTAAAAGAAAACGATCTCTGCATCTTAGATATATCAGGAAAAAAGCTTACTTTAGATAACATTCATTCAATGTTGGATAACCTTAAAGGAAATCATCAGGTTTGTGGAAACTTTATTATTGTTAAGGAAAATTTAGTTAAAAACTTAAACTTTTAAAATTTTTTTAAAGCTTTTAAAGTATGTATTTATCACCTAAATACATGGCAAAAGCAATTGCAGCACCTAATAAAATATATTTCATATATTAACCTTATACCTAAAATAATATGTGTTTGAAATGTGATAATAATTCATATTCATAACGAAATTAGAACCTAATTAAAACAAATCAATATTTTAAAAATAGAATCGTGAGATTATCATTATTTTTTTTTCTTCATTTAGTTGCTTTTGTGATTCTCCTAATTGTCCATCCACATACTCGTGCAAATGATGAATGGGCAATTGAAAAACATAATCAAGAACAAACCTATATAACCCGTAAAAACTAATTATGTTTGTTGGAATGGAAGCTCTACTTATACTGAGTCTTTTTGGAATTATATTTTAATTACTATTTTGAAGTTGATAAATAGAAACGTAGTGTTTCTTTTTAGGTAATGGAATAATCACAGGTACATCAGTGCATCTTGGTACTATTGATTTTTTTCCATAGATAATATTTGCATCATAATTTTCAAAGTTTGTCTCTGGATGTGGATTACCATCATTTATAATTGGCCATGCATCACATGCTCTATAACCAAATAATATTAAGGGTCTTGAGCCATTAGTATGATTTAAACCTGAACCATGAATTGTTCGACAATGAAAGAAAGCAACTGAACCTGCTTTTCCAGTTAAAGAAACTGATTTTTTTAAATTAATTTTATTTTTTTTGGTATTAATTTTACCTACAAAATAATTATCGTTATTATGATGACTAAATAGTTCTTTTTTATGAGAGCCTTTAATAACTTTTAAAGGACCATTCTTTTCATGACAATCTTCAAGATAGATGCCTACTGTTATTAAATCATCATTTGTATGAGGGTAAAAAGCAAAGTCTTGGTGCCAATCGACTAAACTTCCTTTTTTCTTATTAGGTAATTTAAAATTTAATTTTCCAAGATGAAATCTTACTGTTCCACCAATAAGCTTTTTAACAATATCAATAATCTTTTTATTTCTTGATAAATCATAAAATAATTTATTGTTATTTTGAGGGTTATTTAATCTTAATATTTCTTTATTTTTTGAAGAGTTGCTATTGAATACAAAGTGATAATTGTTGTAACTTTGTGTTCCACCTTGATCTTTAACTTTTTTTTTATTGTTCTTTTCTTTCTTTACGATTTTATTAATGAGTACATTTAATTTATTTATATCTTTCTTTGAAATAAGCTGATCTTTAACTAAATAGCCATTCTTTTTATAAAAGTTTGTCTCTGATCTAGTGATACTCATGTGTGAATTTTATAATAAAATTATTATTTTTAATAGATTAATTATCTGTAAGGATCACATGCTCTTTTAATCTTATTATTTGCATTAAATACTTTAGCATATTGCAAACTAAAATTTTTTGATGTTATATCATCTCTCATACTAAATTTTTTTTGTTCTATTGCTTTTTTACAATCTTTTTTAACAATATCTTTTGTTCTAAATTTATATTTAATATTGTTTACCTCTTGTGCTGCACACCCATAAATAAATATAAATAATAATATGTAAGTAAAAAATTTCATTTGTTAATTAATAGCGGATAAAATAATTTTATAGTAAGAAAATAATAACCCAGTAAGAGGATAATCCAGATAATATTGTCGCTATTACATTTCTGGAAAAGTAACCAACTAATATTGCAATTATTGCACCAAAGATTTTAGGATCATTTATTTCTATAAATGTTCCATAATCATTAATAAATATTCCAGGAAATATTATTGCTGGAAATACTGCTGAAGGAACATAAGCTAAGACCTCTTTTACTCTTTCACCTAATAAATCCCTATCGACTAATGCAACCATAGTCATCCTAGTAAAATAAGTA
Organism: uncultured Pelagibacteraceae bacterium; assembly: GCA_902604795.1. Taxonomy (GTDB): domain Bacteria; phylum Pseudomonadota; class Alphaproteobacteria; order Pelagibacterales; family Pelagibacteraceae; genus Pelagibacter. The sequence continues at coordinate 58,130 of CACKZV010000004.1, read as the reverse complement.
ATTATTCCTGCAATTATAATTGTTAGCCAAGTCATTTTTTTAACCTCAAAACTAGCGCTGCAACAAATAATGCAATTATAGGTGAGATGATTATGTATGATTTAAAAGGTGCATCAAAAAATAACAATGAACTTAACCCACACGTAATCATAACTATTACATGATCTAATTTTTTTAAATCTTGAACAACAATTGCTATAAAGGTTAAAGGGATTGCAAATTTTAAACCTAGTTCTTCTGGTACAAAAGATCCTAGAACTATACCTGCTAAAGTTGATAACTGCCAAAAAATCCAAAGTGTTACACCACTCCCAATTAAATGATAATGTAAATGTTGCTCAGTTTTATTTTTCATGAAAAATTTATTACTCTCGGCAAAACCTTGATCTACCACAATGTAGGAGATTAATAACTTTTTAATAAATGATAATTTTTCTAGGTATTCAGACAAAACTGCACCATATAATAAATGTCTGGAATTTATTACACCAACTGAGGTAACAGCAATCAAGGCTGAGGCCCCACCTGATAACAATTGAAGAAATACTATTTGAGATGCGCCACCAAAGATAATAATGGACATTGCATAAACTAAAACCGGATCAAAGCCTAATTCTATACCTATTGCTCCACATATTATGCCAAATGGGATAACTGAAAACATGTGTGGTGCAACGGCAAGAAAACCCTTTGAAAATAGTTGTGTTTTTGTAAGCATTTTTGATAGAGGAAATTATATTATTTTTATTTTAAATTATATCTTTAAATATCAATAAAATGAAAAATATTCTTATTTATAATTCTGGAGGTGGACTTGGTGATAGCATCCAATTGTTTGATCTAGTTACAAGTTTAAAAATTAATTTTAAACATGCTTCTGTATTCTATTTAGGTGCGCATACTAACCACTTCCAAGGAAGTTTAAAAGAATATTCTATTGATATACCAACTTTTGAAATGAACCTTAAATATTTTGGTTTTAGGTGGAAACATTTATTTTTAGCAAAAAAATTTTTTAATAAAAATTCAATAGATAAATTCGATTTAATAGTAGATCTTCAATCAAAAATTAGAAATACATTAGTACTTAATAGAATTCCTAGTAAGTATTTTTACTCATCCACACTTAATTATTTTTTTTCTACAAATAAAAAAAATTATATGAGTACAAAAAATAATTTAAATTTGATTTTAAGCAATGTCGGAAAATTAATAGATAAAGAAATTCCTATTCAGAAATATGATATAAAAAATATAAACTCAAAATATTTTGATGAAGCTAAAAGATTATTACCAGAAAAAAAATATATAGGAATATCCTTAACTCAGGGAAATGCTTATAGAAAAAAATCCTGGTCTTTAAATAAATTTATTAATTTATCAAAATCAATAATTAATAAGGGTTATAAACCAGTATTCTTTCTAAATGATAATGATAATGATTTGATAGATAATATTAAATTAGAGATAAATTCAGCTTTATTTCCTGAAATCGAAACAAATTTATCTTGTCCAGCTTTAATAACTGCTATGGCAACTAGGTTAGAAAAAGCTATATCGATAGACAATGGAATAATGCATATGATTGGTCTTGCAAATATTCCTATGATTGTATTATTTGGTCCTACAAATTCCAAGAAATTTGCACCTAAAATTGACAATATAGAAATTCTAGACTCTAAAATTCTAAATAATTCAGATGATATTGAGACAATAAGTGAAGAGGATGTATTAAAATTTATTTAATGCTCTAGTTAAATAATCAAAATTTAATTTACAATCTTTATAGCCTTGCTTTACAACATTAAGATATCTCTCCGTAGGATATCTAAATTCTGTTTTGTTAACCATAATATAAGTCATTACTCTTTTATTATAATAGCTAAAATATAATTTCTTATAGAGCACTGGATAATCCTCGTAGACATCTAATTTTTTTTCATCACTTTTTGATATTTCGAATAAAGCTCCAGGAACTAAAGAATTTTTACTTTTTTCAATGTCAGCAGCTCTATATTTACTTCTAAAGTTTAACTTATAACCCTTAAGTTCATATTTTCTCAAGAACACTGAGTCTTTACATCTTCGTTTCATTTGAAAAAGATTAAGATTACTCCCGTATGCAAAATATAACATTACTCTAATTCAACTACTTCAATATTTTTTGCCCTTACAAACTCAAGAATTAATGAATTGCATAGATCTATTTTATGCTGATGTTTAGATCTTAATACAATTGACACACCTAATTTACCTTGTCTAAAAAAAGGATAACTTCCAATTTCAACGTCTTTATTATTATCTTGAACATTTGTTAACGAACTTGCAATTTCACTTTCATACGTTCTTAAATTAATTGTTTTGCTTAAAATTGGATCTCCACCAACTAACACATTATTTAACCCACCTATCATTGCTCTTAATATAGATGGAACCCCTGGAAGAGAAAAAACGTTCTCAACATAAAATCCTGGTGCACCACTTGAAGGATTTAAAATTAAATTAGCTGTAACAGGCATCTTTGCCATTTTTTGTCTACCATCATTAAAATTACCAGGTTCATAATATTTTTCTAATATAGCAAATGCTTCTTTATGAAACCCATATTCAATGTTAAATGCCTTTGAAATTGATTCTGCAGTAATATCATCATGAGTTGGTCCAATACCGCCAGTAGTAAACACATAGTTGTATTTAACTCTTAACTCATGCACAGTGTCTATTATTGTTTGCATTATATCAGGAATCACTCTCACCTCACCTACCGCAATTCCTAATGAATTTAACCATGTTGCAAGCGTGCTTGTATTTAGATCTTTTGTTCTGCCAGACAATACTTCGTTTCCTATTATAATTATTGATGCAGATATTTCTTTTTTATTAGTCATTTCTAAATATAAATTAAACTGTATGAAATTTACCAACACTTTATTAAAAGGCAAATTTATCCGGAGATATAAAAGATTTTTCACTGATATAGAAGTAAATAATAAAACTGTTGTGGCACACTGCCCAAATACTGGTTCTATGATGGGTTTACTAGATCAAGGAAATGAAGCTTTGATTAGTGAACATAATGACCCAAAACGTAAATTAAAATTCACCCTGGAAATGATAAAAGTAAAAAAAAGAATAATTGGAGTAAATACGCATAGAGCAAATAGAATTGTTGAACATGCTTTAGAGAATAAATTAATTAAGGAATTTAATACGATTAAAAATATTAAACCAGAATTTAAGTATTCTGACGATACTAGGTTTGATTTTTTATGCGATAAGAAAATATTAGAGGTAAAAAATACAACACTGATCAGAGAAGAAGATATTGCAGAATTTCCTGATGCTGTTACCTCGAGGGGCACAAAACACCTTCAAAAATTAAAGGAATCTATTAAGAAAGGATATAAACCTTATGTCTTATTTTTAACTCAAATTCAGGGTATAAATAATTTTAGAATAGCAAAAGATATAGACTCTACTTATTATAAAGAATATTTAGATGCTAAAAAATCTGGTGTAAGCTTTCTTGCTTACAGATGTAGTTTAAATTCTAAAGAAATTAAAATTGAAAAAAAAATAAAAATTTTAGATGAGTAAATATTCAGAAAAATTTGAGAAAATGAGAATTGCTGGGAAACTTGCATCTCAAACTTTAGATATGCTAACAAATGAAGTTAAGGAAGGTGTTACCACAAATAAAATTGATAAACTGGGATATGAATTCATTAGAGATAATGGTGGTCACTCTGCTCCTTTATATTATAGAGGTTTCAAAAAATCTTTATGCACATCTTTAAATCATGTCGTTTGTCATGGCACCCCTTCTGACAGAGTATTAAATGATGGCGACTCGGTAAACATAGATGTAACTGCAGTAGTAAATGAATATTATGGTGATACTAGCCGAATGTTTACGGTTGGAGACATACCAGTTAAAGCAAAAAATTTAATTGAAACAACTTACGAGTCGATGATGAAAGGAATAGAAATTTTGAAACCAGGAATAAAATTAGGTGACATTGGTCATGAAATTCAATCCTTTGTTGAAGCGAGAGGATTTTCAGTTGTTAGAGACTTTTGTGGTCACGGTATAAGTAATACTTTTCATGAGCAACCTAATATTCTTCATTATGGTAAGAAGAATACAGGATATGAGTTAATACCTGGTATGACTTTTACAATAGAACCGATGATCAATGTTGGAAAATTAGATGTTAAGGTTTTAAATGATGGATGGACAGCAGTTACAAAGGATAAGTCTTTATCTGCACAATTTGAGCATACAATAGGAATTACAGAAGACTCGTATGAAATTTTCACAGAATCTGTTAAAGGTTATACGAGGCCTCCATATAATTAATGATAACACGATACTCTAGAAAAAAACTTACGGATATCTGGTCTGAATATAATAAATATAAAATCTGGTTAGATGTAGAGATTGCTGCAGCCGAAGGAATGGAAAAATTAGGAACTATTCCAAAAGGAGTGGCAAGTGCTGTCAGAAAAAAAACTAAAATTAATGTTAAGAGAATTCATAGCATTGAAGCTAAAGTAAAACACGATGTTATAGCATTTCTTACATCAGTTACTGAAAAAGTAGGTATAAAAGCAAGATACTTACATCAAGGAATGACCTCATCAGATATAGTAGATACAAGTTTTAATATTCAATTAATCCAGTCTGGCAAGATTTTATTAAAGGATATTGATCAAATATTAAAAGTTTTAAAATCAAAAGCAAAAAAATATAAATTCACTCCATGTATGGGCAGAAGTCATGGTATTCATGCTGAACCTATAACATTTGGACTTAAATTAGCATCTTATTATGAGGAATTTAAAAGAAATAGAAAAAGATTAAATAGTGCTATAGATGAAATATCAACATGTGCAATTTCTGGTGCTGTTGGTACTTTTGCAAATATAAATCCTAATGTAGAAAAACATGTTGCTAAAAAACTGGGATTAAAGGCTGAGCCAGTATCTACACAAGTTATTCCAAGAGATAGGCATGCATATTATTTTTCAGTTTTAGGTATTATAGCAGGATCAATTGAGAGAGTTTCTACTGAAATTAGACACTTACAAAGAACTGAAGTTTATGAATTGCAGGAATTTTTTTCAAAAAAACAAAAAGGATCAAGTGCAATGCCACATAAAAAGAATCCAATATTAAGTGAAAACTTAACAGGACTAGCCAGAATGGTTAGAAGCTACACTATACCGGCTTTAGAAAATATTGCACTTTGGCATGAGAGAGATATTTCACACTCAAGTGTAGAAAGAAACATAGGGCCTGATGCGAATATAACATTGGATTTTGCTTTAGTGAGATTGGCAAACGTTTTAGATAAAATGATAGTCTATCCAAAGAAAATGCTTGATAATCTTAATATCACAAAAGGTACCATTTTCTCACAAGAATTGATGCTTGAATTAACTAAATCAGGTTTAACTAGAGAAAATTCCTATAGATTAGTCCAAGCTCACGCTAAAAAATGCATAGCAGATAATCTTAACCTTTTAGATGTTGTGATGAGTGACAAAAACATTACATCTAGGATATCAAGTAAAAAAATGAAAAAAATATTTGATTATTCCACACACTTTAAGAATGTTAATTTAATTTTTAACAGGGTGTTTAAATAATGAAAAAAGGTAAAAAATTATACGAGGGTAAAGCAAAAATAATTTATGCAACCAGTGATAAGAACTTAGTAATTCAACACTTCAAGGATGATGCTACTGCTTTCAACAATCAAAAAAAAGATATCATTGAAGGAAAAGGGATTTTAAACAATAGAATTTCAGAACATATTCTTACTCAATTAAGCAATGTTGGTATCAAAAATCATTTGGTAAAAAGACTTAACATGAGAGAACAACTAGTAAAGTTGGTTGAAATTATTCCAATTGAATTTATTGTAAGAAATATTGCTACAGGATCTTTAACAAAAAGATTAGGAATAGAAGATGGAACGATATTGGATTATCCATTAGTTGAATATTGCTTAAAGAATGATGATTTAGGCGATCCATTAATAAGCAGAGAACATATTTTAGCTTTTAAATGGATGGATGTATTTGAGTTAGATTTTATTTATGAAGAAGTAAGAAGAATAAATGATTTTCTTCAAGGTATGTTTAGAGGCGTAGGTATTAAATTAGTAGATTTTAAAGTAGAATTTGGAAGATGTGAAAGTGATAGTAAAAGAGAAGTCATGCTTGCAGATGAAATAAGCCCTGATACTTGCAGACTTTGGGACATCAGAACAGATAAAAAACTTGATAAAGATAGATTTAGAAATAACTTGGGGAGCTTAGTTGAAGCTTATCAAGAAGTAGCTGTTAGATTAAATATTTTACACGAACAATCAAATGTAAGACCTTTAACTTATCCTAAACCAAAAGCTGTAAAAATTAAAAAAAAATGAAAGTAAAAGTAATAGTCACTTTGAAAAATGGTGTACTAGATCCACAAGGTAAAGCTATACAGCAAACTCTGAATGGGATGGCTTTTAATAATGTTTCAGAAGTTAGACAAGGAAAATATTTTGACATTGAGGTAAATGAAAGTGATGAAGGTAAAGCTAAATTTCAAGTAGAAGAAATGTGTAAAAAACTTTTAGCTAATCTAGTTATTGAGGATTATAACATCTTGTAACTATTTAATGAAATCATCTGTAATTATATTCCCCGGTTCAAATTGTGACAGAGACATGGATGTAGCTTTAAAAAAATTTGGTTTTCAAAATCAAATGATTTGGCATAACGATATTAAAATACCTAAAAGTGATTTAATTGTGTTGCCTGGTGGTTTTTCTTATGGTGATTATCTTAGATGTGGAAGTATTGCTGGAAAATCGAAAATAATTAAATCTGTAATTGATTTTGCAAATTCAGGAGGATTGGTTCTTGGAATTTGTAACGGTTTTCAAATTCTCACTGAGACAGGTCTGCTTCCTGGAATACTTCTACAAAACAAATACTTAAATTTTATATGTAAAAATGTTTTTGTAAAAATTAAAAATAAAGAAAATAAATATTTTAAAAAAATTAAAAAAGAAGTTTTAGAACTTCATATTGCTCACAACGAAGGAAATTATTTCTGCTCAAAGGATGAATTAAAATCAATTGAAGATAACGGACAAATTGCTGTTACATATTGCGACCATGAAGGAAATGATGATGAAAAGAATAACCCAAATGGGGCCTTAAAAAATATAGCCGGTATATTTAATAAAGATAAAAATATTTTAGGAATGATGCCTCATCCTGAGAGAATGATTGATCCATTTTTATCAGGTGAAGATGGATCACTATTTTTTGAAAATTTAATTGAAAGCTTATAATGGTTGAAGTTAATGAAAAAATAGCAATTGAGCATGGATTAAAAAGAGATGAATATAAGAAAATCTGTGATCTTTTAAAAAGAACACCAAATATTACTGAATTAGGTATTTTTTCAGCAATGTGGAATGAGCACTGCTCTTATAAATCATCCAGGAGACACCTAAAAAAATTACACACTAAAGGGAACCAGGTTATTCAAGGTCCTGGAGAAAATGCTGGAGTTGTAGATATTGATGACGATGATGCAATTGTATTTAAAATAGAAAGCCATAACCATCCTTCGTATATTGAGCCTTATCAAGGAGCAGCAACGGGTGTTGGTGGAATTATGAGAGATGTATTTACAATGGGTGCCAGGCCTATTGCCAACTTAAATTCTATTCATTTTGGTTCTCCAGACCATGAAAAAACGAGAAATCTTTTAAGAGGAGTTGTAAAAGGCATTGGTGGATATGGTAATTGTATTGGTGTTCCCACAATTGCTGGTCAAACTTGTTTTGATGAGTCTTATAATGGAAATATTTTAGTCAATGCAATGACATTAGGTTTAGTTAATAAAAATAAAATATTTTATTCAAAAGCTGCTGGAATTAACAAGCCAGTAATTTATGTTGGTTCAAAAACTGGCAGGGACGGAATACATGGTGCAAGTATGGCATCAGCTATTTTTGACGATAAGATAGAAGAAAAAAAACCTACGGTTCAGGTTGGTGATCCGTTCACTGAAAAGCTACTTCTTGAGGCTTGTCTTGAGCTAATGGCTGATAGATCAATAATATCAATTCAGGACATGGGTGCTGCAGGTTTAACATCCTCTAGCATTGAGATGGCATCTAAAGGTGATTTAGGTATTGAAATAGATTTAACAAAAGTTCCTTGTAGAGAAGAAAATATGACACCTTATGAGATAATGCTCTCAGAAAGCCAAGAGAGAATGCTTATTGTTTTAGAGGAAGGAAAAGAAAATGAAGCAAAAAAAATATTTGATAAGTGGAACCTAGACTTCGCTGTAATTGGAAAAACAACAAATAGTAAAAATATTGAATTATTTTTTAAGAATGAAAAAGTTGCTGAAATTCCAATTGATTTTTTAGCGGAGAATGCACCTATGTACGATCGAAAATGGATAAAAGCAAAACTGCCAAAAGAAAATAAATTTTCAAAGGATCAATTTAAATCTTTAAAAATTAATGATTGTTTAAAGAAAGTTTTAATTGATCCAAATATTGCTGATAAAGAATGGATCTGGGACCAGTATGATCATACAGTCATGGGTGATACTATACAAAAACCTGGTGGGAATGCTGGTGTTGTTAGGGTTCATGGCACAAATAAAGCCGTTGCTGCAGCAGTAGATTCATCAGCAACTTATTGTCATGCACATCCATTAACAGGTGGTAAACAAGTAGTTTGTGAAAGTTGGAGAAATATGATTTCTGTAGGTGCAAAACCAATAGCAATCACAAATTGCCTGAATTTTGGTAATCCAGAAAAAGAGAAAAATATGGGTGAATTTGTAGAATGTGTTGAGGGGATTACAGAGGCATCTAAATATTTAAATTACCCAGTGGTTTCAGGAAATGTCTCTTTTTATAATGAAACAAAAGATAGGGGAATTAAACCCACACCCTCAATAGGAGGCATAGGTTTATTATCTGACTATAAAAAAATGATGACAATGGAATTAAAGAATGAAGGTAATTATCTTTTAGTAGTTGGTAAAACTGAAGGACACTTAGATCAATCAGTATTTGCAAGAAATATATTGTCTGAATTTAATGGTCCTCCACCAGAAGTTAACTTATTCAATGAAAAACAAAATGGAATGAGTATTTTAAATTTAAGAAATAAAAATTTAATTGAGACCTGTCACGACGTATCCTTAGGAGGAATTTTAACCGCTTTATCTAAAATGATTATAAAGAGTGGCAAAGGTGTGAGATTGTTTTCTTTAGAGGGCTTAGTAAATAAATTTGAGTTTTTTTTTGGTGAAGATCAGGGAAGATATATAATTGAAATTAAACCAGAAAATTTAAAAAATGTTGAAAATATACTTAAAAAGGACTCTATTCATTTTGATAAATTAGGTTTGGTGGAAGGTGATAAAATTTCATTAGAAAATGATCTAAAATTATCAATTGACGATATTAAAGAAGGCTATAAAAATTGGTTAAAGGAATATATGGTTAATTAATGGCAATGGATTTAAAAGAAATCGAAAGCTTAATAAAAGAGGCATTACCAGATGCTAAGATAGAAATTCAAGATCTTGCAGGAGACGGTAATCATTACTCAGCTACAGTAATTTCGTCGCAATTTGCAGGAAAGAGTAAAATTCAACAACACAAAATGGTATACAATTCACTTAAAGGAAAAATGGGCAACGAATTACATGCACTAGCAGTTAAAACTAAGGAGAACTAAATGGATAGTCAAACAAATGAATTAATTAACAATGAAATTAAAACTAATGAAGTGTGCTTATTCATGAAAGGAACACCAGATTCTCCTCAGTGTGGATTTTCTATGGCTGTTACGAATATTTTAAAAATGCTTGAAGTGAATTTTAAAGGTGTAAATGTTTTAGCTGATCAAAATCTTAGAGAGGGAATAAAAGTTTATAGTGATTGGCCTACAATCCCACAGCTATATGTTAAAAACGAATTCATTGGTGGATGTGATATTGTTAAAGAGATGTACGAGAGTGGAGAATTAGTAAAACTATTTGAAGAAAACGGAATAGAATTTAAGAAGAAAAGCTAAAATTGCTTTTAATATTATTAATTAATTATCTAGAATAATACTCGATTACAAGATTAGGTTCCATAACAACAGGATAAGGAACTTCCTCAAACTTTGGTATTCTTACAAATTTAACTTTTTTATTTTTCTCATCTAGTTGTAAATACTCAGGAACTTCTCTTTCTTTGTTAGCAAGAGCTATATCTATCAAAGCTAATTGTTTAGACTTGTCTCTTATTTCAATACTATCTTCCTCTTTTACTTGATAGCTGGAGATATTAACTTTTTTACCATTAACCCTAACGTGTCCATGGTTAATTAGTTGTCTGGATGAAAAAATAGTATTTGATAATTTTGATCTATAAATTACTGCATCTAACCTTCTCTCTAGTAAACCAATTAAATTTTCTGCTGTATCACCTTTTTTCATAATGGCCTTCTTATACATATTTCTAAATTGTCTTTCATTCATGTTACCATAGTAACATTTAAGTTTTTGTTTAGCTTGAAGTTGAATGCCGTAATCTGATGGTTTAGATGATTTTGTTTGTCCGTGTTGTCCTGGAGGATATGCCCTAGTATTAAACGGACTTTTGGGTCTACCCCATAAATTCACTTTAAGTCTTCTATCTACTTTATGTTTTGAATTTAATCGTTTTGTCATATTGTGGTTAGGGGCTTTATAGACATCAAAATATTTTTGTCAATCAAGGTTTTTTACTTAGACCTGCAAATACACTTGATAAAATGCGTATTTCTTTTTTAGAAAGTTCCATTTTATAAAAAATGCTTCTTAAATTTTCTAACATTATAGGTTTTTTGGTCTTTTGTTTAAAAAAATTTTGGTTTTCTAAGGTAGATAAACAAAAGTTCATCATGCTAGATATTTCCTTCTTAGTAGCTGTTTGTATTTTTTTTGACTTTTGAAAATCAACTTTATTTATTGATATTAAGTATGAAACTGTTTGAGCTACAATAACTAGACTGTGTGATAAATTTAGTGATCTAAATTTACTATTACTTGGAATTTGCAAAGTATAATCGGCATAACTGACTTCATTATTTGTTAATCCAGAAGCTTCTGAGCCAAATAAAAAACTCACTTTCTTTGTAAAGTTTATTTTTTTTAAGTCATCTAAAGTAATATGCTTAATATTTTTATTTCTAAACCTTGCAGAGGTTGCAATTAGAATATCAGTCTTAGTTAATGATTTTTCTAAGTCTGAAAAAACTTTAGTTTTTTTTATTATATCTTTAGCTCCAACAGAAGTTGCAATAATTTTATCATTTGGAAATATTGGTTTTGGATCTATTACTGATAAATTCTTAAAACCAAAATTCTTCATAGCCCTTGCACATAATCCAATATTTTCAGATAGCTGAGGTTTGTGAAGAATGAATGAAATATTATTAAAATTCATTAAGCACTTGCTGGTGCATTATCTTTGAATAACTTATAATCAAGGCTATCTATTAATGCTTTAAATGAAGCATCTATAATATTTGGTGATACACCTATTGTAAACCAATTCTTCCCTTGGGAATCTGTACTTTCAATTGAAACTCTAGTTACAGCTTCTGTTCCAGTATTTAATATTCTTACTTTGTAATCAACTAATCTTAAATCTTTAAGATAATCAGAATATTTAGAAATCTTTTTAATGTTATTTCTGATAGCATTATCTAGTGCATTTACTGGACCATTTCCTTCACCTTGACAGACAATTGTTTCACCATCTACTTCTAGCTCTGCTTTAGCTGACGAAACAATTTCTCCAGATGTATTTTTTTTCACGGACACATCATATGCTTTAATGATTAAATACCTTGGAATTTCGCCGACTATTCTTCTAGCTAAAAGTTCAAACGAAGCATCTGCACCATCATAACTATAACCGATGAATTCTCTTCCTTTAACTTCCTCTAAAAGTTGTTTAATTTTTGGATCATTTTTTTTTATATCAATTCCTATAGTTTCTAATCTCGATAAAATATTAGATTGCCCAGCTTGATCCGAAACAACAATATTTCTTGTATTTCCAACTTCCTTCGGATCAATGTGTTCATAAGTTTTTGGATCTTTTTGTACTGCAGAAACGTGCATCCCACCTTTGTGCGAAAATGCTGCGGCGCCAACATAAGGTAAATGTTTATTTGGTTTTCTGTTTAGAATTTCATCTAAAAGTCTAGAACATTGTGTTAAATGTTTAATATTCTCTTCATTTATATTTATTTCATAATTATTAGAAAATTCGTGTTTTAAATATAAAGATGGAATTAGTGACATTAAATTAGCATTACCACATCTTTCTCCTAAACCATTAATAGTTCCCTGCACTTGTCTAACACCAGCTTGTATTGCAACTAGTGAATTAGCAACAGCATTTTCTGTATCGTTATGTGCGTGAATCCCTAAATTTTTGCCTGGGATGTGCTTGATTACGTCTGTAACTATTTTAGATATTTCATGAGGCAATGTTCCACCATTGGTATCGCATAGAACAATCCATCTGGCTCCTTCGTCATATGCAGATTTAATACAGCTCAAAGCATATTCTTTGTTTGATTTATAACCATCAAAAAAATGTTCAGCATCAAACATAAATTCTTTTCCAGAATTAATAATGTGTTTTGCACTTTCGCTTATATTTTTTAAATTTTGTTCTTTGGATATACCCAAAGCAACATCAACATGGAAATCCCAAGATTTTCCAAATAAACAAATTGAATTTGCCTTTGAATTTATTAATGATGAAATCATTGGATCATTTTCAGCACTATGATCTGACTTTTTGGTCATCCCAAAAGCTGTTAATACAGAATTATTAAAAGTATGTTTTTTATTAAAAAATTCTGTATCTGTTGGATTTGCTCCTGGCCAACCACCTTCAATATAGTCAACACCAAGATTATCTAATGCTACTGAAATTTTTTCTTTATCATCTATAGAAAAATCAACTCCTTGTGTTTGCGCCCCATCGCGTAAAGTAGTATCGAAAATGTATATTTTGTCTGACATTATTTAAATTTCCACGAGGTTTTACCATCTTTATCTTCTATTTGAACTCCTTTTTCCAAAAGTTCATTACGGATTTTGTCAGCTAATTCGTAATTTTTATCATCTCTAGCCTTATTTCGCTCTTTAATTTTTATTTCAATTAATTCATTACTTAAGGAAGATTTATTTTTTTTAAAATTATTCCATTCCTCTCTTGTTTCAGTAAGTAGTCCTACGAAATTACATGCAGATACAAATACTTTTTTATCTTCTAAACTTCCCGATTGTGATTTTTCATAAAGTTTATGGAGGTTAGCTATATACTTTGGCGTATTTAAATCATCATACAAAGGAGTTAGATCATCATCAGAAATTAATTTAGGTTTAACTAATTCAATGTAGCCATTGTACCATTTATCAATTGTTTTCTTGCTTTCTTCTAAAAGTTTGTCACTCCAATCTAATGGCTGTCTATAATGTGTACTAATTAGAGCCAATCTTAAGGCTTGACCATTAACATTCTCTTTAAAACTACTTATTTTTAAAATATTGCCTTGCGATTTAGACATTTTTTCATTTGATTGCGTAATAAATCCATTGTGAACCCAGTAATTAGAAAAAACATCAGTTCCATTGGCACAACATGATTGTGCAATTTCATTTTCGTGGTGTGGAAATAAAAGATCTCTACCACCACCATGAATATCAAATTTATCACCAAGATATTTTTTTGACATTGATGAACATTCTAAATGCCAACCAGGTCTGCCCTTTCCCCAGGGCGATGTCCAACTAGGCTCGTCATCATTTGAGGGTTTCCATAATACAAAATCTTCAGCATTTTTTTTTATTACTTGAAACTTCTACTCTAGATCCAGATATTAAATCATCTATCTTTTTATTCGATAATTTTCCATAATCTTTAAATTTATTTACTTCAAAATAGATATGGTTCATGCTTTCATATGCAAAACCTTTTTCAACTAAAATACTAATCATCTCTATCATCTCTTTAATATTTTCAGTTGCTTTAGGCTGAAAGCTTGGTTTTTCACAAATAAGATAATTACAATCTTCTTGAAAATTATTATTTATTTTAGTGGTTAGATCTTTGATTGGAATTTTTTTATCTTTTGCAGACTGAATTATTTTATCGTCAATATCTGTAATATTTCTTACATATGTAACTTTATCATTTCCATATTTACACTTAAGGACTTTAAAAAGTAAATCAAATACAACCAATGGCCTAGCATTTCCTATATGAGGATCATCATAAACTGTTGGTCCACAAACATACATTTTGATATTATTTTCATCAATTGGTAGGAATTTTTCTTTTTTCCCACCGTAGCTATTTGTTAAAAAAATATCTTTATTCATTATTCTAGGAATATACTTAAATTATAGATTTGTGAATCTATTTGATTAGTTAGGAATCTTGCAAACTGGAATTGGATCCATTTTATGCAAATTTGCGTTTCTTATTTTGATATATTTTTCTCTATTTTTTGAATTTTCATTTTCCATTGCTTCTTCAAGTTCTTTATAACTTAAACCCAACTGGCCTTCGTCAGTTCTACCATCGTCCCATAAACCATCTGTTGGAGGCGCATCTATGATCTCTTGCAAAATCTTTAATTCTTTACCTAATTGCCAAACTTCAGTCTTATTGCAATCTGCTATTGGTGATATATCAACTCCACCATCACCATATTTAGTGTAAAAACCTACCCCAAAATCTTCAACTTTATTTCCTGTACCTACTACTATTCCATTGTTTGCTGCAGCAACTTGATAAAGAGTTGTCATTCTTAATCTAGCTCTAGAATTTGCCATACCATGCAAACTGTTAAAATTTTTTAATGTATTTTCAAATGTAGAAAAAAGGCTATCTAGCTCTACTGTAATACCTTCAACATTTTTAAAATTTTGTTTTAGCCATTCTTGATGCTTTAAACTTAAATCATGTTGTGTACTTTTTTGTTTTATAGGCATTGATAAAACAATAGTTTTAAGCCCCGTCATTGCACTCAAAGTACTCGAAACAGACGAGTCTATTCCCCCAGAAATACCTATTACTAAAGACTCAGCTTTTTTAGGCATTGAATTTACATAATCTGATATCCAATCTTTAATAAATATGACTTTTTTACTCGGTTCCATGGTGAAAATATAATAATTAATTTAAAAAATTAAATGATTAAGATGCCGCTCTAATACCATTTTTAGCATACAAGGTATTCTTTTTAATCTCATCTGATATTAAAAAAGCTAACTCTAGCGCTTGATTAGCATTAAGTCTTGGGTCACATTGAGTATGATATCTACTTGATAAATCAGTGTCTGATATTTTTTGCGCTCCGCCAGTACATTCTGTCACATTTTGGCCAGTCATCTCAATATGAAGACCTCCAGCATAAGAACCTTCGCTTTGATGCACACCAAATACATTTTTAACTTCATTTAAAACATTATTAAAAGGTCTTGTTTTAAATCCAGTGGTTGATTTAATTGTATTTCCATGCATTGGATCGCATGACCAAATAACATTTAGTCCTTCTTTTTTAATACCTCTAATAAGTTTTGGTAAATATTTTTCTACTTGATCATGACCAAATCTAGAAATAAGTGTAATTTTACCTTTTTCATTTTTAGGATTAATGAGCTCACAAATTTTTGCTATCTCTTCAGGTTTTGAAGTTGGACCACATTTAATTCCAATTGGATTTTCTATTCCTCTACAAAATTCTACATGACCACCATCTATTTGTCTTGTTCTATCGCCTATCCAAACGAAATGAGCTGAAGTATCGTGATATTCGCCAGTTGTTGAGTCTATTCTAGTCATAGCTTCCTCAAATGGTAAATGTAGCGCTTCATGAGAGGTCCAGAAATTAACCGTGTATAATCTTCTATTGAAGTCAGATGTGATTCCACAAGCTTCCATGAATGCTAGAGCATCTGCTATTTTATCTTCTAATTCCTTAAATTTTTTAGCTTGGGCTGCAGATTTAATGTAACCTAAATTCCACATATGAACATTTTTTAAATCAGCAAAACCACCATTTGAAAATGCTCTCAATAAATTTAAAGTTGAAGCAGATTGTGAATAAGCTCTAAATAATCTCTTTGGATCATAAGCTCTTCCTTTTTTAGTAAATTCTATTGAATTAATATTATCCCCCAGATAACTAGGTAGTTCTACATCTCCAATTTTTTCAGTTGGTGCACTTCTAGGCTTAGAAAATTGTCCAGCAATTCTTCCTAGTTTAACAACAGGTAAAGATGCTGAATATGTTAGCACAAGGGACATCTGTAACATTAGTTTAAAATAGTCTCTTATATTATCTGGATGAAATTCTGCGAAACTTTCTGCGCAATCACCGCCCTGTAATAGGAATGCTTTTCCATCAACAACATTTGCCAATTGATCTTTAAGATGTCTTGTTTCACCAGCAAATACTAAAGGAGGAAAATTTTTTAATTTACTTAATACCAAGTTTAATTCATCCTGGTTTTCATATTCAGGTATGTGCTTAACTGGGAAACTTTTCCAACTATTTGCTTTCCATTTTTTCATAATTCAATCTAGAAGTGTATATACATCTGATTTGATTAAAAAAAAGTAAAAAATTTCTAAAATTATAAAAAACTATATTTTTTAATAAATTTTAGTTAATTTACAAACTTTTTGAGATTAACTTAAAAGTAATTATTCCAATGATTTCTCTAATAAATAAGTTAAATTTATTTAAATTAGATGCTACATCGAATGTTTGATATTTATTTAGAAATGATTTTTGTGAATGAGATTTAAAGTCTGTAGCATAAGGTATAAAATCTAAATCTAATTTTTTTGCAATCATCATTGATCTTTTCATGTGAGAAGCAGATGTGATCAGAACAGTTTTAGAATTATCTAAATTTAATTTTTTAATTTCCTGTAAATTTTCTATAGTATTCCTTGATTGACCAACAAACTTTACTCTATTGATATCAAAATTTAATTTCTCATAAAAATTCATAGCATAAGATGGTTCATCGTTCTGATGATTTTTTACTAAATAAGCATTTCCTCCTAAGTAATAAATTTTTGAATCATCAAATTTATGGCCTAGTATAGTTGATGTTATTATTCTTTTATCTGAACCTGACAAAACAACAATATTATTAATACCTTGTAATTTTTTTTTATCTAAAAAATCTTTTTCAAGATATTTTAGTCCTAGATTTCCTAAAGGTAAGAACGATATAGATAATAATATGAGAATATTAAAAACCAATATATTTAAAATAATTTTTTTTTTTATTTTAGTGTAAATTAAAAGTAAAATAACTATAGATATAAATAGAAAGTTTGTGGGATTAATTAGTGGAGCTATAATTTTAGAAAAATAAAAATACAAATTATTCAACTGTTACAGACTTTGCCAAATTTCTAGGTTTATCTATATCATAACCTTTTTCTAATGCTGAGTAAAAAGCTAATTTTTGTAAAGGAATTGTTGCTAAAAATGGAGTTAATTCATCGTGTAATTTATCAACTTCTATTTGCTCCCAGATGTTTTCAGAAACAACTTCATCTTTATTTTTATTTGTTATTAGTAAAACCTTTGCACCTCTTGCAATAACTTCCTGCATATTAGAAATCGTTTTTTTATAATGATCATCTCTAGGGGCTATAACAACTACAGGCATATCTTCTTCTATTAGAGCTAAAGGTCCATGCTTCATTTCACCAGCAGGATAACCCTCAGCATGAACATAAGCTAATTCTTTTAATTTTAATGCACCCTCTAAGGCAATAGGAAAAGAATAGCCTCTTCCTAAAAACATACATCCTTTAGCACGTGCAAAAACTTTACCAATATTTAAAAGTTTATCATCTAATTTTAGTGTTTTTTTTGCGGAATTGGACAGTAGTAGTAAATTTTTAATTTTAGATTGATATTCTTTTTTTGTAATAAATTTTTGATCGAATGAAATTTTTATAGATAAAATATATAGCACTAACATCTGTCCAAGAAACGCTTTTGTGGAGGCAACACCAATTTCTTGACCACAATAAATAGGCAAAACTAAATCAGCATCTCTCGCTATTGAACTCTCAACAACATTTACAACTGCGCAAGTTTTCATTTTATTTTTTTTACATAATTCTAAAGCTGCATAAGTATCTGCAGTTTCACCTGATTGTGAAACAAACACATACAAACAATCTTTTTTAAACCTAACCTTTCGATATCTAAATTCTGAAGCTATATCTATACTTACATCCAGATTTGTATTTTGTTCCAGCCAATACTTTGCTACTAAACAAGAGTGATATGCTGTACCGCAACCAATAAGCACAACTGTTTGAAAAGAATTAATATTCCAGGGAAAATTATAAATATTTATCTGTTTATTGTATTTATCAACATATTCATTTATGCAATCATCAATAGTAGACGGCTGTTCATCTATTTCTTTTTCCATGAAATATTTATAGTCACCTTTGTCATGTTTAATATCTTCTTTAGATAAATTCATTACTTTTTTGTTTATTTTTTTTCCGTCACTTTCAAAAAACTCTATTTGATCTTTTTTAATGATACAAAATTCTCCATCCTCTAAATAAGAGATTTTATTTGTCATAGATTTGAGTGCGTATGAATCTGATCCTAGATAGTTTTCATTTGGTCCATATCCAACAGCTAAAGGTGACCCTCTTCTAGCGCCAATCATTAAATCATTTCTATCTTTAAATATTATACCTAAAGCAAAACTGCCATGAAGTTTTTTCAATACTTTAATTATAGTATCTTTCAAAGAATTTTTTTTTAAATAATCTGTAACAAGATGAGCTATTACTTCTGTGTCGGTTTGTGATTTAAATATATATCCCTTTTTCTCCAAAATTTTTTTTAAAATTGTTGAATTTTCTATGATGCCATTATGTACAACTGAGACCTGTTCTGATGAATGTGGATGAGCATTAATTTTACTCGGTTTACCGTGAGTTGCCCATCTAACATGGCCGATACCGATATCTCCTTTAAGATTAAATTTTGATATATCTTTTTCTAATACATCAACTCTACCCTCACACTTTACCTCATTAATATTTCCATCAACTAGAGTTGCAATTCCTGCTGAGTCATATCCTCTATACTCTAGTTTTTTTAATGAATTAATTATTCTATTAGAAACTTCTTTTGTACTTATTATCCCAATTATTCCACACATTTATTTTTTTCTCTTATAGTTATTTATCTCAATTTGCTCAGCTCTTGTTAAAGCTAATGTATTTTTAGAAACTTTTTTTGTAATAACTGATCCTGCGCCAATTGTACTTTTTTTTTCAAGTTTAATTGGGGCAACTAGAGATGAATTTGAACCAACGAACACATCATCACCTATTGTTGTTTTACTTTTTTTAAAGCCGTCATAATTACATGTAATTGTGCCTGCACCAATATTTACTTTTTTACCTAAATTTGAATCTCCTATATAAGAAAGGTGATTTATTTTAGAATCTTTGCCTATAATACTTTTTTTCACTTCAACAAAATTTCCAACCTTAGATCCTGATTTAAGAATTGTTCCTGGTCTTAATCTTGCATATGGTCCAATATTTACATTATTTTCAATCTTAACTCCTTCTAAATGAGAGAAAGATAAAATTCTCACATTGTCTCCTACTGAAACTTTATCAGAAATTACTACATAAGGTTCAATAGTTACATTTTTTCCTATTTTTGTACTTTTTGAAAAAAAGACTGTCTCTGGTGCAATCATTTTGACACCATTTCTTAAAAATTTGTTTCTTAATTTTGATTGAATATTTGTTAATTTTTTTGGTTTCATTTGATATTTTTATATATTTGAGTATTAGTTTAATTAATTCACAATATATTTCTTAATAATACTTTTAAATGACACAAAAATTTACCATTCTTTTTGATCTTGATGGCACTTTAATTGATACTGCTCCAGATTTAATTCGTGCTCATAATCATGTTATGAAAAAATTTGGATATCCAACAAAAACTTTAGGTGAATTGAAAAATGCAGTTGGTAGAGGTGCAAAAGCAATGATGGCAAAAGCAAATGGTCAATGGAAATGGTTTGATGAAAAAATTCAAAACGAGATGACAAATGAATTTTTATCTTACTATGGAGAAAATATATTTCATGAAAGTAAATTAATAAATGGGGTAAAGGAATTTTTAAATTGGTGTAAAAGAGAAAATATTTCTATGGCAGTTTGTACTAATAAGACTGAGCATTTGGCAGTTGATCTTTTAAAAAAAATTAAAATTTATGATTACTTCGAATATATTGCCGGATACAATACTTTTGAATATTGTAAACCAGATCCTAGACATTTGACTACTATTATTGAAATCTTGGATGGTGACATAAATAAATCAATTATGATTGGGGATAGTGAAACTGATGCAAACGCAGCTAAAGCTGCAGAAATTCCAATAATTTTGCTAAAATATGGATATACTGAAAAGAAATCTAGTGAAATATATCATAATCACTTAGTTAAAGATTTCGTGGGTATTGAGAAAATTATAACAGAATATCTTTAATATTGATTAATTTATTTTAACTATTAAAACAAAATCATAAGTTAGGAGACATTTTGTTGACAAACATTGTTAAAGTATACCCATCGAAAATAAATCTTCCAAAGAAGAGACAACTTGCATGGAAAATTGCAGAAATTGCAAGTCATAATTCAAAGTTAAATAAAGACTCAATAGATATGGTTATAAATAGAATAATTGATAATGCATCAGTTGCTATTGCCTCATTAAATAGAAAACCAGTTGTATCTGCAAGAGAAATGGCTAAAGGTCATTTAAGAAAGTCAGGATCAACGATATTTGGAATTAATTCTAAACTAAAATTTGATCCTGAATGGGCAGCCTGGGCAAATGGAACGGCAGTTAGAGAATTAGACTTTCATGATACTTTTCTAGCAGCTGACTATAGTCATCCAGGTGACAACATTCCTCCAATCTTAGCTGTTGGGGAAAAACTTAAAAAAAGTGGATTGGATCTTTTAAGAGGAATTATTACTGCTTATGAAGTTCAAGTAAACTTAGTAAAAGGAATTTGTCTTCATAAACATAAAATTGATCACATTGCACATTTAGGACCAAGCGTTGCTGCAGGAATAGGTTCAATGCTAAAACTAAATACTGAAACTATTTATCAAGCAGTTCAACAAGCTCTTCATGTTTCAATTTCAACACGTCAATCAAGAAAGGGTGAAATTTCAAGTTGGAAAGCATACGCGCCTGCTCATGCTGGTAAATTAGCGATAGAAGCAGTTGATAGAGCAATGAGAGGTGAAGGTGCTCCTAGTCCTATATATGAAGGCGAAGACAGTGTTATTGCAAGAATTTTAGACGGAAAGAACGCAAAATATTATGTTCCTTTGCCAAAAAAAAATGAGCCTAAAAAAGCTATTTTAGAAACATACACAAAAGAATACTCAGCAGAATATCAAGCGCAAGCACTCATTGATATTGGAAAAAAATTAAATAAAAAAATTTCAGATTTAAATAACATAAAAAAAATTGATATTTTTACTAGCCATCATACACATTTTGTAATTGGTACAGGAGCAAATGATCCACAAAAGATGGATCCAAATGCTTCTAGAGAAACATTAGATCACTCAATAATGTATATTTTTGCTGTAGCTTTAGAAGATGCTGATTGGCATCATATAAAGTCTTATACAAAATCAAGAGCCAACAGAAAAAGTACAATTAAAATATGGAGATCTATAAAAACTCATGAAGATAAAAAGTGGACTAAAAAATATCATCACCCTGACCCTAAAAAGAAATCATTTGGTGCAAAAGTTGTTATTACTTTAAATAATGGTAAAAAAGTATCTGAAGAACTAGAAAGAGCTGATGCACATCCGTATGGGGCTAGACCTTTTGAAAGAAAAAATTATATTAAAAAATTTTTAACTTTAACTAATAATATTATTTCAAAAAAAGAAAGTAATAGATTTTTAAAAACTGTACAAAAATTAAGAAAATTGAAAAAAGGTAGTCTTAATAAATTAAATATTGAAGTGAGTAAAAAATATTTAAAAAATAATTATCGAAGAGGTATTTTTTAAATGCATTTTGTGGAAAAAGATTTGGCTCAAAAAAGGATTGACTTAGATACTAAACTTAAATCTAACAAAATTCTAAGAGTGCCTGGTGCTTACAATCCATTAACTGCAAAATTAATTGAAGAAATTGGTTATGATGCGGTCTATGTATCAGGTGGAGTTATGGCAAATGATTTAGGATTTCCAGATATTGGTTTAACAACTCTGCAAGATGTAAGCACAAGATCTTATTTAATTTCTAGAGTAACAAATCTTCCAACAATTGTTGATATTGATACTGGATTTAAATCATGCAAAGAGACAATTGAGACATTTGAAGAATTTGGAGTTGCTGCAGTTCATTTGGAAGATCAAATTGAACAGAAAAGATGTGGCCATTTGGATAACAAAGAACTTATCTCAAAAGAGAAAATGGTTGATAAGATAAAAGAATGTGTGAGCGCTAGAAAAGATAAAAATTTTAAGATTATAGCAAGATCCGATGCAAATAGTGTGGAGGGAATTAATAGCATGTTAGACAGATGCAAAGCATACGTTGATGCAGGGGCTGAAGTAATATTCCCAGAAGCCTTAAAAGATGAAAAAGAATTTGAATTAGTGAGAAAGTCTCTAGATTGTTATCTTTTAGCTAATATGACTGAATTTGGTAAATCCAAATTACTTGATTATAAACAGCTTCAAGACTTAGGATATAATATAGTCATTTATCCAGTTTCAACTCAAAGATTGGCAATGAAAAATGTTGAAGATGGTTTGCGTGCCATTTTTGCTGATGGACATCAAAATAATATTATTGATAAAATGCAAACACGGAAAAGATTATACGATTTAGTTGAATACGAAAAATATAATTCTTTAGACGAAAAAATTTATAATTTTAATACAGACGGGCACGAATAATGAGTGAAGAAATAAAAAAAGGATTGCTTGGTATAGTTGTTGACGAAACAGAAGTTTCCAAAGTAATGCCAGAGATTAATTCTTTAACTTATAGAGGATATGCTGCTCAGGATCTATGTGCAAAATGTAAATTTGAGGAAGTAGCTTATCTCATTTTAAATGGTGAACTTCCAAGTAAAAAACAATTAAAAAAATTTGAAAAAGAAGAGAAAAAAGAAAGAAAATTATCTAAAACATTGTTAGATGATATAAAAAAATTTCCAAAGAAAGCACATCCAATGGATGTAGCAAGAACAGCAGTAAGTATTATGGGACTAGAGGATAAAGAAACAAAAGATAATTCCCCTAAAGCAAACATGAGAAAAGTAATGAGAATTTTTGCTAAAATGCCTGTTGCACTCGCTGCTTTTTACAGAGCTAGAAAAGGGAAAAAAATTATTCCACCAAAAAAGAACCTTTCATTCTCTGAAAACTTTTTCCATATGTGCTTTGGTAGAGTGCCAAACAAAGATATAGTTAAGGCTTTTGATGTATCTTTAATATTATATGCTGAACATAGTTTTAATGTTTCAACTTTTACAGCTAGAACAATAACAAGTAGTCTATCAGATATTCATGGCGCAATCACTGGTGCAATTGCAAGCTTGAAAGGACCTCTTCATGGAGGGGCTAATGAAGAAGTCATGCATATGATGAATAAAATTAAAAAACCTGAGAAAGCACTTAAATGGATTAATAAAGCTCTAGATAACAAAGATGTTGTTATGGGCTTCGGCCATAGAGTTTATAAAAGTGGAGACTCAAGAGTTCCTACAATGAGGGAATATTTTGGAAAAGTTGCTAAAATCAAAAAAGATAAAAAGTTTGAAAAAATTTATGATATTGTTGAGAAGGTTATGATAGATCGAAAAAATATCCATCCAAACGTAGACTACCCTACTGGACCTACTTACCATTTAATGGGGTTTGATACCGATTTCTTCACACCAATATTTGTGATTTCACGAATTACAGGTTGGTCAGCTCATATTATTGAGCAGCATGCTGCTAATAAACTTATTAGACCTTTAGCAAGCTACAAAGGTAATAAGCACCGTAAAGTTCTTCAATTAAATCAAAGATAATCTTAAGAAAAAGCTTCTGTCCAAGATCCTCTTGTAGATGCTTTTGAGTATTCTGTTGCTCTACCTTCGAAAAAGTTCATATGTTCAACTGCATTTAACATTGTATCAAGCCATGTTAATGGATTTTTTTGAACATCATAAATTGGCTCTAAACCTAACTGAGCCAATCTTCTATTTCCTATGAATCTTATATAATCTTTTACTTCTTTAGCTGTTAAGCCCTCCATCGGACCCATTTCAAAAGCTAAATCTATAAAAGCATCTTCGTGCTCAATAATAGTTCTGCATGCTTCATAAATTTCTTTTTTTAGTTGAGGCGTCCAAATTTCTGGATTTTCTTTAATGAAATCTTTGAATAGCCTGATCATAGAATTACAATGTAAAGTTTCATCTCTTACAGACCAAGTTACTATCTGTCCCATTCCCTTCATCTTATTGTGTCTTGGAAAATTAAGTAAAATTGCGAAGCTTGCAAAAAGCTGCAAGCCCTCTGTGAATGCGCTGAATACAGCAATTGTTTTAGCTATATCATGATTAGATTTCATATCGAAGCCTTGCATGTAATCATACTTATCTTTCATTTCTTTATATTTCATGAAAGCTGAATATTCAGACTCAGGCATCCCTATCGTATCTAACAAATGTGAATAGGCTGCAATATGAACAGTTTCCATTGAAGCAAAAGATGACATCATCATTAACACTTCAGTTGGTTTAAACACATTCATGTAATGTCTTATATAACAGTTGCTTACTTCAACATCAGCTTGTGTAAAAAATCTAAAAATTTGTGTAAGTAAATTTTTTTCAGAATGAGATAAATTTTTTTGCCAATCTCTGACATCATCACCAAGAGGCACTTCCTCTGGCAACCAGTGAATTCTTTGTTGAGTTAACCAAGCATCATAACACCATGGGTATCTGAAAGGTTTATAGACAGGATTACCTACAAGTAATCCATTATTTTTTTTTGGTTGAATTATTTCTTTATTAATTTTTTCTGCTACTGACATGATAAACACTCCTCATAATCTTGTTGGTTATTATTTTCTTCTTTGGATTTATAAACGTTTGCTGCAATGTCAGTTGAATTTGCATCATTAACATTTTCAGCACGTTGTATTGATTTAGACCTACAGTAATAAAGACTCTTCAATCCTTTCTTCCAAGCTTGGAAGTGAATTTGATGCAAATCTCTTTTATGTACATCTGCAGGTAAAAATAAGTTAATAGATTGAGCTTGAGAAATATGAGGTGTTCTGTCTGCACTCAAATCAACAAGCCATCTTTGATCTAACTCAAAAGCTGTTTTAAAAACATCTTTTTCATCTTGAGTTAAAAAATCTAAATGTGATACTGATCCTTGGTTAGTCGTAATACTTGACCAAACTTCATCTGTATCTTTTCCGTGTTTTTCTAATAGTTGTCTTAAATATTTATTTCGTACGTTAAAAGATCCTGAAAGAGTTTTATGTGTAAAGCTATTAGCAGCAATTGGCTCGACACCTGGAGATGTTCCACCACATATTATTGAGATAGAAGCTGTAGGGGCTATTGCAGTTTTGTTAGAAAATCTCTCCATTACACCATAATCAGAAGCATCTGGACATGGTCCTCTTTCCTCAGCTAAATCTTTTGATGCCTTATCAACATTTTTATGAATATGCTCAAAAATCTTTTTATTCCAAGCCTTGCTCATTACAGACTCAATTGGAATCATTTTCTTTTGATAATAAGAATGAAGTCCCATCACACCCAGTCCTACGCTTCGTTCTCTCATTGCTGAGTAAGTAGCATCACTAAATTGCTCTGGTGCATTTTCAATGAAATCTGTCATCACATTATCTAAAAATCTCATCACATCGCCTATGAAATTTTCATCATCTTTCCAATCATCGTATTTTTCGACGTTTAAGGATGATAAGCAGCATACTGCAGTTCTATCTTTGCCGTCTTTGTCAATTCCTGTGGGTAGAGTAATTTCACTACAAAGGTTTGAAGTTTTGACAGTAAGACCAGCAAGTTTATGATGTTGAGGAATTTGTCTGTTAACAGTATCGATGAATATAATATACGGCTCTCCTGTTTCAATTCTTGCTGTAAGTAATCTTATCCATAAATTTCTTGCAGATACAGTTGCTTGAACAGCTCCATCTTTTGGACTTTTTAGTCCCCATTGTTCATCCAATTCGACAGCTCTCATAAAGGCATCTGAAACTAAAACACCGTGATGTAAATTTAATGATTTTCTATTCGGATCACCTCCTGTAGGTCTTCTCATCTCAATAAACTCTTCAATTTCTGGATGGTCTATTGGTATATAACAAGCAGCTGAGCCTCTTCTTAATGAACCTTGGCTAATTGCCATTGTCAAAGAGTCCATCACTTTGATGAAAGGAATTATACCTGAAGTTTTACCTACTCTTCCAATTTTTTCTCCTATTGATCTAAGATTTCCCCAGTAACTTCCAATACCACCACCACGTGCTGCAAGCCAAACGTTCTCACTCCATAGATCAAGAATACCATTTAGGCTATCGCTAGCTTCATTTAAAAAACAAGATATTGGCAATCCTCTTGTAGTTCCTCCATTTGATAAAACTGGTGTTGCTGGCATGAACCAAAGATTACTAATGTAATTATATAATCTTTGAGCGTGCAAGTTGTCATCAGCATAATGGCTTGCAACTCTAGCAAACAAATCTTGAAAAGATTCGTTAGCACCCAAATATCTATCTTTAAGAGTAGCTTTTCCAAAGTCAGTTAAATTGTCATCTCTGCTTCTATCAATTTTAATTGTTATGCCTTTTGAATTTTGAAATAGTTCTGTTTCGCTATTGAGAGAAAATAAATCTAATCTTTTATCTTTAGGATCTTGATTCACATTTGGTGTATAATCAGAGACAGCTTTCCTAATAGCTTGTGATAAAATCTTGTTCATTTAGCTCCTTTTTTGTACTATACTTAATTAAGTAAAACAACTAGATGTTGTATGATGGTTTGGTAAATATACTATATGACCAACAAATCAATAGAACATTTATAGAACTTAAGAAAAAAATTATCAATAAAAAAATAAACAAAATATAAAAATATTAACATGAATAATTCAATAAAAATTGATCCTTTTGGCTTTAGAGAGTACGACGCTCGATGGTTGTACCCTGATAATATCAATTTAGAAGGTGTGACAAATTTGGGGAAAGGTTTAGGAACTCAGGTTATTAATCATACAAATAAAAGTAATCCAAGAATCATCGTCGGACATGATTACAGATCTTATAGTGAAGAAATAAAATCAGCCTTGAAAAAAGGACTTATCTCTACAGGTTGTTACGTTGAAGATGTAGGATTAGCGTTATCACCAATGGTTTATTTTGCACAATTCAATTTAGAGAGTGATGCTGTTGCAATGATAACAGCAAGTCATAATGAAAATGGTTGGACAGGTGTCAAGATGGGAATCAAGAAAGGATTAACTCATGCACCAGAGGAAATGAAAGAATTAAAAGATATAACTTTAAATAACAAGTTTATTAAAGGAGCAGGAAATGAAAAAGAAATAAATAATTTTCAAAGTATTTATAAAAATGATCTTATAAATAAAAATAAAATTAAGAAAAAAATTAAAGCCGTAGTAGCCTGTGGCAATGGAACTGCAGGAATTTTCGCACCAGACATATTAAGAGGAATAGGCTGTGAAGTAATAGAACTAGATTGCAATTTGGACTATACCTTTCCTAAGTATAATCCTAATCCTGAAGATCTTGAAATGTTACATGCAATAAGTAAATCTGTAAAAGAAAATGGTGCTGATATTGGTTTTGGATTTGATGGAGATGGTGATCGTGTAGGCGTAATAGATGATAATGGTAATGAAATTTTTTCAGATAAAATTGGATTATTGATTGCAAGAAATTTATCTTCAAAACACAAAGGATCTAAATTTGTTGTAGACGTTAAATCAACTGGACTATATTCAACAGATGATGTTTTAAAAAATAACTCGTGTGAAACACTATATTGGAAAACAGGACATTCCCATATCAAAAGAAAAGTAAATAATGAAAAAGCACTTGCGGGCTTTGAAAAAAGTGGTCATTTCTTTTTCAACAAACCTTTAGGTTACGGATACGATGATGGTATAAATTCAGCTATTCAAGTTTGCCATTTGCTAAATAATAATCATAAAAAAATGAGTGAAATCATAAGTGAATTACCTAATACCTATCAATCACCTACCATGGCTCCTTTTTGTGAAGATAATGAAAAATATCAAGTTGTTGAAGAAATAATTAAACAAATTGAGGATTTAAAATCAAATAATGTTAAAATTGATAATCAAGAAATTGAGGACATACTCACAGTAAATGGTATAAGATTTTCTTTTAAAGACGGCTCTTGGGGTTTGATAAGAGCCTCATCTAATAAGCCTTCTCTGGTAGTTGTTACTGAAAGTCCAACATCTGATGAGAGAAAGAAAAAAATCTTCGAATTTATCGACGATTTGCTGCAAAAAACTGGTAAAATAGGTGAATACGATCAAAAAATTTAATTAAAGATCTAAAAACCTAATTAAAAATAAAGTCCCTATTACATATAAAAATACCCCAAACATTCTTTGAGTTTTATTTTTATCTGTGGTGTGAACCATATTAGCTCCAATTCTTGCCATAAAAGATGTAATTGGAATAAATATCAAAAAGGCAGGAATATTTACAAAACCAATACTTAGAGGAAGATTTGCATTTAGCAAAAAACCAGATGTCAAAAAACCAATTGAACCAATAAATGCTATTACAAATCCAATTGCAGCTGAACTTCCAATTGCTCTACTTATAGGATATCCAAAATATCTTAGGATTGGAACATTCATCATAGCTCCGGTAATACCCATAGGTGCAGATATAAAACCAGAGATGAAACCAAAAGTTGCTTTTGGTAGAAACTTAAACTTTTTATTTTTTTTTAATTCCTGTTTTACTAATAATAAATATCCACCAAAAAAATATACAACCACAGCAAAAAATAAAACTAAAGATTTTGTATTTAACAATGCTGCCATATATGTACCAAGCAAAACTCCAAAGATAACAAATAGACCATAAGTTTTTAAAATATTTGTATCTACAGCTTTATGTTTTCTATGAGTCATTACTGAAACAAAAGCAGTAAAAATTGTAATAGAAAAAGCGGTTCCTACAGAAAGATGCATTAAATAAGATTTATCTACATCAGCCGTTTCAAAAATAAAAAAAAGTACAGGTACAGAAATTAGGCCACCACCTATGCCAAAATAACCTGCAAAAAATCCTACTGGAAATGCAGTAACAATCATTAATAAAATTAAAAGATAATACTGATTGGAAAGAATAGTATTAATCAATTCGACCTGCCGAATGTAATTTAGGAGAAAGTCTAACTTTATCCATAATATGATCAATTTTTTTTACATCCGCATCTCTTACACACATATTTTCACTTAAATATCTTTTCCAGTGGCTTGAACCTGTTTGTCCATGGAATAAACCTAGTGTATGTCTCATAACTTGATTTACTCTTGTACCCATTTGTACTTGCACCTTAACATAATCAATTAACTCCTCTACAATTTCTTCCCGTTCTTTAATGTCATGATTGTTAAATATCTCTTTTTCAATATCAGCTAAAAGGTAAGGGGAATGATAAACTGATCTTCCAATCATTGCGCCATCCACTTTATCTAAATGATCTTTCACTTGTTCCACTGAAGTGACACCACCATTAATAATTATTTCAAGGTCTTTGAAATCTTGCTTTAGTTTATACACATAATCATATTTTAAAGGAGGTATATTAAGGTTTTGCTTAGGTGTAAATTTACCTAGCATAGCTTTTCTCGCATGTATTATAAATGTTTTAACTCCTGTTTCCTTTAAAGTTTTTATGAAATTATAAAAATGTTCGTAATCTTCTACATCATCATAACCAATTCTAGTCTTAACTGTAACTGGTAAAGACGTTGAATTAATCATTTCTGACAAACAATCGGCCACTAAGTTTGGCTCCTTGATTAAACATGCGCCAAATCTATTTTTTTGAACTTTTTTACTTGGACATCCTAGGTTTAAATTAATTTCATCATAACCAAACTCCTCACCAATTTTTGCTGAATTAGCTAATAATTTTGGAGTGGAACCGCCTAATTGTAAAGCAACTGGTTTTTCTCTGAGATCAAAGGATAATAATTTTTCTTTATCTCCCCTATCAATAGCCTCGGACACAACCATTTCAGTGTATAGAAAGACGTTTTTGCTTATCAATCTTAAAAAATATCTTTCATGCCTGTCAGTACAATCCATCATAGGTGCAACTGATACCAATCTATTAATCTTAGACATGTTTTTTAACTTTATTCGAAATGTTTACTTTCTTTTCGTTTACATATTCTTGGTGATTTTTCTCAATTTTAGCTAATTCGTATCTATAGTTAACCATAACACCAAAGGACCTTTTGAAACCAACTTCAGAAACATTTGCGTTTACTGCAATATCATCAATATCAGCTCCATTTTTCAAATGAAATCTGCAAACATCATTTATTGGAAAACCAAAATCATTTTTCTGTTTTACTAAATAATTTACTGCCAACTTACTAATCAAAGCCTTATTATCAGCAATTCTTTTGTCTCCTATTTTTAAATCAGAAGACTTTAAGAAATCTAGACTATTTTTGTTTGCCTCTCCTAGTATTTCAGCGGACTGAGTACTTTCCATTTTTTTAAACCAATCAGCAAATCCAACCATTGGTGACAAAGTTCCAAAATATTTTACATCTGGAAGTTCTTCTTGAAGTTCATAAACAACTCTTTTTATTAAAAAATTCCCTAAGGTTACTCTTGATAAACCTTCCTGACAATTACTAATTGAATAAAAAGTTGCGGTGTCATAATTTTTTGTTTTTTCTTCTGAGGGTCTTGTTAATTCTTGTATTGACTGACTAAGGCCTTTTGTTAAAGCTATTTCTACAAAGATTATTGGTTCATCATCTAAAGCTGGATGAAAATAAGCAAAAAATCTTCTATCTTTTCCAAGTCTTCTTTTAAGTTCATTCATATCTTTCATAGAATGTACTTTTTCGTACTTTAATAATTTTTCTAAAATATTTGCTTTTGTATCCCAAGTTATTTTTTTTAATTTCAAAAAGCCTGGGTTAAACCAATTTTTAAATATATCTATTAAATCATAATCTAAACTTTTAAGTTCAGGGTGGTCTTTTATTAATTTTAACAAATCTTCTCTTAAGGAGACTATCTCTGAAGTGCCGTTTGGAGCCATATTTAGTCTTACAAATAGCTCTTTTCTTATCCCGGATGCAACTCTAGATAGATTTAAAATAGATGAGGTATCCTTTGATTTGCTGTAATTTTTAATGGCTTCATCTATTTTTAATGAGTCAGGTTTATACTTATCATTTACCTGAAGTAAAAATTTGTTTTTATCCTCTAAAGATAAGTTTTGATATCTGAACAAGATATCTCTTGCTAGTGTTATTCCAAAGGCCGCACCTTTAGTTGACAATAAATCATCACAAAGATCAAGAAGATCTCTTTTTTTCGTAATGCTTTTGATAGATTTTTTTTCTAAAATCTTTTGTCCAGCATCGGCTATGGTCTCAAAAATTCTTTTTATATTTAACATGGTGTTTTTTATATATTAAAAACCTAAACTTTTGCCCATTATTTTATCAGGCAACCAGGTAACAATTTCAGGGAAAATACACAATATTAATATAGCTAAAGCCATAATTATCATAAATGGAATAGATCCTTTTAATATTTCTGACAAACTTACATCTGGAGTAATGCCTTTTATTATATAAAGATTCAATCCAACAGGTGGGGTTATAAGACCAATTTCCATGTTTATTGTAAATACGATTGCAAACCAATATGGATCAAATCCTAAGGTTGTTATAACAGGTAACAATATTGCAGATGTCATAACAATGACGGCTACTGGTGGTAAAAAGAAACCTGCAATTAATAAAAAAATATTTATTAATATAAATACTACCCATTTGTTAGAGCTTAATTCAACCATGCTCTGTGCTAATGATTGCGTTACATAAAGTTGAGATAATGTAAAAGCGAAAAGGTAAGAGGCAGCAATGATAAACATTATCATCACACTCTCTTTCATTGAAACTTTAACAATATTCCAAATCTTTTTTGGTTGATAAATTTTGTAAACTACAGCGATCAATACAAAAACTAAAAATGCTCCAACTCCCGAAGCCTCAGATGGTGTCGCAACACCACCATACAAAACATATAAGACACCAGCTATAATTGCTAAGAAAGGAAGAATTCTTGGCAACACCTCAATTTTTTCTTTAAATGTAGGGGGTGTTCTATTTTTTAAAGCTTTTGCTGAGTCTTTATCAATAAAGTAACTATGTATAAGAGCCCAAATTGCAAACATTCCTGCTAGCATAAAGCCGGGCACCAATCCGCATAAAAATAATCTTCCTATCGATGTTCCCGTTGCAATTCCATAAACAATCAAAACAATACTAGGAGGAATTAAAACTCCAAGAGTCCCACCAGCTGCAATTGTTCCAGTTGCTATTTGATCGGAATATCCTCTTTTTCTCATTTCAGGTATACCCATGGTTCCGATTGCCGCACAAGTAGCTGGACTTGATCCACTGAGAGCAGCGAAAACTGAACAAGCCCCAATATTAGATATTACTAGTCCACCTGGAACTCTCCAAAGCCATCTATCTAATCCGGTATATAAATCTTTTCCTGCTGGAGAATTAGCAACTGCCATTCCCATCAAAATAAACATTGGTATTGAGAGTAGAACAAAAGAGTTTAGTCCTGCATAAAAAGTTTCAGCAAAAACGTCTAACATTTGAAATCCTTCAAATGCTACTAAAAGTGCTATAGAGACAAAACTTAAACCAAACGCGATTGGTATTCCTGAAAATAAAACTATTAGTGTAAAAACTGCAACTATTACTGCTATTAATAAAGGATCCATTAACTAGTGCCCTCTTCGTCAAAAAGTTTAATAATTTCAGCAATGTATTGAAGTATCATTAAAGCTGCTCCAATCATCATAGAAGAATAAGGTATCCATAAAGGTGGATCCCAAACCGTTCCTGTCGAGTAATTTTTAGTAAAAGCTTCCTCCACCATTAAAAATCCAAAATAGAATAAAATTAAGAAAAATAATAAACTTATTAATGATGTAAATATTTTAAGTCTAAGAATATTTTTTTTTGATAAAAAATCATAAATCCATTCCATACTGACATGTGCTTTTTCACTTAAAACATAGGCGCTTCCAATGAATGTTGAAGCAACTAAAAGCATTGTGACTAACTCTGTTTGCCAAGTGATTGCTCTTTGAAAAAAATATCTTTCAAATACAAGCTCAACAATTACCAAAATTGATAAGATTAATGCTAGAACAGCAAAGGCACCACAAGCCTTTGACGATAAATTACAAAATTTTAAATATTTTTCTTTCATAAAAAAACCCCTATTTAATTTTTAAATAGGGGTTCTTTATATATCTTTTTATTTAACTGCTAAAGCCATTTCCATCAGCTTATCACCGCCTGGAACTTTTTCAGCAAATGCTTTGTGAGAGGATTGTTTTGCAATCTCAACCCAAGCCGCATGGTCGTTTGCATCCATATATACTAACTTAACTCCTGCTGCTTTATACGCGTCTTCAAATTTTTTGTCTAAATTTTCGACTTGTGCAGTCATATATTTCTCAGCAACTTTACCTGCCTCCATTAAAGCATTTTGTTGTTTGGAATTTAATTTATCAAAACTCATTTTTGACATCAAAATTGGCTCATACATAAACCATAATCCAAATTTTCCTGGAGGTGTTGCGCAGCTTACTTGTTCATAAATTTTGTAACTTACAAAACTTCCTGAACTAGTGTTTGCACCAGTTAATACTCCTGTTTGTAATCCAGTATAAATCTCAGATGAAGGCATACTTTGAATACCCGCTCCCGCTGCTTCCAACATTTGGTTAAATGCTTTACCAGCTGCTCTCATTACTTGTCCTTTAGCATCTGATGGATTTTTTATACATTTAGATTTTGATGCAAATCCACCACCAAGCCAAGCATCAGATAATACAACTACACCAGCATCATTAATGATTCTCTTGATCTCTGTCATCATCGGACCTTTATTAAATCTTAAAGCATGATCATGATTTTTAACAGTTCCTGGCATTAGTGTTGCATCAAATTCAGGATGAAATTTCGATGCATATGCTAATGGAAACGCTGAAATATCTAACTGACCAGTAGTCATTGGTTTCCATTGCTCTTTCGGTTTGTAAAGTGATTTTGCAGGATAAATTCTAATATCTAAATCAACACCTGCTTTTTTAACTTCATCAGCAATTATTTGAACCATTTCATGTCTTGGATCAAAAGAACCATCAGCTCTTGGAGTGCCCGGCCACTGGTGACTTGCTTTTAATGTCACAGCGTAAGCTGATCCAATTAATGAGAAAGCTAAAAATAATGTTGTGAAATAAAAACTTATTTTTTTTAACATGTTTCCCCTCTTTAAATTAATTTAATTGTCTATTAAATTGAACTTATTAGTAAGAGTCAATATAAGGAAATGTCATATATTTAATTATGGATGGACCATTAAAAAATTTACTAGTTGTTGATTTAACAAGGGTTTTAGTAGGACCTTATTGTACAATGATACTCTCAGATTTAGGTGCAAGAGTTATAAAGATTGAAGCACCTGAGACAGGTGACGACTCTAGAAAATTTGGACCCTTTGTGAAAGATTACTCAGCTTACTTTATGTCATTGAATAGAGGAAAAGAAAGCATTGCATTGAATTTAAAAAATGAAGATGACAAAAAAATATTTGAAAAAATATTGTCTAAAGCAGATATTTTAGTAGAAAATTTTAAACCTGGCACTTTAGAAAAGTGGGGGTTTGGTTGGAAAGATGTAAGTAAAAAGTACCCTAAATTAATTTATGCATCAGCATCTGGTTTTGGACAAACGGGACCTTTAAAAGAGCTCCCAGCATATGACATGGTCGTCCAAGGTATGGGAGGCTTGATGAGTGTAACTGGCCATCCAAATTCAGAACCAACAAGGGTTGGAACTTCTATTGGTGATATTACTGCTGGTCTATTTACAGCAATTGGAATTAATGCAGCTTTATACGATAGACAAAAAACCGGCAAAGGGGCTTTTATAGATGTCTCAATGTTAGATTGTCAAATAGCAATTTTAGAAAATGCAATTGCAAGGTATCTCTCCAAAAATGAAATTCCAGGACCAATGGGTTCAAGACATCCATCTATTGCTCCCTTTGAGGCTTTTAAAACAAAAGATAGCTACATAATTATTGCTGCAGGAAATGATAAACTTTTTGCAAAACTTTGTGATGTATTAAAAATTCCTGAAGCTTCAAATGATGAAAGATTTAATTCTAACTCATTAAGATGTGAAAACATGGATCAATTAAAAGAAATTTTTGAAAAACAATTAAATTCAAAAACTACTAATGAATGGGTAAAAGAAATGGAAGCATTGAAAATTCCATGTGGACCAATTTTTAATATAAAGCAAGCTGTAGAAAATCCTCAAGTTCAAGAAAGAAATATGATTGTAAAATCATACCATAAAATTATTGGTGAATTTAAATCTGCAGGAAATCCAATCAAAATATCTACATATAAAGATGAAAAAACAAGAGGTGATATTCCTGATTTAGATGAGCACAGGGAAAAAATAATAAAAGAATTTAGCTGATTTATTCTTGGTTTTCTGTTTCGTCAGATACAGTATCTTCTTGATCTTTCATTTCGTCTAATGAAACATCAGTCTCTTCTTCTTGTATGTCTTCAACAGGTTCAGATGAAGGTTGTTCAGCTGTATTTTGTAACTCTGCTAAATCATCTTTAGAAACTTGAATTTTTTCTGGGATTTTTCTAGCTCTTTTAGATGGAAGGATTGGTACACCACTTTTTGAAATCTCACCTTTGTAAAGATTTTCAAAATCGTCACCAATATCATCTTCGTCCTCTGAGGCGTCATCAATTTGCTCAACATGCTTTCTCAATTTATAAACTGCTGCATCAGTTAAATCTGGAACTTTAATTGTTTCCTCAGCGATTTCTCTTAATGCTATTACAGTGTTTTTGTCATTATCTCTATCTAATGTGGGTTCTAATCCAGAATTAAGTTGAGTTGCTCTTTCTTTTGCAACTAGTACTAATTCATAAGGACTATCTACTTTATCTATACAATCTTCAACTGTAACTCTTGCCATGGCGGTTAGATACACCTCGATTATAAAAAAATCAAGCAGTATTAGAGATAAACTGGATTTAATTTTTTTCTAATGGTGAAAAGTAAAGCTATAGAGCATGCAATTGCAATTGCTGCAATAAATGCGATTTTTTCAATTGAAAATCCAGCATCTATAAAAAAACCAAACAATGCTGTACCAAAAGCAGTTGCAAATACCATTAAAGCTGTAGTCAAAGCTTTAATAGATCCAATATATTTTACCCCGTAAATTTCTGCCCATGTTGATGATCCTAATAAGTTAGCTAGACCGTTTGATATTCCAACCAATCCAAGAAATAAAAAAGCAGTTTGTGGAGCATCAAAATATATGATCACTAAAGTTCCTAAGAATAATGGAATATTCATATAGATTAGTAATTTTCTACTTGTAAACTTATCAATTAAATAACCTGCAACAAGTAAAGTAATTACAGAAAAAATCGAGTAAGACATAAAAGATTGCGCAATAGTATACTCACCCCACCCTTTAGAATTAGTGACAAATGATTGATACACAAATACTCCTGTTGCTATCCAGGGCATTGCAAGCATATTTAATGAAACAATATAAAACCTATAATCCTGAAGAACTTCAATTCTTTTCCAGTTTTTAATATTATCCTCTTTTAGTTTTTCATTTTGGTTGCTCTCTCTAGTATCTAATTTCACATCTTTAACTAAAATATAAGATGCTAAAGGTAGGCAAATTAAAACTATTAAAGAAAAAATTACCCATAAATCTTGCCAAATAATCAGTGTTAAAAGGTAAACAATTAATACAGGCATTATAAATTCTGCTGAAGATAGACCAAACCAAATAATGCTTAACGCTTTACCTCTAGATTTTGTAAAATATCTTGAAATAGTAGTTGAAGCTGTATGAGACATTAATCCTTGTCCAGAGAATCTCATTAAGAAAATTGCAACAAATAAAAAAGCTACTGATGATGTTTTGGAAAAAAAAAAAGAGGAAAAAGATAAAAGTATAGTAACAAAGATTGCAAACTTTATCACATTTACATCATCAATTTTTTTTCCAATCCAAATAAGAAGCAAACTACTAAATAGAGTTGCAGATGCATAAATCGTGCCAAATTGTCCATGTGTTATAGAAAGTGTTTCTCTTATACTAGAATTAAACAGTCCTATAAAAAAACTCTGTCCAAAACACGAAAAAAATGTAAAAATAAAACCAAAAATAATTACTTTTAAACTTAAACTTTTAAACATATAAATAATTTATGACTTGTAATGTTGCTTTCATAGGTCTCGGGGTAATGGGTTATCCGATGGCTGGTTATATATCAAAAGCTGGGCATAATGTAAGTGTTTTTAATAGAACAACTGCTAAAGCTGAAAAATGGATTGCTGAATATAAAGGTAAAATGGCTTCAACACCAAAAGAAGCTGCGGAAGGTGCTGATTTTATTTTTACTTGTGTGGGTAACGATGAAGATTTGAAACAAGTTACTTTAGGTGAAAACGGATTATTTCATAGCGCTAAAGAAGGTTCAATCTACGTAGATAATTCAACTGTATCTGCAGAAGTATCAAGAGAACTTTATAATAAAGCGAAAGAAAAGGGATTTGCATTTTTAGATGCACCAATTTCTGGTGGTCAATCAGGTGCTGAAGGTGGAATTTTAACAGTCATGGTTGGGGGTGATGAAGAAGCTTTTAAAAAAGCAGAACCAGTAATTGATTGCTATAGTAAAAAAGTAAAATTAATTGGTCCGTCAGGAAGCGGTCAACTAACCAAAATGATGAACCAAATGTGTATTGCAGGAGTTGTTCAAGGTTTATCAGAGGCTATTAATTTTGGTATAAATGCTGGTTTAGATATTGATAAAGTAATGGAAACTATATCAAAAGGAGCGGCACAATCTTGGCAAATGGAAAACAGATATAAAACTATGGTTGAGGACAAATTTGATTATGGTTTTGCAGTTGATTGGATGAGAAAGGATTTAAAAATTGTAATTGAAGAAGCAAAAAGAAATGGTTCACCTGTTCCAATTACTGAAATTGTTGATGAATATTATGCTGATGTTCAAAAGATGGGTGGCAATCGTTGGGATAGTTCTAGTTTGATCGCTAGACTTAAAAAAAAGAAATAATCCAATGTCAAATACCGTCCCATACTATGAGGACTTTTCCGAAATAAAGAAAAAAATATGGTCAATGCTTGATGATGCAGTGACTAATAGAGCATCACCTTTTCGAATTCCAGTTTTTGTTTGTGGTGATCAATCAGACTTTGATGGAAGAATTGTTGTTCTTAGAAAATCAGACCAATCTAGTAATATACTTCAATTCCATAGCGACATTAGATCAGACAAAATTCCAAAATTAAAAAAAAATAAAAATGCTGCGCTAATATTTTATGATAAAGAAGAAAAAATTCAGCTTCGAGTTAAAGTCAATTGCATAGTCAATCATGAAAATGAAATAACTGAGCAATCATGGTCAAAAACTGCTCATGTGAGTCGAAAATGTTACTTAGTAAACAATGGACCAGGAACAGAAACGGATGAACCAAGTTCAGGTTTAAGTGAAGACATTGAAAAATCAGGCTTTACTATGGAACAAAGTGAAGAGGGTTATAAAAACTTTACCGTCATTCAATGTAATATTGAAAGTATTGAGTGGCTCTATCTTGCAGCAAAAGGCCATAGAAGAGCAAGATTTGATATTTCAAATAATAAACAAAACTGGCTAGTTCCATAAAAATGCTAAGTGGATTTATTATTGCTATAGCGCTTGTTTTAGGAGGATTAGCAGTAATGAGGTTTGGTATTTTTCAAATTAGAAAATTTAAAAAAGGCGAAACCAAAGTTTCTAAGAAAATTAGTGAGCAAATCGCATTTGTGGTATTTTTTATAATAATTTTAGGACTTATTATTTACTCAGTGAATGACTTGCTTTTTAGTTAGTTTCCAACATTGTAAGTACACCAGGTTTTTTTAGCTTTTATTTTTTGTAGTTTTTTATGAGAATACCTTTTTCTCCAATCATAATTTTCATTTGGAGCTTTTCCTTGTCCAACTTCAGCTGCCATAGCACATTTTAATTCTACTGGATTAAAGGGGTTTTCAGATGTTGGATCTAGAAAAGCAGAATCTTTAAAATCTGGACAAGTATCATCACCGTGATCATACAAAACTCCAAGTCTATACGAATCGTCTCCAACTGGTCCACCAATGACGGTTGAACTTGATGTGTGTCCATTAGAATTACCTTTAGTACAAGGCCATGCAAAACCATTTACATGCAAGATTTCATGTAATGTCATCATCATTCTTTTATCTGCGTTCCTTATGTATTTACTTTGTAAAAATATATATCCATGATGAACACTTCCCTGTCCCCCATCACGATGTTTAACATCAGCCCAGGCAAAATATAATTTGTTAGGATCATTAAATCCTTTTTGCGTTAAATAAGCGTCAGGATAATTCATCCCATAATTACCTTTATATTGCTTATTAAATCTAACAAATGAAATATCTAATTTTCCATCTTCTCTCATATCATATCTAAATTTTTGTTTACCTTTTGTCATTTTCAAGAGTTTTTCGTTTACTGCTAAAAGCTCTTTTTCCATTTTACCACTAATATCCCACTCATTATCCTTACTATCTTTATTCAATATATAAATAAAATGAACTTGAGGTTCATCTGTAATGTCGGGTTGATCTTTAAAAAATCTTCCAGGTTTTTTATCATTTTCATCAATTTCCAAATTAAACTTTACACTTGCAATTGGTCCATCAATATTTACACTTGCTATTGGTCCATCAATATTTGTCCAAACAATTTTGTCATTAATTGCAAACAAAAAACAATCGTTTTGTGTATATTTTTTTGCTCTTTTCATACACTGTTTGTAAGCTTGTTCATGTACCTCATCATTTATATCTTTTACAATTTTAGATCCAGTTGCCCATCCTTCTCCACTTGTTGATCCATAAAAAATTAATTTTTGTTTCTTTTTTTGGGATTTCTTAAGTTGTTTTTTGTAAAATTTTTCAAAATCATTCCAATTATGAATTCCACCTGAACCTGTAACTTTAATTTCTGCAAAAATATTATTAGTTAAAAATAAAGTAGAATAAAAAACTAAAGCGATTAAAACTATAAATATTTTTTTCATTTAGATATTTTTTTATCATTAAGTTTTGTCATTGCTTTGCCAGCAGAAAATGTATAATCATTATCATCCATTAATTTTCCGCCTCCATCATAAAGTTTCCAATTGAATTTTATCTTATCTTTTTGTTTTTTTCCTAGTTTTAAAATGGTCAATTCGATTTTTCTTGTCTTCCCTCCAGAAGATCCGTTAAATGTTCTTTTTTCTCCTTCTTTCCACACTCC
Organism: uncultured Pelagibacteraceae bacterium; assembly: GCA_902604795.1. GTDB lineage: Bacteria > Pseudomonadota > Alphaproteobacteria > Pelagibacterales > Pelagibacteraceae > Pelagibacter. The sequence continues at coordinate 17,148 of CACKZV010000004.1, read as the reverse complement.
TAAAGGAAATTTACATCCATTTACAATTATTCTTCCACCGCGCCTACTATCCCAAACTCTTCCGATACATTGTCCATCATTAGTAACAGTAAAAAGTTGGGTTTTTACTCCACTTTGACCTTTTCTTGTTCTTTTATAAACTTTAATTATCTCACCTGTATTTGGATTTTTCCAATCTTCAGGTCCTACTATTTTTTTTCTTTTCTTTTCTCCAAAGACCAAATTGGCTTTTGTAAATTTAATCTCTGTATCATCACGAATTTCCCCACCTGTGAATAATTCAAGTGGTATAAATCTTTCATTTGCTTGAGATAATTGAGAAATTAAAGAAATTATTAAAATTATTAAAAGTTTTTTCATCAACTAAAAATATCCTGTATCATTAATGTCTTGCTTGGGAGTATTTTTTTTAGATCTTTTCTTTTGTATTTACTTAATTTTTCGTAAAATTCATCCAAAGTCATACCAAAAGTATTTTTAAAACTAGTTTGCCAATTCCAGCCTGAGGGTTGTTTAGCCCTTTGTATCCAGAATTCTCTAAAAACTAACTCAAATGCTTCTTCTTCAGAAAGATTATTTTTTTTTAATTCATTAACTAAAGCCAGCAACATGAATGCAGAGCCAGCATAATTACTATCAAATCCATTTTTTTGTGGTGATGTCTTATGTTGTTCGTATAAATGAGGTTCTTTGGTAACCTTTTTAATACTCCATCTTTTTCTCTCTCGAATGTCGCTCTTTAAAAGGTCTTTTTTGTAATATTGTCTTGAATAGATCTCTTCTAAAACTTTAGCACCTCCCTCGACCAACCATTTTGCACTATTGTTAGACAGACACCCAACTCTGTGAGAAAGTGCTCTTTGATAAACATGAAAATACTCATGAACAATAACAGTGTAAGTACGAATTTTATTAATTGAACTTGTCCAATCTTGTGGAAATATGTCTAGTTGCATCCATGGTTCAGGTGAATTACATCCTTCAATACCTGAGTATTTCATATTAATACGCTTTTCCGGAAAAGGATTTTTTGTACTTTTCCATGCATAGATATCCATCCCATAGCCCTGTTTCATATTCGTTAATTTCATATTATTCTTTACCCAATCGTTAGTGTTCTCATTTATAGGCATAACTTCTTGCACAATATTCATTATGTTTTTGAATTCAGTAACCCATTTCTTTGGTAAATTTTCATGCAAATTATATTTGAACTTAAATTTTTCTACGGCAACTACTGAAGTAGAATAAAAAACTAAAGCGACAAAAACTATAAATATTTTTTTCATTAAAATATAGACTTTGAATATTTTTTCCAGTTTTCCTGATATCTAATTGCATTTTGTTTTACTGCTTCAATTTCCTCATCAGTTAACTGGCGAATCACTTTTCCAGGTGAGCCCATTACTAATGAGTTATCTGGAATTTCTTTATTTTCTGTAATTAATGATTTGGCTCCAATGATACAATTTTTTCCAATTTTTGCTTTATTGAGAACTACAGCCCCAATACCAATTAAAGAATTATCGTCAATTGTGCAACCATGAAGCATTACTAAATGACCTATGGTTACATTCTTTCCAATTATTAATGGGTAACCTGGGTCAGTATGCAAAACACTTCCGTCTTGAACATTTGACCCTTCTCCTAAATGAATATTTTCTATATCACCTCTTAATGTTGCATTAAACCAGACACTAGAGTTTTTCTCTAATGTTACATCACCAATTATAACAGCGTTGGGAGCTACCCAATTTTCGCCAAGGTTTTTTGGTTTTTTATCTTTTAAATCGTAAAACATAAATTATATAGTCTTTTAACATGGCATTAACTAAAACACCAATTTGTGACTTCGGTAAAAAAGCTGATAACTTTGAACTTAAATCTATAGATAATAAAATAATTTCACTAAGTGATGCAAAGGGTGAAAATGGAACGCTAATAATGTTTATCTGTAATCACTGTCCGTATGTTTTGGCGGTTATAAATAATGTTGTCGAAGATTGTAAAGAATTAGAAAATGAAGGAATCAAATCTATAGCAATAATGTCTAATGACCCAAGTAGATATGAAGAAGATTCATTTGATAACATGATTAAATTTTCAAAAAATAATGATTTTAATTTTCCATATTTAATCGACGAAACACAAGAAGTGGCTAAAACTTATGGTGCCGTCTGTACTCCAGATTTTTTTGGTTATAATAAAGATCTTGAACTTCAATACAGAGGAAGAATTAGAGAATTAAAAAATTTAAAACCAATAGAAAGTGGAGATAGCGAACTTAAAAATGCTATGAAAATGATTGCAAAAACTAACAATGGTCCAAATGAACAATTTCCTAGTATGGGCTGTAGTATTAAATGGTTTAAATAATTAATGTATTTAGTAATAACTAGAACTTTTCCTCCAGAATTAGGAGGTATGCAAAATCTCATGTGGGGGCTAGCAAGGTCTCTTTCAAAACTTAATCTTATAAAAGTTTTTGCAGACTATCATGAAAATCATGAAGAGTTTGACAATACAGTTTCATTTTCAATAGAAAGAGTAAGTGGGATGAAGCTAATTAGAAAATATAGAAAATCTTATTTAATTAATGATTATCTTGAAAATAATAAAAATGTGGAATGTTTAATTGCTGATCATTGGAAAAGTTTAGAATTAATCAAAACAAATAAAAAAAAAATTTGTCTAATTCATTCAAAGGAAATAAATCACCCTAAAGGATCTGGATTAAATAAGAAAGTGCTATCTGTTCTGAATAATATTGATCATGTTGTTGCGAATTCAAATTATACAAAAAACTTAGCTATAGATCTTGGAGTGGATGAAAGAAAAATAGTTGTTATTAATCCTGGTCTTGATCCAGCAGTTGAAGTTCCAAAAAGATACTTAGATGAGGCTGAGGAAATATTAAAAGGAAAGAAAAACAGACTAATAACAGTCTCAAGATTTGATAAAAGAAAAAGTCATGAAAAAGTAATAATGGCTGTTAGAAACTTAAAAGAAATCTACCCTGATATTACTTACACTTGTATTGGATACGGTGATCAGGAGGAAAAATTAAAAAAATTAGTAATTGAACTTAAATTAGAAGACCAAGTAACTTTCTTAAAAGATATTCCTTCAGATTTAAAAAATGCTCTTGTTTCTAAGTCAGATATTTTTGTAATGCCTTCAATAATTTATAAAAAGTCAGTTGAAGGTTTTGGTATTGCTTACATCGAAGCTGCACAATATGGTATCCCCTCAATCGGTGGTAAAGATGGAGGAGCGTCAGATGCAATAATCCACGAAAAAACTGGCTTGATATGTGATGGAAATAAATTGGAAGATGTATATTCAAGCATAGATAATCTTTTTAAAAATAATAAATATTTAGAATACGGCAAAGAAGCAAAAATTAATGCTGAAAACTTCTTGTGGGATAGAATAATTGAAAATTATAAAAGAATCTTATAGAATAGTTATATGATTGCTAAGTTTAATAATATCTTTTACTTAATTATCTTTCTTGCACATTTTATAGGAATAGCTGCATATTGTTTTCAAACAATTGTTGGAACCAAAAAATTTATGGATAAGTTTGGTATAGATCACAGTGCAGCTGTAATGATTAGATTTGTTGGAGCGCTAATGCTTGGTTGGGTAATAATGGCTATTTATATTATGTTTGTAAGACCAAATGGAGTTGAGGGAACTTGGGCCTTTTTTAATTTAATATTTATTATTCATGCATGCGTTTTAGGAACAAATTTCTACTCACTTAAAATTGATAAAACTGGTCTTAATGAAAAAGCTACAAATGAAGGAATAATAGCGCCTACTGTTTTTTTAATTATGATGGCCATACTTTGTTACGGTTTATCAGATAAAATTTATATTACTTAAATAAAATCTATTATAAGCTTTGCGCTACTCGCAAGGATTAATGCATAAATGATATTATAAAATAAATTTTCTTTTATTATTTTTAATAATTTATATCCAATAAATATTCCAATCACTGCAAGAGGAAAAAGAGAAATTGATTGATACAAGGTATCAAAATTGACCATTGAAAGATAAATATATAAAGGCAACTTTAATAGGTTAACAAAACAAAAAAATATTACTCTAGTTCCTACATAAATCTCTTTTTTCAACCTTAATGGTAACAAATAAAGACTTGTGGGTGTTCCACCAGAGTGGACACAGAAACTTGAAAATCCTGCAATTGATGAGCATATAGCACCTTTTAAAAAATTTTGCTTAGTCGGAGTTGTTTTTTCTTTTTTAAACAAAAAATAATGTCCAGCAAATAAAAAACCCATTATTCCAACAATAAATTTTAATAAATTTTCAGAAAAATAACTAAAAGTAAGTGAACCAATTATAATTCCAACAGCTGCAAAGGGTACTATTAACTTCAGTATTTTAAGATTAAATTCTTTTCTAAATCGGTAAACAGCTATCATGTCTGAGAAAATTAAAATTGGTAAAATTATAGCAAGTGCCTGTTGTAATGGCATCACAACTGTCATTAATGGGACTGATATTAATGATATTGAACCTCCTAAACCAGACTTTGCAATACCGTACAAAATTACTGCAGGAACAACACTTATAAAAAAAAGGAAATTTATTTCCATTAATTTAATGATTTTGTTAAATATTCAAAAACTTTTTCAGGTGATAATTTATTTAAATCTGTTACTTGAATTGCTTTAAAATTTTCTCTCTCTATACTTACTTTGTAAGCAGTGGTATGAGAACCGAATAAAGCTAAGCCTTTAGTATCCAAGTGTGCTGCTATATGTGCAGGTCCAGTGTCATTTGCTACAACAAAAGAACTGTCTTTTATTAATGTAGCAAGCTCAGAAATATCTAAAGATCTATTTTCTTTTAAAATTGAAATCGCATTAATTTCTTTTGTCATATTAATTTCATCAGGACCTGGAGCTACTATAATCTTATATTCATCTTTAAATTTATTCTTAATTAAATCTATAAGTTTATTATAATTAGGCCATTTTTTAATCTGTAAATGCGGAGAGCAAAAAGGAAATAAAATTATATATTTATTTAAATCAAATTTTTTTTTTATATTTTCAATATTGGAACAAGCCCAACTAAAATTAGGAAACATAGTGTATTTAGAACTAACTCCAGATGTTTCTAATTGATGTTTAAATCTGTCTAAAACAGGATTTTTATCAAATTCATCCTTGGATTTATCTTTTGGCAATGTGGTTTCAGAAGACGACCAAACAAGATTACTAGCATTTGGGAACAATATTTTCTTATAGAAATTTGAACGAGAAGAATTTTGTAAATCAAAAACTTTTAAAAATTTATATTTTTTTAATTTGCGCATGAGATTGAATAAATAAATCAGATTAAATCTTGATAATCTCTTATCCAAAATTATGTCCTCTAAACATGGATTTTTTTTGAAAAGATCAATGTAAGGCTTTGATGTTAATAAATATACTTTATCATCTTTATGAAAATCAGAAATATCTTGAATTGCACCACTCGCTTGGGCTATATCACCTAAAGATCCATGTTTAATTATAAGAATATTAGACATATTTTTAACAACTTAACACACTATGTTTATATATGAATAAAATTTTAGTTGAAGTATCTGTAGGTGAACTTTTAGATAAAATTTCAATTTTAGAAATCAAAAAAGAAAAAATTAAGGATCTCGAGAAACTTAAATTTATAAATGATGAATATAGTGTACTGAAATATCAATTAAATAAAAATGTTAAATCAGATGAAAAACTAAGTGAATTATTCAATTCATTAAAAGAAATTAATTCAAAACTCTGGGTTATTGAAGATAATAAAAGATTATGTGAAAAAAATTCCGATTTTGGTGAAAAATTTATAAAACTCTCAAGAGATGTGCACTTTTTAAATGATGACAGAGCAAAACTTAAACTAGAAGTTAATAATCATACAGGCTCTAAAATTAAAGAAATTAAAGAATATACAAGCTACTAATTATTAAGTGAGCGATAAATCTTCAATAAAATACATATTGAGTTTATCTATACCAATATTTTTTGCTAACCTTGCAACACCTCTGGTAGGAATTGTTGATACGACATTAATGGGTAATATGAGTAATCAAGGTTATCTCACTGCTACAAGTATAGCATCCAGTTTTTTTTCATTAGTATTTTGGAGTTTTGGTTTTTTAAGAATGGGAACTGTTGGTCTTGTAAGTCAATCATTTGGAAGAAATGATTATAAAAGTATCTTAAATATAGTTTTTAGAAATCTATTATTTGTGATTTCAATATCAATTTTATTAATACTATTCCAAAAACAATTATTAAATTTATGTCTAATATTTTTTGATCTATCGCTTGATACAGAAAAAAAATTCAATGATTATTTTAATATAAGAATTTACTCATCTTTTTTTGAATTGACAATTTATATTGTTGTAGGTTTATTTATTGGATTACAAAAAACAAAAATTTCAAGTGTTGCAATTGTTTTATTGTCTGTTCTAAATATTTTATTTAGCTCTATTTTAGTATTAAAATTCAATTTAAATATTAAAGGTGTCGCATATGGAACTTTGCTTGCTACAGCAGTAACATCGTTTTTATTTTTATTTTATATTTTCTATTATTTAAGAAAATATGTATCTTTAAACTTTAATATTAAGGAAATTGTAAATACCTCAAAATTAAAAAATTTATTAGAGATAAATTTAAATATATTTTTAAGAACTCTTTTATTAAGTTTTTCTTTTTTTTGGTTTACTTATCTAGGTGGGAGAATTGGCGAAGAATTTATTGCAGCTAATACAATTTTATTAAATCTTATATTTTTATCTGCATTTATTTTAGATGCTTATGCCTTTTCAACTGAAGGTATAGTTGGATATTCTATTGGTAAAAAAAATAAAATACTTTTTACAAATATAGTTAAAAACTCTTTTATTTTGAGTTCTTTAACTGGAATTTTGATTTCTCTGTTTTACCTGTTTTTCAAAAATTCATTTATAGATTTTATGACTGACATAGAGAATGTAAGAGACATTAGTTATCAGTATTCATTTTGGTTAGTGCTTCTACCTTTTGTTTCGTCTTTTTGTTACCAATTAGATGGAATATTTATTGGAGCATCTCAAACAAAAGAGCTGAGAAATGCCATGTTTATCTCTGTTGTTATTCATTTAATAGGTTCATTTATGCTTGTTGAAGGGTTCGGTAATCAAGGTTTATGGATTTCACTCACTATATTTTTGATTTTACGAGCTCTCACATTGGTTATTTATTTTAATAGAATTTACTTAAAAATTTAAATTAGTTATTTAAGGCTTGGAATAACTTTTCTTAAATCCATAGCTATTTTTGGAATTATATTTGCATATATAATTCCTTTACCAACTTTCTTCAGAGCCATTACTTTACCATCGGGGGAAATAATAACTGTATGACCAAAAGTTTCTCTTTTAATCGTATTTTTTCCTGTTTGATTAGGTGCAAAAATATAACAAAAGTTTTCGATTGCTCTTGCTTGTAATAAAGTTAACCAATGCCTTTGACCAGTTGTTTTAGTAAATGCAGATGGAACAGTTATAAAACTTAGATTTCTTTTTGATAAGTTTCTATAAAGTTCTGGAAATCTTAAATCATAACAAATTGAAAGACCTATATTTCCCCAGGGTAATTTAGCTGATACTAATTTTTTACCTGCCTTAAATACTTTACTTTCTTTATGTTGTTCTTTTTTTGAAACTTTAACATCAAACATATTTATTTTATCATAATAAGTATTTATTTTACCCTTAGGTCCAATAAGAATAGATCTATTTCTTAATTTGCTTTTTTCTTTAATGCACATTGAGCCAAGAAGTATCCATTTCTTCTTTGTTTTAGCTATAATTTTTACTTTTTTTATTATTGGATCATGTTTCATTTCATATGAATATTTAAATAAATTATTTTTGTCAGCAGACATCAATGAAGAAGTTTCTGGAGTAATTATTAAGTCTGCTTTATTTACAATTGCTTGATTAATATATTTTACAATATCTTTAAAATTTTTATTATAATCTTCCCCACTAGATAATTGAATACAAGCTACTTTCATGTTTGAAATCCATATTTTTTTTCTAAATACTTTATAATATTGTGAATTATAAATGTAATAAATAAATAAATTATTCCTGCTGTAATAAAAGCCTCAAAAGGTTTAAAAGTTAAAACATTTACTTTTCTAGCTTCACCCATTAAATCCATAATTGTTATAACACTTGCAAGAGAGGTACCTTTAAGCATTAATATTATTTCATTCCCATATGCTGGAAGTGATTGTTTTATCGCTATAGGTAATTGAATTCTGTAAAAAGTTATTTTTTTTGTTACACCTAAACTTTGCGCAGCTTCAATGTAACCTTTTTTAATTGTCTGAAATGCTGATCTTAGTATCTCGGACGTATAAGCTCCTGTATTTAAAGAAAATGCAATTATTGCACACCAATATGGTTCCTTTATTATTACCCAAAAAAATGAATTTCTTAAAAATTCTATATTAGCTAATCCATAATAAATTAAATACAATTGAACTAGTAATGGTGTTCCTCTAAAAAAATAAGAATAACCATAAGCAAACTTATTAATTATTGGATTTTTATTAATTCTTAAAATTGCAAAAATTAAACCTATTATTAATCCAAAAAACATTGAAGATACTAAGAGTTGAAGAGTGATAACTGCACCACTTAATAAGCTCGGAAAAATACTAATCATTAATTTTATATCCATTAGTATCCTTTGCTGTATTTTATTTCTAATTTATTAATTAATTTCATACTTAGGAAAGTAAGCATTAAGTATAAGACAGCTGCTACTGAATAAAAAAATAAAGGATCTCTAGTTGAACCAGCGGCAATATAAGATTGCCTCATTATTTCTACTAATCCTGTAACAGAAATTAAAGAAGTATCTTTTAAAGTTATTTGCCAAACGTTACTTAGGTTTGGAATCGATAATCTCAACATTTGCGGTAAAATAATTTTGTAAAATTGAATATATTTTTTTATACCCAAAACTTTTGAAGCCTCAAATTGACCTTTATCGATTGATAAAATGGCACCCCTAAAAACTTCAGTAGAATACGCTCCAGAAATAATCCCAATTGCAAGAGCACCAGTTATAAATGCATTTATTTCAATATAACCATCATACCCAAAAATTGAAGCCACATACATAGCAGCTCCTGTTCCACCAAAAAATAACAAGTATATTACTAATAATTCTGGAACACCTCTAATTATAGTAGTGTAACAATTTCCAATTACATTTAGTGTTTTATTTTTAGATAATTTTAAAGGTGTAAATATTAAAGCAAATATAAATCCAATTGCCATTGCAGCAATAGATACAGCAATTGTCATTAGGGTTGCGAAAAACAGTTCGTCTCCCCAACCAGTATCTCCAAATGATAGAAGTTCCATATAGATTGGCGACTATATATTATAGTCGCCATATCTAAAATTAATTACATAGAAGCGTCGAAGCCGAACCACTTGATGGCAATTCTACTAATATGCCCATCTTTTCTTGCTTTATCGATAGCTTTGTTAAAAGCTTTTAAGAGTTTAGTATCACCTTTTCTAATACCTACTCCTACACCATTACCAAATGCACCACCTGAAAAAGTTGGTCCCACAAGTACAACAGCTTCACCAGATTTTTCAGCATAGTCCGTAAATGCAACTGCAGCTGCTAAAGCAACATCACATCTACCATTAGTCAAATCAAGATTCACTTCATCTTGTGTTTTATAAGTTTTCAAATTTATTTTTCCAACTTCACCTGACTCTAAGAAATTTTGGTGAATTGTTCCAATTTGTGTACAGACTGTTTTTCCAGATAAAGCTGAAGTTAAAGTTTTCATAGCTTTATTTACAGACGAACCACCTATATTTAAATTTACTGCTTCTGGAGTATCCATACCTTCTAGGTCAGAACCTTTCATAACAGCCAAAGATGCTACTTCGTCAGCATATCCTTGTGAAAAATTAATTGTTTTCATTCTCTCATCAGTAATTGACATTCCAGCCATTATTGCATCGAATTTTTTTGATGTTAAAGCTGGTATCATGCCATCCCAGTCTTGCTCAACGATTTCACACTGCTGGCCTATATATCTGCAAAGTGTCCATGCAAGTTCTACTTCAAATCCAATAAGTTTACCTGAAGCATCTTTTGAATTCCAAGGTGGGTAAGCTCCTTCAGTTCCAATCTTAATTTTATCAGCATTAGAATTACTAATTAAAAATAAAGATAATAAAACAGTTAAAAATATATTTTTTATTACATTCATTATTTCCTCCGTTAAAAGAATAATTATTTCATAATTTTTGAGATTTAAAAAGAAGTTTCTAATGATTTATCGATGAAGAAAAATTCCAGGAACAATCAAAACTTGGTATATAAATTCTAGATAATTTAGTATTACCAAAATTTTTGTTAAATATGTTTAACCAATTCTCTACTTGTTTTGGTTTTTTATCCTGGCTACCAACCTGAGCTGTAATAACTCCTTTTGGCTTTAAAATTCTTACAAGTGAATTCATATTTTTAGAAGCCAAATCTATGCAGTATTGATCATCATTTAAATCAACATATATCTGATCATATGTATCATCTTTGACTGATTTGATGCTCTCAAATGCATCTCCCCAAACACATTTTACTGAATTCTTTTCAGTTGCTTTATCACCAATTTTTCCAAGATGTTTATCACATACATCTACCACTTCAGGATCTAATTCATACCAATCAATAAATCCAAAATTTTTAGATATACACTCTCTAGCCACACCTCCATCACCACCACCAATTATTGCGGCTTTTTCCTTATTAGAGTTCAAATCTAAACCAGAATTAACAAAAGTAGAGCTATAAAGATGTTCATCTTTTTCAGCTACTTGAATTTCATTATCTATAAATAATGCTTTACCAAATTGTTCTAATTCTAATATCTCGATGTGTTGACCAACATTTGATTTAAAATTTTCTAACACTTTATTAACTACGTATGACTTTTTTAAACCTGGCGAGCTATAAATGTCATGATAAAGATCCACTGTATCTCTATTAAATTCCTTCTTAACTATTCTACTGTGTTCAATTTCGTCTTTAATAATATTTATTGCTACGGAAGGTGAAATTTTTGCACATGTAAAAAAGTCAAAACTGATAATGCCTTTTTCGGGAAAGGTATGGAAACTGATGTGACTTTCAGCAAGAAGCGCAACTAGAGTAAATCCCTGTGGTTCAAATTTATATTTAGATATTTCTAATACTGTTACTTTTGCTATTTTTGCAATCTTATAAACTAATTTTTCAAAAAAAACAGGATCATACTCTTTTTTAGTACCTATAATATCAAGTGTAATGTGTTCACCAACTTTTGTAGTCATACTAACCCTTTTTATACGTTTTACTTTTAGATAAAACTTTTTTCATTTCATTTAAACTTAAAAGTTTTGGTCGTCCTAAAACGAGAGCTTTGATATATTGTTTAGCAAGATTGTCAACTTCTTCGGCAAGTTCAAATGCATCCGCAAGACTAGGTCCAAATGCAATCTGCCCGTGATTTGCAATTAAACATGCTGATCTATTTTTTAAGGCTTTAAGAATATTTTTTGATAATTCTCTTGTTCCATAAGTAGCATATTTTGCACACTTTATATCTGAGCCACCTGCTAAAGCGACCATGTAATGAAATGAAGGTATTTTCTTATTGTGTGTTGACAAAGCTGTTGCATTAGTTGAATGAGAATGAACTATTGCTTTTGCATTTTTTTTTGAATTATATATATCTTGATGAAATCTCCACTCAGATGATGGTTTTTGATTTTTATTATATTCACCATCAAGATTGATATAAACAATATCTTTTTCCTTTAAAGATGCATACTTTTGTCCTGAAGGCGTTATTAAAAAACCATTTTTGTATCTTAATGAAATATTACCAGATCTTAATGCTGATAGTTTTTTATCGTTAAGCATTTTGGCAAATTTAACGACTTCTTTTTTTGATGAATTCATTTTATTTAAGTATACTAATTTTTTAATTTTTATTAGATTGAATTTATGGCCTTTTTTCAACCAGATAAATTACCAAAATTAATGGTAGCTCCAAATGGAGCAAGAAAAGTCAAGAAAGATCACCCAGAAGTTCCTTTAACAATTAAGGAAACAGTTGAGGTTGCTAAAAACTGTTTTGAAGCAGGAGCAGGTGCTATTCATTTACATGTAAGAAATGATAAAGGAGAACATGTTTTGGATGCTGGACTTTATAAAGAGGCATTAAATGAATTAGAACATCAGGTTCCAAAAATGCATATTCAGGTTACTACTGAAGCAGTTGGAAAGTATTCTCCTGAAGAAATGAGGAAACTTGCATATGATGTTACTCCACCAGGTACATCAATTGGTACAGCTGAGTTAATACCTTCCAGAAACCCAACAGAGGAAGATATAAAGTTATATAAATATTTGACAGAAGCTGGAACTAAAATACAGCATATTTTGTATAATCCTCAGGATGTAAACTTATTGGTGAACCTATTAAATAAAGCAGAAATTTCAATTGAAGGAGCTTGGTGTTTATTTGTAATTGGTCATTACACAGGTAAAATTAGTTATCCAGAAAAAATTCCAGAGTTCTTAAAAGTAATGAAAGATAATAATGTCAATTTAGATTGGTCGATATGCGCTTTTGCACAAGAAGAAATGAGTTGCTTGGAAAAAGCTATTAGCCTAGGTGGTAAAATTAGAGTAGGATTTGAAAACTCCTTATATATGCCAAATGGAGAAATTGCTCCAAATAATCATTCAAAAATATTAGCTGTAAATGAAATGTTCAAGTTATCGTAAAATCGAGGAATATTTTTTTAAAAGTAAACTAACATCTTTATTCGATCTTGCTGAAGCTAAAATAAATCTATCTGGTCTTACTAAAATAGCTTTTGAATTAATATTTTTTAAATATTTTGATACATTGCTCAAATTCTTTGCTTTCAATAAGGAGTAATTTTTTAAGTTTTTGTGCTTTATTTCTGAAGATAAAATTATCATTCCTTTTTTTGAAAAATGATCATCTAGGGTTATATTATTTTTAAGTTTGAATTGAGGAAAAGTTTTTCCTCTATTCTTATCCTTTACGTTACCTAAGCCTTTTCCCAGTTTAGGTTTAATTGACTGCATGCTTTTAATACCTTTGTTATCAGATTTTATATTGTCTGTTATTTGAATAGATTCTACAGCATTTACAAATTCTCCCATCCTCATGGTAGTTTCAATATATTCTTTAACATTAAGAGATCTTTCCGATTGATATGTGTTTAAAAGTTTTTCATCAAATTTATTTCTTATGCAATTGGCAATTTTCCATGCTAAATTTGATGCATCCCTAATTCCAGCACACATTCCTTGACCCATAAATGGTGGCATTAAATGAGCGGCATCCCCAGCTATAAAAACTCTACCTTTTCGCCACTTTCTAGCAATAGCAGACTCAAATGTATAAATTGTTTTTCTCTCAATAACTGCTTCGCTTTTATTTAGCCATGGCTTTAAAAAATTCCAAATATAATTGTCTGATAAAACTTTTTTATCACTTTGATTTTTCTTAATTGCAAATTCCCATCTTCTTCGTCTACCAACATTTCTACAATATGTTGCTGGTTGTTTTGGATTTGAATATTGAATTGTTCTATCTGGTAAATTATTTTTTTTCTTTTTCAATATTAGATCAACTACTGCCCATTTTTGAGTAAAACCTAAATTATCCATTTTTGTTTTCATTTGTTTTCTAGTTATAGAGTTAGCACCATCACAACCAATTAAATATTTTGATCTTACTAGAAGCTCTTTGTGATTATTTAAGTTTAAATAAGTTATATCCACATGATTTTTTAAATTTTTAATTTTTATAACTTCGGAATTTTGTTCTATTGAGACTTTTTTATAATTTTTTAATTTTTTTCTAAGTTTTTTTTCAAGATCAGGCTGATGAAATCTATAACTTGGATACCATCCATTTTCTGTAATTTTTTTTGGTCTTGGCCAATCTAAAATCACTTTATCTTTAGAATTAACAAATTTAGTACCTTTATTAATTATAGTGTATTTCAAAAATTCTTTTGTAATTCCTATTGTTTGAAATACTCTCATTATTTCATCATCAAAATGAACCGCTCTAGGAAGTGGGTAAAAACTTTTTTCTCTATCGAGAATTAATATTGAAAAGTCATGCATTGCCAGAAGGTTTGCTAAAGTTCCTCCTGCAGGTCCTAATCCTACTATTGTGACATCAAATTCTTTCATTGATACTTTTAAAAATTATTTTTTTTTTAGATTTGAATATAGCCAAGGACAATCAATTAACAATGGAGCTTGTTTGCCTTGAGAAGCAGTTTCGAGTCTTTTGTTTCTAAATTTCATTCTCTCATCATCAGGTAAATAAAGTCTCTCATGTCCCCAAAAACTAGGCCCCTCAAATGTTTCAATTGGCTGCCATGTTTCTGGATTAATAATCCTCCCACCCCATCCATTTTCAATAAAAAATCCTGAAGGTGTAATTGAATAAAATGATGTCATATAATCATTTGTATGTCGTCCCATTGTATAAGCAATTGCATTATCCTTGTATTGTAACAAGTCATAACCTTGACCTACATCGTCTAAGTTATTGTATTCAACCATAAAATGATGAAAACCAATTCTACCTGAGCCGAATAAAGCTAAACTATGATGTCTGCCATTTACATGAAAAAAACATAAAGATATTGGAGTGTGGCTATAATCACTTATCTTAAATCCCATTACATCTCTGTAAAATGGAATTAAATCATCAATATTTTTAACATGTACAACTGCATGTCCCATCCCTAGTGCCCCAGTCTTAAATCCTGAAATTGGCCTACCTGGTTTAAAAGGATCTGTATCCAACATTGGCTTATACACGAGTTCAATACGATTTCCTTGTGGATCGTTAAAATATATTAAATCTTCAACAAAACGTTTGTCAGCAAAAGAAGTCTTTCCATGATTTACTACTATTTTATTTTTTTCTAATTTATTTGCAAAAGTTTGAAGATCTTCCTTAGTATCAACCTCCCATCCTAAAAATCCTAATCCATCTCCTTTATCACCAGTTATTGTTAACCTTTGTTTTTGGTCATCCATTCTAAAAGAAAGAATTTCTTTTCCTCGATCTATTTGCTGCATACCCAGATATTTTTGAGAATAAATTGACCAATCCTCAAATTTATCTGAATTAACTCCAATATAACTTAAAGCTTTTACTGCCATTTTATTATTATACTTAATTTTGAAGGAGCCCGCTATGAAATTAGCGGGCTCGAATTTAACTATTAACCGTCTATTTTAGAAATTACTTCTCTTGCTCTTTTTAATACAGCATCTCCATCAAGGCCTTTGCCCTTCATTTCTGCAAGCCAGTCAGATTCGATTGGAGCCAATATTTTTTTATATTCAGCTAACACTGAGTCTGATGCAATAGTTATCTCGTGTCCTGGAGTATTTTCTACTTGAACTCTCATCTTAGCATTCTGAGTATCGATTAAATTAGATGCCCAGTCGCCAAACCATTGACCAGAATGTTTATCAACACATCCTTTTGCTGCTGAAGAAAGACCATTATATTTCCCTTCATTCATTATTAATCCAAATGTAGCATTAGTAATGTTAACTTCTGTATGATATTTAGTAACATCAAATAATCTAAATGAACCAATTGCTGTGTATGGGAAAGGTGTACCATCTATAACACCTTTATTTAAGGCTTCTGAAGTTCCTGGTGCTGGTACTTTAACCCCAGTTGCTCCTAAAGTTTTAAGAATTGTTCCAGCTATTTTGCTTGGAACTCTCATTTTTTTTCCTTTAAAGTCTGCAGGCTTAACAACTTTTGTATCCTTCATATGGATTTGATATCCTGGATTCGAATGAAGTCCTATTAGTTTAATTCCTGCCATTTCTTTATCTAGGTAACCTTCATCAAAAAGAGTATTTAGAGCTCTAGATCCAGCTTTTGAAGTTTTAGTTAAAAATGGTAGCTCTACAACTGAACTTAAAGGAAATTGACCACCAATATATCCAAGAACTGTCCAAGATATATCAGCAACTCCTGAAGTTACTATATCGTATTGTTTGGGAGGACTTCCTAATACTCCTCCTGCATACATTTTTACATTTAAAGCACCATTTGAACACTTGTTAACCTTATCTGCCCAAGCAGCTAAAATTTTACTTGCTATAAATGCTTTTGGTGGCTCAAACGTTGCTAACTTTAATTCTGTAGCTGATGCCGTACTAATAATGCTTAAGGAAAAAATTCCTATAACAAAACCAATTATTTTTTTTTTCATGTTAATCCCCTCTTATAATTAAATAATTATCAGAAAGTTTAACTTGAAAATTAGATTATTTCATCCTTAATTGTATTAGATAAAGTGCCAATTTCTGTGATTTCTATTTCAACATTATCTCCTGGCTTCATAAATATTGGAGGATTTCTTTTAAACCCTACCCCTCCAGGCGTACCAGTGACTAGTACATCACCAGCTCTCCATGCCATTGCTTTGGAGACATACGAAATTAAAATTGGAATATCAAATATAAGTTGACTTAATTTAGCGTTTTGCATTACTTCACCATTTAATCTAGTTTCAATTGTTAGATTTTTATAATCAGTAATGTCTTCAGCTAAAACCATGTGTGGACCAAAACTTCCTGTTTTTTCAAAGTTTTTACCCATTCCAAATTGTCTAGTGTGTCTCTGCCACTCTCTTACAGTACTCTCATTATAACATGAAAAACCAATTATATGTTTTAAAGCATCCTCAGGCTTTATATGTTTGCCGCCTTCGCCCATGATTACTGCCATCTCACCTTCAAAATCTAAACTTTGTGAAACAACGGGTCTTTGAATTGGTTGTAGGTGTGCAGTTTGACTTTCTGGAAATCGATGAAAAATTACTGGATTCTCTTCAATTGTTCTGTTGGTTTCTTTAACATGTTCACTATAATTTAAACCGACACAAATAATTTTTCCAGGATTTGGAATTAATGGTAAATATTCAATATCTGAGTTATT
>CACKZV010000003.1 GCA_902604795.1 uncultured Pelagibacteraceae bacterium | reverse complement strand
TTTCTTTTCTCATCTTAGTACTTTTTGTTAAAGAACTTTGACCAGCAAAATAAAAAATTTTATCTGGCTTATGTAATTTAATTATACTTTCAATTTCCCTTTTTTTTTTTACATTTAATTTCTCAAATACAATTTTGTTTTGAATTTTCAAATATGTAAAATTTTTATAATTTTTTTTTTTGTATCTTGAGGTAACAATTACCTTATCTTTATTCCGCAAAAGTTCACAAGATAAATATGCTGCTAAAGCCCCAGTTCCAATTATTAGATTTTTTTTATTCATTTTTTTATGAAATTATTATATCTTTTAAAAAAAAAATGAGTTTATTTAAAGGAATATACGCTGCTTCTTTAAATATTGAAGAAACAATCAAGCATGCCGAAAATGTTATTGATAACGGATGTCATGGGACTGTCTTTTTTGGGAGTACTGGTCAATCCCAATTAATTTCATTAGGTGAGAAAATTCAATTGATCAATAAATTACCAAAAAGCCGACATAGCGATAAATTTATAATAGGGACCGGAACTAATTCTCTGATAGATACAATTAGTATGATGAAAATAGCTATTACTTTAGGTTTTGATAAATTTTTAATTATGCCTCCAGCTTATTATAAATATGGCGATGAAGAAGTAATAAATTTTTTTTCGAATATAGTTAATCAATTTAAAGAGGCTAAAATAATTTTATACAATTTTGAAAAACTTTCAGGATATAAATTCAGCGTTGATTGTATAAAAAAGCTTGTATCTAAATATCCAGATCAAATAGTGGGTGTTAAAGATAGCACCTACAACCTATATGAAAACTTAAAAATTGATAATTTTTCTGTCTTGCCTGGCTCTGAGTCTAAATTATTAAAGGGTTTGGAATTAGGGTGTTCAGGTATAATTACAGCTACAACAAATGTTACAGGAAATTTAGCTAGAGAAGTTTATGATAATTTTACCAATGATTTAAAGCAGGACTCAAATCAAAAATTGTGTGCAGTAAGGTCTATCTTTGATAGATATAATTTAATTTCAGGACTTCATACATTGATGGTGCAAAAAAATTTACTATTTAAGAATCTTCTACCTCCATTGAGATTATTAAACGAAACAGAGAAAAAAGAATTATTTTTAAATTTAAAAAAACTAAATTTTAATATGGAGATATTAAAAGCAGCATAAAATGAGTTTAGTAAGTTTTTTAAATAATTTATTTAAGGATGATGGTTTTGAACTAATAGACTCTAATTCAAAAAAATATGTAATTGGCAAGCCAATTAAAGAAAAACCAATTATAATAAAACTACTCGATCAAAAATTAATGCAAAAATTGCTTATAAATCCTGATTTGTATTTTGGTGAAGCTTATATGGATGGATCTCTTGTTATAGAGAATGGAACACTGACAGAATTTTTAGAATTAGCCTTTAAAAACATCGGTCGAGGGAATATTAATTCTTATGGAGCAATAATAAAAAAAATTAGAGGTACTTTCGGGTATCTTACAAATTTAAACAAAATCATTAAATCAAAAGAAAATGTTGCACATCATTATGATATATCTGAGAAACTTTATGATTTATTTCTTGATGAAAACAGACAATACTCTTGTGCTTATTTCAAGAATGATAATGATACACTTGAACAAGCCCAAAGTAATAAGATCGATCATATTATAAAAAAATTAAATATTAAGCCTAATCAAAAAGTTTTAGATATTGGTTCAGGATGGGGAACATTAGCATTAGCAATAGCAAAGAAAACAAATGCTAGTGTTACAGGTATAACTTTGTCAGAAAATCAATTTGAATACAGCAATAATAAAGCAAAAGAAATGAACTTGTCCAATCAAGTAGATTTTAAACTTATTGATTACAGACAATTAAATGAGAAGTTTGATAGAGTTGTTAGTGTTGGCATGTTTGAGCATGTTGGAAGAAATTTTTATAAAACATATTTTAATACCGTTTTTAAGCTTTTGAATGAAAAAGGAATAGCATTAATCCATACAATTGGTTCTTCAATGCCTCCAAGAGACCCACAACCATGGATCCAAAAGTATATTTTTCCTGGCGGTTACACACCAAGTTTGAGTGAAGTGGCAAAACCTATTGAAAAGTCTGGTCTTATAGTGTCTGACATTGAAGTCCTTAGAATGCACTATGCACATACCCTTAGAAACTGGAAGGAAAGATTCTTGTCAAAAAAAGAGACAGTTTTAGGGATGTTTGATGAAAAATTTTTTAGAATGTGGGAATTCTACTTAGCCAGTTGTGAAATGGCTTTTAAATGGGGAGATCAGGTTGTATTTCAGTTGCAATTATCAAAAGATAATATTTCTGTTCCTAACACTCGGGACTATATTTATTAAAATATTACTGATAAATAATTAACAGTAATAATGAAAAAAAACAAAAAAAAGAAACCTAAAAATATAAAAAAAAAAAGAAAAACTTCTTTAAAGACTAAAAAAAAAATAAAAAAGAAAAATAAGACAATAAATTTAAAAAAAAAGAAGCCTAAAAAGAAAAAGTCTGTTTTAAAAAAAAAAATAAATAATAATTTAATTACTAAATCAGTAAGAGTAGAAGAAAAGTTAAAATCGAAATTAAAAGTTAAAGTAAAATTTGATATTTTTGCTATTGATCGAGGTATTTCGAAGTTCTTTCAATCTATAGATGGAAAAATTAGTGAATTTAAAATTCAGAGGAAGGACGAAAAAAGAAGACTTAAATTATTAGAAATTGAGAAAAGAGATAAAGAAAAAGAAATAATTAAAAAACAGAAAATTTTACAAGAAGAAAAACAATTTAAACTTAAGCAACAAGAATTAAAAGATGAAGAGAGAATAGAAAAATTAAGAGCTAAAGATTTAAAATTATTTTTAAGAAAAGAACAAGCTCTATTAAGAAAAGAACAAGCAGAAAGACAAAAGAAATTTTTACAAGAACTGAGAATACAAAAACAGATTGAAAGATTCAGAATAAGAGAGGTAAAAGAACTTGAAAAATTAGAGAGGATGTCTCTTAGGGAAAAAAGAGAAAATTATGGAGAATTACAACAGAGAATAGAAAATTTAAAAAATAAATATAGATTAATTAGAGATCAAAAAATTAGAGAAAGAGTCGAAGGCCTTGGAGTAAAAACTGATGAAGGTGACGATAGATCAGTTCTTCTTCAAAAAGAAAGGGAATATAATTTAGCAAGACAAAAAATTGAGTTTGCTTTAGAAAGTTTTTATAGGAGTGCCAACAGTTTAGTTTTTCAATTAAACAAAAGATATATTACAAGACATATGTCTATATTTAGATGCATAGACAAAAGATTCGAGACAGGAGAGATATTCATAAAATGGGATGAGTCACCAGATGAGGAATGGTTAATTTTGATATATATTAAGGATAATTCGCCAGATAAAGGAATAATAATAGAGGATAAGACAAATGATGAAAAAAATATGTCTTATGAGTTCAAACCTAATGAAATATTTAAAGCATCTGACTTGATGGTAGACTCTCTTACTCAATTGATTTCAAGAAAAAGGCAAAAGTTAAAGCAAAATTAACCTTTTATTCATTTACGTAAACTGAAACCCCTCTAGAATTAATATCTACATCAAATTTTTTATGGAGAGGAGGAAAGGCTCTTTGAGAACAGTCAAGTCTGTCACAAGTTCTACACGATACTCCAATTGGTAATTCTGATTTTTTATCACTAAGATCTAAGTTTTCTGTATATACAAATTCTTTTGCATATTTTGCTTCACAACCAAGACCTATAGACAACATACTTTTTTTTTGTCCATATCTTCCAACACCTTTTTCAACAGTTTTTGCTATACAAACATATTTCTCTCCATTAGTCATTTTACTAACAGCTGCTTGGATAACACCTGGTCTAGAAAAAGCCGAATAGACATTCCATCTTGGACAAGCCCCACCATATCTTGGTATCTCTATACCCGATAATGAAAATCTTTTTGAAATATTACCTGCAACATCAACTCTTAAAAAATGAAAAGGTATCCCAGGAAGTTTTGGATCTTGTAAACACGTTACCCTATGGGCTACTTGTTCAAAAGAAGTTGCGAATGTATTTTGTAAAAGTTCCAAATCATATTTTAACTCTTTACATTCTTTATGAAAAAGGGAGTAGGGCATTAATATTGCAGCGCCACAATAATTTAAAAGCGCGACTCTTGTTAATTTCTTTGATTCTTCAGTTGGAAAATTAAATGTTGCAAGGTATTCGTCAATTTCTTTTGATGCACCTTCTTGTGAAATTTGTGCTGCAGCAAAAAGTTTCTTTGTTTCAAGTGAAAGAT
Organism: uncultured Pelagibacteraceae bacterium; assembly: GCA_902604795.1. Taxonomy (GTDB): domain Bacteria; phylum Pseudomonadota; class Alphaproteobacteria; order Pelagibacterales; family Pelagibacteraceae; genus Pelagibacter. The sequence goes on along the minus strand of CACKZV010000003.1, from coordinate 131,225 downwards.
AATCTGATAATAATAATTCTTTGTCTTTTACTTTATATATCTTTGAGAATGGTTTTCCTTCTTTAGGTATTACATCTTTCACAGTTATACCATATTCATCTTTTAAAAACTGACATAAGGCGATATATCTTGTTCTATTATTTTGTTTTACTTTATCGAAAATATTATTGGCGAATTCTTCTAATTTTGGAAAAAAGTTTTTATTTTCTTGTAAAAAATCTGAAATTACCTCTCCAGGAAAAGCATTTTTTCTTCCATCTATAATTTTACCTGAAATATTTTCTAATTTGTTAAAAATTTCATGATCTTTTTGTTTAAAGTTGTCACCTAATTTAATTAAAGCTTTAGCAATTTTTGGATTTGTGTTAACTAAATCCTTCACTTCTGGTCCAAGAATATCAAGATCTTCAAAAAGCTCATCACCCAATAATTCAGAAATATTATTCTCAAGATTTAAGTCTGTTTTGCTTGTAAGATCTGAAAGTTCTATTTTAAGTTTGTCACAAACCCTTAAAAGTAAGTCTCCGTCAATTTTTCTTTTTCCACTCTCTATTAGATTTAAGTAGCTAGGTGAAATAGACATTTCTTCTGCTAGTTTGTTAGCTTGAATTCCTAGTTGCCTTCTAAATGCTTTGATTTTAGGACCAATTTTTGTATCAATTTGACTCATTTTACTATTTGTAAATTTTGTAAATAAATATTTACACAAAATTATTCGATTTTACAAGATAAATTGATTTAATTGTAGATTTTGTAAATATTGTAAATTATAAAGTTTACATGGAAAAAAACAAAATTAACAACATCGAAAATAACTACCAAATTACTAATAAAGAAGAGCATTCTGAGCACAAGTCGAAAGGTATTTACATTAGAGACGATCATTGCGATTGGGGATCTAGTGGTATGAACGAATTTACTGAAGAATACAGCTCAAAATAGTCATTAGTCATTTCTAGTCATTTAATCAAAAGAGAGGGGTTTAAGTGTCAGCAGAGAATATTTCTTACGATTTACAAAGGTTTTCAGGTATTAAAAGAGATTATACACCTGAAGAAGTTGAAAGATTAAGAGGTTCAATCAAAATAGAGTATTCTATGTGTAAAATGCAGTCCCAAAAGCTTTGGAAGCTGCTTAATACAGAAGCTTATGTTAACACACTTGGGTCACTTTCAGGAAATCATGCAGTTCAACATGCAAAAGCTGGTTTAAAGGCAATTTATTTAAGTGGATGGCAAGTTGCAGCTGATGCTAACAGTGCTGGAGAAATGTATCCTGACCAATCTTTATATCCTTATGATAGTGCACCAAAATTAGTTGAGGCAATGAATAATTCTCTAGTTAGAGCTGATCAAATTCAACATATGGAAATGATAGATGGTGACATGGATAAAAGAAAGAGAACTGATTATATGTTGCCAATTATAGCTGATGGTGAAGCAGGATTTGGTGGACCACTAAATGTATTTGAATTAACTAAAAAATTTATTAGAGCAGGTGCTGCCGGGGTTCACTTTGAAGACCAACTAGCTAGTGAGAAAAAATGTGGTCATATGGGTGGAAAAGTTCTTGTACCAACTGGAACAATGGTTAGAAATTTAAAGGCTGCAAGACTTGCCGCTGATATTGCAGATGTACCATTAATAATTTTAGCAAGAACAGATGCAAATGCCGCAAAGTTAATTACTAATGATTTTGATGAAAATGATAAACCATTTTTAACTGGCGAAAGATCACCTGAAGGTTTTTATTATGTTAAAGACGGAATAGAGCAGGCAATTTCTAGAGGTCTTGCTTATGCACCATACGCAGATTTAATTTGGTGTGAAACTGCTACTCCAAATTTAGAGGAAGCAAAAAAATTTGCTGATGCTATTCATGAAAAATTTCCTGGTAAAATGTTAGCTTATAACTGCTCTCCATCATTTAATTGGAAGAAACATTTATCAGATGAAGAAATTGGATCATTTCAAAGAAAGATTGGAGAAATGGGATATAAATTTCAGTTCATTACATTAGCAGGTTTTCACACTCAAAACATTGCAATATTTGAATTAGCAGAAAAATATAAATCAGAAGGTATGACAGCTTACTCAAAAATTCAACAGCATGAATTTGCTAGAGAAAAAGATGGATACACAAGTGTGAAACATCAAAGAGAAGTAGGCACGTCTTATTTTGATGCAGTTTCAAATACAATTAGCTCAGGTAAAAGCTCAACTACTGCAATGGAAGGCTCAACTGAGTCAGAACAGTTTTAGATGATAGATTAATGTTTACTAGTGGTCTTCTGTTAATAGTAAGCTATCTTTTATTTAAATATACAGTTCAATGGATTCAATATTATAATCAAACTGATCCTAGGATGCCTGACTCAATATGGCGTTATACCTGTGATTATAAAGTTATTGGTATAAGAGATATTTGTGATCTGGATGATAAGCCATTTGTAAGACAAAGAAGGAAAAGAGATAAAATTGTTACAATAATGTATTTTATTGTGGTCCTTGCTTTTGTATTTTCTATGTATTTTATGGCGAGTTTATTAGGCCTAATTCTTTAATTTTTGAACCTGATCCCATGCTGAATTGACAGCTCTCATTTTAGCTTTGCTCTCATCTATTACTTCTTGAGGAACACCTTTACTTAATAAAAGATCAGGGTGATGCTCTTTGCTAAGTTTAATATAACGTTTTCTTATTTTTTCGAGTGAGTCATCAGGCTTACTCTCTAAAACAATATAAGGATTAAGCTTGTCTGATGACTTTCTACTTTCTTTAATTCCATTAATTTGAGTCTGATTTAATCCAAAAATTCTTGCTATTTCTTCTATCATTATTAATTCATTGTTACTTACATGCCCGTCAGCTTCTGCAATATAAAACAAAGTATTTATTACCTCTTCTAAAATATTTAAATTACCTTTGTAAACTTCTGCAATTTGTTTTGCATATGGTTCATAACCTGTGCTTTCCTCTTTAGCTTTATTGAAAATTATACCGACCTGATCTAATTCACTCTCAGGTATTTTTAATTTATCTTTAACTGCAATTAATTCTTCACGACTAACTTGTCCATCTGCTTTACTTAGCTTTGCTGATAAAACAATTAATGAGAGTGCAAAAATTTGTTGAGGCTGTGCGAAAGATCTAAATCCACCACCTGATCTAGCTCTTGACATTTTTCCGCCAATTAAGGATCCTAGAAGCATACCGAAAGGTCCACCAATAGAAAAACCCAGCATTCCACCAATTATACTTCCCCATATTGCCATTACTCAAAACTCCTTAATCTGTACTCCCAATTACCCATTTTATTATAAGTTACTTTTAATATTAAATTATTTTCAGGATTATACCAAACATCAAATTCAAATCTTTTATCATTAGAAAGATTTTCATCATCTGATTTAATTCTAAAGTGTTTGGAATGATACTCTTTGCCATTAATAAAAATTTTTTCTGTTCCTAAAAAAGTTACACTTTGCCTTTTGATACTACCAGATAATGGACTTATTTGTTTTTCTACTTTAAAAATTTTATGGTTCCACCAATTGCCAATTATACAATCTAAACTAGCTTCACCTTTATATGAAGAACCATCGATTGTAAAATTATTCTTTGATTTATTATATTCCAGATTTACAAATTTTTCTTTGTCGTTTTGGAATGTATTTGATTTAAAAAAAAAAAGTTTATCATCTTTATATTTTTCTATTGATTCACTTAATATTGAAAGAATTGTTATACCAAACAATTCTACTTTAAAATTAGTATAATTTTTAACTACAAATAAATCCTCATCATACTCAAAATAATAGTTGGTACTGCCAACAACCTCATTATTTCTTAGGACATCCATTTCAATTTTTTTAAGGCCTTCGTAGTGGCTGGTATGAGCTGTCACTTTTGATGGGAACATAACAATTATTAGTAAAAATATTAAATGTTTCATTTTCATAGATTTTAATAAAAGAAAGTATAAATAATAGTAAAATATATGTTCCTTACTATCAAAAATATCCCTAAAGTTTCATGGAGTTCTCATGAAACTTTTAATTTCAAGCCAAAATTATCAACATTATTTTTTCTTTGTTTTGGCCTTATATTATTTGGTTTTGGCGAGGCATTAGTTGTTATCTCATTTATTGGCAATTCTCCGTGGACTGTAATGGCACAAGGAATTTCAATTAATTCAGGATTATCCATTGGTATTGTAACTTTTATAGTTAGCGTCGTCGTTTTGTTTCTATGGTTATTTTTAAAACAAAAACCAGGTCTTGGCACAGTATTAAACATTGTAATAATTGCAGCAATGTTAGATATAACAATTGCATTAGTACCAACTCCCGAAACTTACATTATGAAATTATTAATGGCTGCAGTAGGCGTTATGATAGTCGGAGTGGGTAGCGGCATCTACTTAATTGCTAATTTAGGTCCTGGACCTAGAGATGGTTTAATGACCGGTTTACAAAAAAAAACTAATTTACCAATTGCTGCTGTAAGATCTTTTATAGAAATTTCTGTAGCTTCAGTTGGGTGGTATTTGGGTGGAACAATTGGAGTTGGAACCTTGATGTTTGCTTTTGGAATTGGTCCTTGTATTGCTTTCAGCTTGTATATTATTGATAGAATATTGAACTAAGTAACAATATTTTGTTTTTCGCTTCTTTTTCTTTCGTGAGGGTCCAAAATTACTTTTCTAAGTCTGCAAGATTTAGGTGTGATTTCTAATGCTTCATCAGTATTAAGCATACTTAACTGTTCTGCGATCGACATTTGTCTTACGGGTGTGAGAACAATATTTTCATCAGTACCTTGAGTTCTCATATTCGTAAGTTTTTTTCCTTTCATAACATTAATTATCATATCGCCTGGTTTAGGAGCTAAGCCAACAATCATTCCTGTATAAACTGGATCATTGTGAGTAACAAACATTTCTCCTCTAGCTTGCAAATTAAAAATTGAAAATGCAACAGCCTTGCCTTGGTCCATAGAGATTAATACGCCATTTCTTCTTCCCTCCATGTCTCCCTCAAAATCTCCATAAGAGTGAAAAATTCTATTAATAACACCTGTTCCTTTGGTTAATGTTAAAAATCTGCTTGTGTATCCCATTAAACCTCTTGTTGGAGCTTGAAAAATAAGTCTTTTTTTATTTTTTCCAGTATCTTTTAGTTCAACTAATTTGCCCTTTCTTCTATTCATAGAATCAATAATTCTTGATGAATATTCTTCATCTAAATCCATAGTTATTTCCTCAATTGGTTCTAACTTTTTTGAATTTTTACCAGTTTTAAATAAAACTTTAGGAGGACTAACTGTCATTTCAAAGCCCTCTCGTCTCATTTGTGTTAATAATATTTCAAGCATCAATTCTCCTCTTCCACTTATTTCAAATGCATCTTTATTTGTGTTTTCTGAGAAAGAAATTCCAACATTGTTTTGAGCTTCTAAAATTAGCCGATCTCTAATTTGAGTACTTGTTAATTTTTTACCCTCAGTTCCTGCTAGTGGTGAGCTATTTACTGTTATTTTTATCGACATTGTTGGTGGATCGATCGGTGTTGCCTCAATAGGTTCATTAACCTCCAAATCACAAATAGTATCTGCTACATTTGCTTTTTCTAATCCAGCTATTACTACAATATCTCCAGCTTCTCCAACTTCAATGGGCACTTTTTTTGTTCCCTCATATCTAAAGATTTTTGTAAGTCTGCCTTCATCTACTTTTTCACCTTTTAAATTGATTGCTTTAATTTGTTGATTCGCTTTTGCGGTTCCTTGTGAAATTCTTCCAACTAAACTTCTACCCAAAAAGTTATCAGCATAAAGTAGCGTCGATAGCATCGCAAATGGTTTTGATCTATCAAATTGAGAGGGTTTTACATGATCTAAAACTAAATCTAATAACGGATTAAGATTTTCTCTTGGTCCATCAATATCTTTAGAAGCCCAACCAGATCTTCCACTTGCATATAACACTGGAAAATCTAGTTGCTCCTCATTTGCGTCTAAACTTACAAATAAATCAAATGTCTCATTTAAAACTTCATCAGCTCTTTGATCGCTTTTGTCTAATTTATTAATGATAACAATAGGTTTTAATCCTTGTTTCAACGCTTTACTCAAAACAAATTTTGTTTGTGGCATAACACCTTCTGCGGAGTCCACTAGTAATAAAGCTCCGTCTGCTAAACTTAAAACTCTCTCAACTTCAGATGCAAAATCTCTGTGGCCAGGTGTATCAATAATATTTATTCTAGTATTTTTCCAATTTATAGAAGTAGGTTTGGCTAGAATTGTAATTCCTCTCTCTTTTTCTAGTTCACCAGAGTCCATAAGTCTTTCATCTACAACTTCGTTCTCTCTGAAGGAACCACTTTGCTTCATCAAATTATCGATCAATGTTGTTTTTCCATGATCAACATGTGCGATAATTGTAATATTTCTAATATTAATATTCATATGTTTGTGCTCTTATACATCTAAAGCCGAGATTCAAAACAAAATAAAATTGAGTTTAATTTTTCTTTTAAAACCTATAAGAAAGACGTTAACAAATATAGTCAGATTTATTTAGAATTAACTAAAATTTAAATTTATTGTAAATTTCAATTGCTTTTTTGTATTCAACTTGAGAGTATTCTTTTTCTATTTCTTTTCTTTTAGAGTTTTTAAAAAAATCTAAATCGATTTTTTTAATATTTTTACAATTTATTTTCACTAATAGGTCATTTAAATAATTGAAATTTTTTAATTCCTCATAAATTACAATATGACAATTTTTACTAAGTCGATATTTATTTAATATATTTTGATAGAATAATATCCACTGCTCCATCCAATAATCTATTTTATTTATGTTTTTATAATTTATAGAAACATTCCATGATTTATGATTTATACCAAATTCATTATGACCAAGATAATTCATGTATCTTCTTATAAAATCATCTTCTTTTTGTAACTTACTAAAACGCAAATGCTGATTTAACAGTGAATTTGCATGTTGTAAGGGCTCTCTAATAGGTATAAGAAAAGTAGAATTAGGTAAAATTGTTTGAATTAAATCAAACCTTTTATAATTTAGATTATTTTTACTTAAATACTTTTTTTTATTATTAGTTTCTAAAATGAGTTGAATATAATTAACTAATTCATTTTCAACATATTCTTTACTATTATCAAAAAAAATTTCATCTAATGCTTCTGGACTATTAATATCATAAGCAATACCATCACCATGCAACCTTTCCTTTTTTGCAATATTTTTCATATTAAATAATTTTGAAAAATTTGGGGATAATATAAAAGGCATGTTCTTATATGTTAAAGATGCATATTCATCAGATGAAAATAAAAAATTTAACAAACTAGTTGTACCAGCTCTTGGCATGCCAGTTATAAAAATATGATATTGATTTTTTATATCTTTCCTTTTTAAAAAAAAAATTTTTTCAAGTTCAAATAATGATTTATTAATTACTTTTTTACTTAGTATAAAGTCATGCATAAATTTTTGAATTTTGTTATAATTCTGCATAAAGCTTTTTACGAATTAAATGATATATTAGAAAAGTTATACTTATTTTTATAATGCCAATGATTGACATAACAAAACTTAAATATGGATTATAAAATAAAACTAAAATTAATATAAAAACTAAAATAGAGAAAAGAATGATAATTATTTTAAATGAAATAAATAATAAAGATTTAGAGTAATTAAAAACCATCTTTTCTTTTCTAAGATTAGAAATATTTTTATACTTAAATAATTTGATAATTTTTTGATAAATCTTTAAGTTAGATTTAATAATATTTATAAAGTTAATATACTTTATAAACTCATAAATAAGCACAGTAGAACTAATTAATAATATATGATTAATCAAATTTATTATGTTGTTGTTCTTTTTTTCTTTTTTTTTTAAGTAATCTCTTAATTGGAAACCATATTAAACCAAAGAGTGCTGCAAAGATTGCAACAATTATACCAATCATTGCTACAATCACTCCGCCTCCTATTCCCGGTCCTAAATATGCAAATGATGAAGTGGTGATCAAACAAACTGTAAAAGAAATAAAGGCTAATTTGAGCATTTCTTTTTCTTTACTTGTGATCTAAATTTTTCAATAAATAACTCATCCTCTATAACCGAACTAAAAGAAAATAAACTAACATCACCATTTTTATCTTTATTTATGTATTCCCATTCTTTTTCACCTTCTTTGTTAAATAGTATTATTCTTCCATGAACTGACTCTTCAACTAATACTGACTTATCTTTTAAAATTTGAGAAAGACCATTGGCCTGCGCTTTAAAATTCTCTTTTTGTAATTGATCATTTAATAATTTTTTAAATTTTTTAGTTTCAAAATCATAAGTTAAAACTTCAGAATATTCATTATCAACATAAAATTGATTATTATTAAAAATTGAAATTTCTTTATCTGAGATAATATCTACATCATGTTGTTTTGCAAAAGGACCAGTTATATAATTAATTACTTTATTAGTACTTGGTCGGTAATGGACAATTGCAGACAGATTTCTTAAACTTAAGAAAATGTCATGTTTCTTCCAATATTCTGTATCATTAAATGCAGGTTCAATATCATTTAAATGTGTGTGATTCTCAGTAGGTAGTAGTTGATAAGAATTGTAAGCAAAATTTTTAGGCAAAATATTATTTTCAATTAATAATTCAACGACACTTTTGGAGTACACTATTTCACTATTTGAGTTTACTTTTGCAATCCCATCTTCTTGGTAATTTTCTAAAGAGTACTTTTTCACATATTTTGTTTCTGGTCTCATTAAAATACCAACCCAAATATTTCCATTAAGATCTATATTTTTCATGTGATGAAATTTTCTTTTATCATTAATCCATTTTATATTCGAGCAAATATCTATTTTAAATAATGGACCATTATTATCATGACTTATCAGAGAACCATCCTCATAAATTAAAGGATCAAAATATCTAAATTTATCAGGAGGTTTATTAGTATTTATATCTGGATATAAATCTTTATTTGTAATTAGATCGTTCATTTTACTTATATCATGTTTGTAAGTGTGAATAATTTTGAAGTTTTTTAAATCAATTATATCAACTACTGATCTACCTAAACTTAAATCATAGTGTGTAGATACTAAAAGTGCATTCCTGTTATTTTCTATAAATTGAAAAAATCTTTTCTTGTTTTTATGTTTGGTTAATTTAAGTTCTTTATCTAAACCTAAAGATCCGGTTGAAATTATCTTACCAATATAAAATGATGCTTCAACAAATAACATTGCTGGTTTTTGTAAAAATTGGTATTTTTTTCCTCCATCATAGTGATATTTTACAATTGCACCTAATCCAATTGTTCCAATAAATGATAAAAATAAAACTAAAAATACAGGGTATGAGAAGAATTTCTTCATATTTCAATTTTAGTCTTTACACAACTTGATACAACTTATGTTTTTATTTAAAAGATTTCTATGCAAAAAAAAAGGGCAGTAAAAACTGCCCTTTTTGAATTTTTATATGAGTGAGAAAGATTTTACATTCCCATTCCACCCATTCCACCCATGCCACCCATTCCTCCAGGAGGCATACCTCCAGCGGCAGCATCCTTCTCTTCAGGTTTATCAGCAACCATTGCTTCAGTTGTTACTAATAATCCAGAAATTGAAGCTGCATCTTGTAAAGCTGTTCTTACGACTTTGACAGGGTCAATAATTCCCTCTTTAAACATATCTACGTATTGTTCTGTTTGAGCGTCATAACCTTGAGAAGATTTGTTAGCTTCCAAAAGTTTTCCAACTATAACTGAACCGTCGACACCAGCATTTGTTGTTATTTGTCTTATTGGAGCTTCTAAAGCACTTTTAACAATTTCAACACCTGCTTTTTGATCTGAACCTTTAACTTTTAGTTTATCTAGATCTTGCGAAGCGTAAAGAAGTGCACATCCACCACCAACAACTATTCCTTCCTCAACAGCTGCTCTTGTAGCATTTAAAGCATCTTCAACTCTGTCTTTTTTCTCTTTAACTTCTACCTCAGTTGCACCACCAACTTTGATAACTGCAACACCTCCAGCTAATTTAGCAAGTCTTTCTTGAAGTTTTTCTCTATCATAATCTGACGAAGTTTCTTCCACTTGCTGTTTAATTTGATCACATCTTGCTTCGATGTCTGATTTTTTTCCAGTACCACTTACAATGGTACTATTTTCTTTGTCAACTTTCACTCTTTTAGCAGAACCTAGATCGGTAATTTTAACATTTTCCAATTTTATCCCAAGATCTTCAGAGATAACTTGTCCACCAGTTAAAATTGCAATGTCCTCAAGCATAGCTTTTCTTCTATCTCCAAAACCAGGAGCTTTAACTGCTACAACTTTAAGTCCACCTCTAAGTTTGTTAACAACTAAAGTTGCCAATGCTTCACCTTCTACATCTTCAGATATAATCATTAAAGGTCTTCCTGCTTGAACCACAGCCTCAAGTAGAGGAACCATTGGTTGAAGATTAGTTAATTTTTTTTCATGTAAAAGAATTAATGGGTTCTCAAGTTCTGTTGTCATTTTTTCAGCATTTGTAACAAAGTATGGTGATAAATATCCTCTATCAAATTGCATCCCTTCAACAACATCAAGTTCTGTCTCAATACTTTTTGCTTCTTCAACAGTTATAACTCCTTCGTTACCAACTTTCTGCATAGCCTTTGCAATCATGTTTCCTATTTCTTTATCTCCATTAGAAGAGATAGTTCCAACTTGAGCAATTTCATCACTATCTTTTACTTTTTTAGCTGATGATATAAGAGCATTTCTTACATGTTCTACTGCAGCATCAATTCCTCTTTTAACGTCCATAGGGTTCATACCGGCTGTAACATACTTACAACCTTCTTTTACAATAGCTTGAGCTAAAATAGTTGCTGTTGTAGTACCGTCACCTGCCTCATCATTTGTTTTACTTGCAACTTCCTTAACCATTTGGGCGCCCATGTTTTCAAATTTATCATCTAGATCGATTTCCTTTGCAACTGAAACACCATCTTTTGTTGTTCTTGGTGCACCATATGCTTTGTCTATAACGACATTCCTACCTTTTGGACCAAGAGTAACCTTAACTGTGTTTGCAAGGATATCTACTCCCTTCAGCATTGCTGACCTAGCATCTGAATCGAATTTTACTATTTTTGCCATTATTAAACTCTCCTTTTTTTAATTTTATTTAGAAGTAGAGATACCCATAATGTCTGACTCTTTCATTATGCTGTATTCTTTACCATCAATTTTAACCTCAGTTCCTGACCATTTTCCAAAAAGAACTTTATCACCAACTTTAACATCCATCGGTATAATTTTTCCATCCTCAGTTTTTGATCCACCACCAACAGCAACTACTTTGCCTTCTTGTGGTTTCTCCTGTGCAGAATCAGGGATGATAATTCCACCAGCAGTTTTTTCACTGCTGTCTAAAACTTCGATTAATACTCTATCGTGTAACGGTTTAAACTTCATATTTACTCCTTTAAATTAGAATTCATATAGATGCATGTGACTATTATTTCAAGATCTGGTCTCAAATATATAGATGAGAAAATTCAAGAATTTATTAGATTTTTAAGCTATATCTGAAATATGAGTAAAAATTTAGATGAATCAGGCTTAAAATCGATATTCAGTGAATATGACTTATTTTTCATAGATATCTGGGGAGTAGTCCATAATGGAATAAAGTTGTACGAGAATGCTATTAAAGTTTTAGAAGAATTATCTAATAATGAAAAAAAATTCATATTGTTGACAAATGCTCCAAGACCCAACCTAACAGTTATTAATACTTTAAAAAAAATGGGATTAAATAATTTTTTTGATACAGTTTTTACATCTGGAGAAGCATCAAAAAGATATCTTTTAGAAAATTTCAATAATAAAAAATTTTTTCACCTAGGACCACAAAGAGATTTTGATTTATTTAAAACTTTTGAAGATAATAAAGTACTTAATATAGATGACTCAGATTATTTATTATGTTCAGGTCTTTTTGAAGAACATGAAGATGACCTAGGGTATTACAAAAATCTTTTATCAAAACATATTACTAAAAAAATGATATGCACTAACCCAGATTTAATAGTTGATCGAGGTAACCAAAGAGAATATTGTGCAGGCTCTATTGCAAAATCATTTGAAGAAATTGATGGTAAGGTTATTTATTTTGGAAAACCATATCCACCTGTTTATGAAATCGCGGCAGATATAAATAACAAAAAAATATTATGTATTGGTGATAATTTAAATACAGATATAAAGGGTGCTAACATACAAAATTTTGATTCATTACTAATTACAGGTGGTATACATAGACAAGAAATTTCAAAATTATCAATTGAAAATGTACTTAAAAATTATGAAGCAAAAATTGACTATTTTCAGAAAGAATTAAAATGGTAAAAAAATTAAAGATTTTTGACAACTTTAATATTCCTAATAAATTTAAAAAATCTATCATCTTAATTGGTAACTTTGATGGCTTACATTCAGGGCATCAAAAATTATTTGAGTTAGCTAAAAAATATAAAACAAAATATAAATCTAAAGTAGGCGTAGTTACTTTTGATCCTATTCCAAAAATGTTTTTCAATACAAAGATTAAAAACTATAGAATATCAAATTTTAATCAAAAAGTAATTTATTTAAAAAAATTTGGTGTTGATTTTGTAATTAATAAAAAATTTGACAAAAATTTTTCCAAAATTACTTACTATAAATTCATAAAAGATATTTTATCCAAAAAACTTAGATCAAAGTTCATATTTGTCAGCAATAACTTTAGATTTGGACATAAAAGAGAAGGAGACGTAATACAGCTTAAAAAATATGAAAATGATTTTGGTTATAACTTAATAAACCCAACACCTTTGATGGAAAATAAAAAAATAATTTCATCAACAATAATTAGAAGGCTGCTTGAAGAGGGAAAACTATCTAAAGCAAATACTTTTTTAAAAAGAAACTGGGAAATTGAGGGAAAAGTTCAAAAAGGTAGAATGATGGGTCAAAAAATTGGATTTCCAACCTGTAATATAGATATTGAAAATTATGTTATAGCAAAACCTGGTGTTTATGCTGTAAAAATAAGAATTAATGATAGAAGAAAATCCTATAAAGGAATTGCTAACTTAGGTTATAGACCTACATTCAATCAAAAAAAAATACTTTTAGAGGTAAATATTTTTAATTTTTCAGGAAATCTTTATAATAAAAAATTATCTGTAGAATTTTTAAAATTTATAAGAGGAGAAAAAAAATTCAAAGGTATCAGTGAGTTAAAAAATCAAATAAAAAAAGATATTTTAAAAGCTAAAAAAACATAATGAGCAAGAAACACTTAAATTTACCTAAAACGGCTTTTTCCATGAAAGCAAATTTACCAAATAAGGAACCAGAATATTTAAAGTTTTGGGATAAGATTAATCTATATGAAAAACTAAGATCTCAAAGCAAAGGAAAAGAAAAATTTGTCTTACATGATGGACCTCCATATGCAAATGGCAATATTCATATGGGTACTGCCTTAAATAAAATTCTTAAAGATATAATAATTAAATTTCATCAAATGGATGGCAAAGACTCAGTTTATGTACCTGGATGGGACTGTCATGGATTACCAATTGAATGGAAAATTGAGGAACAATACAAAAAAAATAAAAAAAATAAAAATGATGTGCCTATTATTGAGTTTAGAAAAGAATGTAGAGATTTTGCAAGCAAATGGATTAGTATTCATAAAGACCAATTTAAAAGGTTAGGAGTAATCGGAGATTGGGAAAACTATTATTCAACTATGAGTTTTGATGCAGAAGCTCAAATTGTAAGAGAACTTGGAAAATTTTTAAAAGAGGGTAGTTTATACAAGGGCTACAAACCTGTACTATGGTCAACAGTTGAAAAAACAGCTTTAGCGGATGCAGAGGTTGAATATCAAGATCATGAATCTGATACAATATATACAGCCTTCCAAGTTAAAAAATCTAATATCAATGAATTAATTGGTTCTAGTGTAGTTATCTGGACTACAACTCCATGGACGATACCAGCCAACAAGGCATTAGCTTATAACCAAAGTTTGGATTATGTTTTATGTGAGATCGATAACAAAGATATATTGCAAAACGATAAAATAGTTATTGCAAAAGAACTTTTGTCGTCTGTTGTAAAAGATACTCAATACAATATTAAGATATTAAAAGAGTTTAAAGGAAAAGAATTTGACGGAACTATTTGTAGCCATCCATTTCATAAAATTGGCTATGATTATGATGTTCCAATGCTAGAGGCAAGATTTGTAACAACTGAGCAAGGAACAGGAATTGTTCATTGTGCACCAAGCCATGGACCTGATGATTTTAATTTATGTATCAATAATGGGATAAAAGCAATTGAGACAGTTGATGACGACGGAAGGTACACAAAACATATTCCCATATTTGAAGGAACTCACATTTTTAAAGCAAACGATATTGTTATTGAAAAGCTTAGAGAACTTAAAGGTCTTTTAAACAATGGCAAATTTACACATTCTTACCCACATTCTTGGAGGTCTAAAGCTCCTTTAGTTCATAGAGCAACACCCCAATGGTTTATTTCAATGGAGAGTCATAAACTAAGAGACAAAGCGCTTAAAGCAATTGATGACACTACTTTTTATCCTAGTAAAGGAAAAGAAAGAATTAAAGCAATGATCGAGACCAGACCAGATTGGTGTGTCTCTAGGCAGAGAGTTTGGGGAGTTCCTCTTCCAATATTTATCTCAAAAAAAAATGGAGAAGTTCTTATCGATGAAGAGGTTTTTGAGAATATTGCTAAAATTTATGAAAAAGAAGGCTCAGACTGTTGGTTTGAAGATAATTTTCAGAAACTGCTTGGAGATAAATATAAAGCAGAAGATTTTGAAAAGACCAGTGATATTGTAGAAGTATGGTTTGATAGTGGATCAACTCATTCTTTTGTTTTAGAAAAAAGAGAAGATTTAAAATGGCCTGCATCAATGTACCTAGAGGGTTCGGATCAACATAGAGGATGGTTTCACTCATCACTGTTAGAGTCTTGTGGAACAAGAGGTAGAGCACCATTTGAAAGTATTTTATCTCATGGGTTTGTTGTTGATGGAAAAGGATTAAAGATGTCTAAATCAACTGGAAATGTAATAGCTCCAGAAGATATTTTAAAGAAATATGGCGCTGATATACTTAGAATTTGGGTTGCCTCATCAAATTATGCTGAGGACTTAAGAATAGATTATTCAATTTTAGACCAACACTCTGAATCTTACAGAAAAATAAGAAATACTTTCAGATATCTTTTAGGAAATATACAAGATGAATATTCAAAAGTAGATTTTGAAAAAATTGATTTAAATAATATTCCTGAATTAGAAAAGTATATGCTGCATAAATTGTATGTGATCAATGAAAATTTTAATGAATATTTTAAGTCCTATAATTTTCATAATTTATATAAAGAATTATTAAATTTTTGCACAGTAGAACTCTCAGCATTTTATTTTGATATTAGAAAAGATCTTCTTTATTGTGATCCAAAAGATTCAAAAAAGCGTTTTGATTGTATATTAATATTAAAAGTAATTTTAGAATGCTTATTAAAATGGTTTGCACCTATCTTATCATTTACTACTGAAGAAATTTATCATTTAATTCATAAAGAAGATAATAATGGAAGTATTCATTTACAAAAATTCGTTAAAATTCCCAATAAATGGAAAAATGAAGAATTAAATAGTAAATGGGATAAACTTAAATTAATCAGAGATGAGGCAAACATTAGCATTGAAAGTAAAAGAGCTGATAAAATTATTGGTTCAAGCCTAGAGGCAAATATTGAGATAAAAATTAAAGATAAAGACATGTATAGCTTAGCTCAGAATCATGATTTCTCAGAAATTTGCATTACATCCTCTGCTTCAATCTTGAATGATAACAATTTAGAAAAAGAAATTGAGATCACTAGTTCAAAAGCTGTTGGGAAAAAATGCCCAGTTTGTTGGAAAATCAGAGAAAATATTTGCGAAAGAGATGGTAACTGTCATCTTTCATGAAAAGTGAAAATATAAAAAAAATAGTAATAAGTATTTTAATTTTATTATCTATTTTCTTTTTAGACAGAATATCAAAAATACTTATTCTAAATATACTAGAGGAAACTGGACAAGTGGATATTTATATAAACTCATTCTTAAATTTTTATTTAGTTTGGAATAAAGGAATAGGTTTCGGTTTATTATCCTCAGATCAGGATCTTTTTTATAATGTAGTCACTATTTTAATTATACTAATTAATTTTATTATAATTTATCTATTATTTAAAGAAAAAGGACTAAAGTATTATTTTTTAATTATTATTTTAGGAGGCTCATTAGGTAATTTATTTGATAGAATATATTATAGAGCGGTCCCAGACTTTTTTGACCTAAATTACAATGGATATCATTGGTTTATTTTCAATGTGGCTGATATATTTATAACAATTGGAATAATTTTACTTATTCTTGCTGAATTAATAAGTTATAAAAAAGTAAATGAATAAAATTTATATAATTTCCAAGTTATTATTCTTTTTATTTTTTCTATATTCATGCGGTGTTGGAGAAGCTTTGCAAGGAAAAAAAAGATCAGATCAAGGAGACGAATTCTTAATTGATAAAAAAAATCCATTAGCAATGCCTCCAGATTTTGATAAATTGCCAAAACCAGGTGAAGCAATTGCAAAATCAACCAAAGATATTGAGAGCGATCAATCTAATATAGAAAATTTAATCAAAAATAGTGAAATCGAAAAAGATAACACATCATCTGAACAATCTACATCCATTGAAAATACAATATTAAAAAAAATTAATTAATAAATGTTTTCAAAAAACATAATTTTTAAAAATTTCGAACAAAAAAAAAATATAAAAGCAAAAAATAAAATAAATAATATTTTAAAAAAGGAGCTAATGGCAAACAAATTGCTATTAAATTCATTCAATAAAAATTATAAATATAGCTATAAAAAAGAAATTTTAAAAAAATATAAAAACTTTAATACCATAAATCTAATTGGTATGGGTGGTTCAATTTTAGGTACAGAAGCAATATACGATTTCTTAAAATTTAAGGTAAAAAAAAAAATAAATTTTTATAATAATCTTGATGGTAAAATCAATTTTGAATATAAAAAAAAAACTGTAAATTTAATAGTATCAAAATCTGGAAACACTCTTGAGACCATATCAAACTTTAACGTAATTCTTAATTCACAAAAAAAAAACAAAAATATAGTAATTACAGAGAAAAGATCTAGTTTTCTTACTAAACTGGGAAATAAATTAAAGGCAGATATTATTGAGCATAAAAATTATATTGGAGGAAGATATTCAGTTTTATCCGAAGTTGGAATGTTGCCAGCAGAATTGCTAGGACTAAATGAGAGAAAATTTAAAAGGCTAAATTACTTAATAAAAAATAAATATTTCCTAAATCAATTGATTTATAACGTTAATTTCATTTTTAACTGTTTTTCAAAAGGGAAAAAAAATTCAATAATTCTTAACTATGATGAAAGTTCTAATAATTTATTCAAATGGTACCAACAACTTACTGCAGAAAGTTTAGGAAAAGTTAATAAAGGTATTTTTCCTATTATTTCATCTATGCCCAAGGATAATCATAGCTTGCTTCAACTTTATTTAGATGGACCCAAAAATAATTTTTTTACATTTTTTGGAGTTTTAAATGAAAAAACAAGAAGATTATCAAATAAAAATTTATTTGATAAATTTTCAATTCTAAAAAACAAAAATTTAAATCAAATCATCAAAGCACAAAGACAGGCAACTCAAACGGTTTTCAAAAGAAAAAAAATACCTTTTAGAAGTTTTGAAATTTTGAGTAAAAATGAGGAAACAGTTGGAGAATTATTTGCTTTTTTTGTTCTAGAGACAATTTTATTGGGAAGGTTAATGGAAGTAAATCCTTTTGATCAACCTTCAGTTGAGTTAATTAAAACTGAAACGTCAAAATTACTGATTTAAATTAATTTACTGAATAAAATTTTAGATAAACCGTAATTCTTTTCATCCAAAACATTTAAAAACTTAGAAATATTATCCACCGATTTTTTATTTCGATGTATAATTATTAATGTATTGATATCAGCAACCTTTGATATTTTTATTTGATCTATTAAAATGTTTACTTCTTGGTCTTTAAAAGGTGGATCTAGAAAAATTACATCAAAAATTTTATTGTTTAAATTTGATTCTTTTAAATTGTATGCATCACTCTCATATACTTTAGTTCTGCTCTCTAATTTTAAATTAAAAATATTATCTTTTAAAACTTTTATAGAATTATAATAATTTTCAAAGAAAATTACTTCTTTAGCCCCTCTAGACAAACACTCAATTCCAAATGAACCAGTACCAGAAAATAAATCCAACACTTTAGAGTTAGTTATATTTTTAGACACTTTACTTGAATGGTCTAAAATATTGAAAATTGATTCTCTAACCATATCTCTCAATGGTCTGGTAGATTTATCCAGAGGAATTAATAATTTTTTACCTTTAAGATTTCCTCCTATGACTCTCATTTATCAATAATTTTATATCCAATATCTCTACGATAAAAACCATTTTCCCAATTTAGATTTTCAATTTCTTTGATTACTATGTCTCGTGAGGACTTAAAATTATCAGAGATACTTACAAAATTAAGCACTCTTCCTCCAATAGCGTGAACTTTGTTATCTTTTTTTTCTGTGCCTGCATGGTAAATAAAAAATGAGTCATTATTTTTTATATTTTCAATCTTAGGTATTTCGACGTTTTTTTTATAAATATCTGGATATCCATTAGAGCAAAGGACTAGACAAATACTCTTTTTTTCCTCCCAAAGAATATCGTGACTCTCTAAAGTTTCATTACAACAAGATAAAATTAGATCTAATAAATCATTAGCTAAAAGTGGCAAAATTGTTTGACATTCTGGATCTCCCATTCTCACATTATATTCAATAAGATACGGATTATTGTCTTTAATCATTAGACCAACATATAAAAATCCTTTGTAATTTTCTCCCATGTCTTTAATAGCCTGAAAAGTAGGATTAACAATTTCTGTAATTATTTTTTTGTCTAGTTCTGCATTTATAAGTCCAGAAGGCGAATATGCACCCATCCCTCCTGTATTTTTTCCTCTATCTCCCTCACCAACTCTCTTATGGTCTTGAGCAGTATTAAATCTTTTATACGTTTTTCCATCTGAAAGTACGAAATAACTCATTTCATCTCCTTGCAAAAATTCTTCAATAAGTACTTGTTCAGCTAAACCAAATTTTCCATTAAATATTTCTTGCACAGCTTTATTTGAACTTTCCAAATCCTCGCAAATATAAACACCTTTACCTGCAGCTAATCCATCTGCTTTAACCACTATAGGCATATTTGCATTTTTTAAATATGAATAAGCTTCTGAAGCAGTTCTAAATACTCCAAATTGTGCAGTAGGAATATTGTACTTTTCACATATTTTCTTTGTAAATATTTTTGATCCTTCTAATTGTGAAACTTTTTTATTTGGACCAAAGACTTTTATATTTTCTTTTAAAAGAAAATCAACAACACCATCAACTAGAGGTTTTTCAGGTCCAACAATTACCAAATCAATTTTATTTTCTTTTATAAACTGCAATAAACTTTCAAAATTGTAAAAATCCAGTTCTACATTCTCTGCTATTGAGTCAGTACCAGCATTACCTGGTATACAATATAATTTTTCAAGTTTGGAGGATTTTGAGATTTTGGTTGCTATTGCATGTTCTCTACCGCCATTTCCAAGAATTGCAATTTTCATATATTCAAATATATATCCTATAAATCATGAACAAGTTAGCAAAATTAAAATATCTGCCAAATAATTTTGATATTGTAGAGGAAGGTGACCATGTTATTTGTGCAGTTTCAGGAAAGAAAATTTCACTACAGAATTTGAATTATTGGAATGTTGATGAGCAAGAGGCTTACTTTTCTTATGTTGAGGCTTCAATAAAAAAAGAAAAAGATACTAAATAATTATTATTTTTTCCATCTATTGTGTGTCCAAATCCATTGATCAGGATTTTTTAGTATCATTTTTTCTAATATCTTATTTAAATGTTCAGAAATTTCCTCTTGAGACTTCTCGGAATTTATTGCTATTGGCTGAGACACATACATTTTAAAGTTATGTTTCTCTAATCTTTCAATATAAATTGGAACTATATCACATTCATATTTTTTTATAATTTGAGCTGGTATGGTGGTGGTAGATGCTAGGTTTCCAAAAAAATTAATTTTTATACCTTCCGTAACTCTTTGATCAATCATCAAAGCTATAGAGTTACCTTTTTTTAAATTTTCTAAAATTTGTCTAGTACCTGATCTTCCTTTCTTAATTTGATTTCTACAAATATATTTTGTTCTTATCGTTTCCATTGTTTTATTTAAAAAAATATTATTAAGTGGTCTATATATTGCTGCTAAATTTATGCCATGTTTCTCAATTTGCATGGCCATGAGTTCAAAGTTGTTAAAATGTCCTGATATAAAAACAACAGGCTTATTGTTACTTTTAATTTTATTTAAATTTTTAATACCATCAATTCTTATAAATTGCTCTAGCTTATTTTTTCTAAAATCTTTTAAAAACGGATATTCTGCTAAAATACGCCCATAGTTTCCTAGAATATTATTAACAAATTGATTGTCAGAAATATTTATAACAATTTTAGACTTATGCAAATTTTCAATTATTGACTTTTTTTTTCTAAAAAAGTTTCCAAAATTTTTTCCAATAAAAAACCCCAAATTAGATGCTGATTTATATCCTATAATTTTGCAAATAATAAATAAAAATTCTACCAATAGAAATTCAATAAAATATATTATTTTTTTCATATCTTTTCTTTTAAAAAATTTGAAAACTTTTTATAATTTTCTATTCGCAACTCTACTTTTAAGTATTTAATATTTTTTTTATTACTATTAGTTAGTCTTTTATAATCTTTTTCTGTAGTAATGATTTCTAATTGATCATTTGAAGCAATTTTTTTTATTTTTTCTAAATCCTCATTCGTATAATTATGATGATCGGGAAATATAAACTTTTTTGATATATTAAACTTATATTTATTAAGTGTGTTTTCAAACTCCTCTGGATTTCCAATCCCACAAAAATATAAGTAGCTTTTTTTTCTATTGAAGTTTTTTATATTGATTGGAACATATTTGGAATAAAATATTTTATTATTAAATTTTTTTAATATTGATGAAAGTTTTGTATTTTTTTTTTCACCAACTAAAAAAATTGCGCTATATTTTTTTAATATTTCTAGTTTTTCCCTTAAAGGCCCTGCTGGAATTAAATATCCGTTACCGATGCCATAAGTCGAATTAAAGCAAGCAATTGATATGTCATAATCTATTTTTTTGTCTTGCAAACCATCATCTAAAATCGCTAAATCAAACTTTTTTATCTCAGCTTTATCTAAACTTATACCTCTATTTTTATCACTAATTAGCTTCCCATGAGCTTGAAGCATTTTTGTTTCGTCTAGTTGATCTAAATATCTTTTTTTAACAAATACTGTTCTAAACTTATTTTTTAAAATTTTATTTATTTGTATGCTTAGAGAAGTTTTTCCAGTTCCACCAATATAAATATTTCCTACACATATAGTTTTGATTTTATATTTTTTTCTAATTAAAAAATTTTTACTAAAATTTATTAACATAGTAAAAATCGTAAAAGGAGTTAATAAATATGAAATTAAATTTTTATCATTTAAATATGATGGTTTAATAATTTTCATTTAGATAAATTTTTTAATCTCGTATAAATTCTTATTTAGTATTTTATCTCCTAAGTATTTTAACTTTTTATTCACAGTATTTCCTTGTAAAAAATTAATTTTTTGACAAACAGCTGATTTCATATTTTTTATCGAGTTCACTCTTCTTGTAATTTTCAATTTTTCTAACATTTCGTAAACTTCTTTAAAGTTTTCTACATGTGGACCATATAAGATATAATTACCTTTCCTTGCTGGCTCTAGAGGGTTCTGTCCTCCATGTGGTATAAGTGATCCTCCCAAAAATGTTAATTTAGAAAGTGAATAGAATTTTGCAGACTCTCCGTAGGTATCCACTATGTAAATATCTGTATTTTTGGATAATTTTTTTGATGATGTATGTAATTGGGAATTAAGACCAATACTGTTTAATTCATTAATTATTTCTTTTTTTCTGTTTATATGTCTTGGGATTATTATTGTAATCAGGTTTTTAATTTTTGACTTTAATTCTTTATGTACTTTTCCAACGAATAGTTCTTCTGTTCGATGAGTACTTGCTGCGCAAAAAATAACCTTTTTAGAAAATTTTTTTTTAAGAATTAAATTTACATTGTCCCTTTTTGATCCTCCAAAAAACTTTAAATTTCCTACAAGTTTTATTTTTTTTGTTCCTAATAATTTTAAATATTTTTTTGACTCTATGTTTTGTGGCAAAGCAAGAGTAATTTTTTCAAAAATTTTTTTTGAAAAATTAGGAAAAAATTTCCATCTAGTAAAAGATTTTCTTGTAATTCTTGCATTCAGAAGGATTAGTGGGACATTTTTTTTATGTAAATTATTAAACATATTTGGCCAAATTTCAGAGTCTACAAATATTGCTAATTTTGGTTTCCAGTGATTAATGAAATGTTTGGTTAAAAAATTTAAATCAAAAGGGTAAAACTGATGAACAGTCTTTTTAAACTTAAATTTAGATAAAATATGCGAAGAACTGGTAGTTGATGAAGTAATTAAAATTCTTTTAATACCTTTATCTTCTTCAAACTTCCTTACAATTGGAATTATACTTAATAATTCACCTACACTTGCGCCATGTATCCAAATTGTTTCATTGGGTTTATTTTTTTTTGGAAAAAACCCATATTTTTCCTTAAATCTGAGTTGGTCCTCTTTTCCTAAAAATATTCTAATCAATACAATTAGTGGTGAAATTAATATTATCGGAAATAAAAATAAATTATAAATAACAAACATTAACTTTTGTTTATCTGTTTATTATAATAGTTTTTATAAGTATCAGACTTATTTAAGAGTTCCTCATGATTTCCTGAATCCACTACAATACCCTTATCCATAACGTAAATTTTATCAGAATTTAAAATAGTTGAAAGTCTGTGTGCAATAACTACGGTTGTTTTATTTGAAGTCAATTTATCTAATGCTTTTTGTATTTTTTCTTCAGTTTCAGAGTCTAAAGATGAAGTAGCTTCATCTAAAAGAATAATTTTACTGTTTTTTAAGAATGCTCTTGCTATAGAAAGCCTTTGTTTTTCCCCACCCGATAATCTTACTCCATTTTCTCCTATTAAGGTTTGATATTTATTTTCAAGTTTATCTATAAATTCTGAACACATTGAAAGCTTTGCAGCTTCATAAATCTCATCGTCTTTTGCTTCTGGTTTTGCATATTTTATATTATTGAAAATCGTATCATCAAATAAAGTCACATTTTGATCAACTATCGATATTTCTTTCCTTAAGGAAAATAAATTAACTTCTTTAATATTTTGTCCATCGATTTCTAATATTCCAGTTTTTGGATCATAAATTCTTGGAATTAAACTTAATAATGTTGATTTGCCCGAGCCACTTTGCCCAACTAGAGCGGTCATCTTTCCACCATTTATTTTAATATTTATATTTTTTAAAACTTTATTCTCTAAATTTGTGGAATAATTGAAATTTACATTTTTGCAGTTAATTGTTCCGTTTTCCAAATTTAAATTTATTTTATCTTCATTAGTTTCAATTAAATTTTTTGTATCAATTATTGGAAGAATTCTTTTACTAGCAGATAATCCTTGATTAACACCAACATTAATAACTGCTAAAGACTTTACTGGCTGATAAGCTAACATCATTGCAGCTAAAAAAGAAAAAAAATTATTCAAGCTCAATTGATCATTCATTATTAATTTACCAGAATAAAAAATTAGTATAGCGATCATGGTTCCAGTTAAAATCTCCATAACAGGTGTGGCTCTAATAAAGACTGAGGATATTTTTATTGATTTTTCTTTTAGATCATTAACAAATCTCTCTGATCTGTCGTTTTCATACTTTTCTCTTTGAAAAATTTTGATAATTTTATGATTTTTGAAAATGTCAATTAAATATTTATTTAAGTCTCCAGATTTCACTTGAGCCTCTGTTACTACTTTACCCATTCTTTTACCTAATTTTTTTGCAATAAAAGATGCAAATGGAATCATAATAATTGCAATTAGAGATAACCTCCAATTTTGGACAAACATTACAGTGAGAAGTCCAATTAAAGTTAACCCATCTTTGAATAAAGTTAAAAAAGAAGTGCTAAGCATACCTGTAATTTGATTAACATCAAAATTAAGATTGGAAATATATTTTCCAGTATGCTTGCTTTCTATATTTTCAGTATCAGCCTTAATAAACGATGTAAGCATGTTAACTTGTATCGTTTTTTTAACTTCTTCTGCAACTTTAATCATTGTAACTCTTGCTAAATAGAGAGAAATTCCTTTAGTCGCAAAGGCTAGAATTATTAATAATGGGATTATCAAAAGTAGGCTCTGGTCTTTATTAATAAAAATTTTATCAATTGCTGGATCTAATAACCATGCAGTTGCAGATGTGCTACCAGCAACTAATATAGAAAAAAAGACTGCTAGAAAAATTTTATTTAAATATTTTTTTGTGTAGTCTTTGTAAAGTCTTTTTAAAATTTCAAGGTTAGACATTTAAATTATTTTTCCAATTAAAATATTTATAAAAACAATTAGACCTAATAAATTATTACTTTTAAATTTTACTAGACACATATTTGGATTCGATACTTCAAGATTTTTTATTTGATAGAAGCCCAAATGAAAAAAAGTAATTATCAGAGATACAAAATATGACACTTTAAAGTTCATTAATAAGCCAATTAAAATTAATGTAAGAAAAAAAAATATGTAACATAAAGAAATAAATTTTTTTGGGTTATTTTTAAATTTTATCGAGGTAGATTTTACTCCTATAATCTCATCATCTTTAATATCTTGATATCCATAAATAGTGTCGTAACCCAGTGTCCAAAATATGGCTCCAAAATAAAAAATAATTGGTATTAAATCTATGCTGTTATTTATTGATGTCCAAGCAAGAACAAGACCATAATTAAATGTAATTCCAAGAAATAGCTGTGGCCAATAAGTAAATCTCTTCATCAAAGGATAAGTAAACGCCAATGGCATTGATAATATTGCCATTAAAATTGTAAATTTATTAAAATTAATCAATACTAAAAATGCTAATCCACACAAAATAAAAGAGTAAATTATCGCAAGCTTTACAGAAACTTTTCCTGATGCAATTGGTCTATTTTTGGTTCTCTTAACTTTTTTGTCGAAATTTTTATCTACTATGTCATTTACAATGCAACCAGCAGATCTCATTAGAATAGAACCAAGTAAAAATAACAAGGAATAAAAATAAAATATCTTCAATTCAGAATTAAAATCATAAGCAATTGTAAGACCCCATAGACAAGGCCAAAATAAAAGCATGTAGCCTATTGGTCTATTTAATCTTGTAAGTTCAACGAACAATTTGATGTTTTGCATAACAATTTACTTGTAAATAGCAAAGCAGAGTCTCATAATCAAATTGATTCGAATGAATATAGATTACACCGTAACAGCATTAATGTTTCCTGCAATACCGCTTATAATGAGTGTATACAGTAACCGATTTCATACCCTGAGTGGATTAATTAGAAAAATTCATGATGAGTATGTCTTTGAAAAACACACTCCACCAGAATGGAAAGACCAACTTATCAACCTAAATAGCAGAATTGGTGTATTAAAGTTTGCAATTATGTCAGCAGCATTTGGTTTTCTATTTAATATGCTGACTGTATTTGCTCTTTATTTAGAAAGTTTAATTGTAGCTAGAGTAATCTTTGGAACGTGTTGTTTATCAATGATGATTTCAATTATATTTTTTATTAGAGAAATACAAATTTCTACCAAGGCTTTAAAACTTCATCTTTCTGATATGGATGTTCAGTTTAAGGAATAATTACTGCTGGACCTGTAATTTTTCTTCCTTCTAAATCTTTATGTGCTTGCACAACATCTTCTAATTTATATTTTTTAAAAATTTCTATTTTTACGTTTCTTGATGAAATTTGTTTAAATAACATGTTTGCCGCTTCTTGTATTTCTTCACTATTTGTGAAGTATTGATTCATTGCAGGTCTAACGAAATAAATACCCTTTGGTTGCAAAGATTTTGAAACAATAATTGGGTCAAGTGGACCTGATGCATTTCCAAATGAAACCATTGTTCCTCTTAATTTTAAACATTCAATGGATTTGTCATATGTTGTTTTTCCCACACCATCATAAACTACTGAAACACCTTTACCGTTTGTGAGTTCCAACACTTTTTTCGCAAAGTCCTCCTTAGAATAGTTTATAACTTCATCACAACCATACTTTTTTGCTATCTCAACTTTTTCATCACTACCAACTGTTCCAATAACTTTCAGTCCTAAACTTTTTGCCCACTGACAAAAGAATTGTCCCACCCCACCTGCTGCTGCATGAAATAAGACAGTTTCACCTTCTTTTGGAACATATGTTTTGTGTAATAAATAAAATGTTGTCATTCCTTTTGTCATTGCACTCGAAATTTGCTCCAAATCAATATCATTAGGAACTTTTACAATATTTTTTGATGTGTAATTTCTGTGAGTTGAGTAAGCACCTAAAGGAGCTGCAGCATATGCAATTTTATCTCCAACTGAAAAATTAGAAACATTTGAACCAACTTCTTTAATTATACCTGCTGCTTCCATCCCAATCCCAGTTGGTAATTCAAGAGGATATAAACCTGATCTATGATATGTATCTATATAATTTAAACCAATTGAAACATGTTCGATTTGAACTTCATCTGCTCCAGGTTTTTCTAAAGTTATATCTTCTACTTTAAGAACTTCTGGTCCACCTGTATTTGTTACTTTAATAGATTTCATTTTACAAATGTACCTTTATGATAATCCTCGACTGCTTGCAAGATTTCTTGTTTAGTGTTCATAACAAATGGACCACCTCTAGCAATTTGTTCACCTATTGGTTTTCCGGCAATTAGAAGAAACTTAGCATCAGTTAAGCCATAAACCTTAAGTTTGTCTCCCTTTTCCAAAAGAATTAGTTTTGAATTTTCAACTTTTTGATGTTGTTGATTCCCAATTTTAATCTCTCCATCAATTAAATAAATAAATGAATTGTGAGTTGATGGTAAATCAACATTGAACTCTTTTTTCTTGTTTAATTCTACATCAAAATAAATAGGCTCAACATTATGTTTTTTTACAGGTCCCTCGGCTTGTTTAAATTTACCAGCTATGACTTTTACAAATTTTTCCTCATCTTTATATGATTGCATTTGGTCTGCATCTATGTAGATGTAATTAGGTTTGCTCATTTTAAGTTTAGCTGGCATATTGATCCATAATTGAAATCCATGTAGTTTACCTTCTTTCATTGCTGGCATTTCAGAGTGAATTATTCCACTTCCAGTTTTCATCCACTGAACATCTCCTGCACTCATTCTACCTTCGCCACCAGTACTATCTTTGTGCTCAAAATCTCCAGCTAACATATAAGTTACTGTTTCTATTCCTCGATGAGGATGAGGTGGAAAACCTGCTATATAATCTTCACTATTTTCTGATCCAAATTCATCTAGCATTAAAAATGGATCAAAGTAATTTGGCTCTACACCGATACTTCTTTTTAGTTTAACTCCAGCTCCGTCAGATGCTTGTGTAGGTTCAATAATTTTTTTTACTTCTATGTCTGACATATTATTTATTAAAATTTCTTATCTAAACTAAAATCTTTAGTTCCATTTATGAATATAAACAGAAACCCACCTGCTAATGCAATATTTTTCAAAAAAGATCCTAATTGCATCTGGTCTGAAAAATCGTTGTGAAAAATTACAGCTGTAGCAATACAAAATAGACTTAATAAACCTGCTGCAATTTTTGCTTTATAGCCTAATATAATTAAGATAGGTCCAACTATCTCCAAAATTATTGCTGGTATAATTAAAATTCCTGGTATTCCAAAACCCTCCATCCAGTCAACTGTTCCATCATAATTACTAATTTTAAAAACACCATTAAGAAGAAATAAAGCTGAGATTAAAATTCTTCCAACAAGATCTAAAATATTTGTCATGATTTTAAAATAATGACTTGTTTAAATAATATCAAGTAAGTGTTTAAGATTATTAATCTGATTTGCAGGATAGTAATCTAGGTTATCAAAAATAATATTATTTCTATTCACCCAAATAGCATTAAAACCATAATTACCACCCCCAGAAACATCCCATGTATTTGCGCTTAAAAAAGCGACTTCACGTTTTTCAATCTTATATTTTTTAACTGGAATATCGTATACTTTTGAGTCTGGCTTAAAAACACCAACTTCCTCTACTGAAAAAATATCATCAAAAACTTCAAGATTATTACTGGAGATCAATTCATTGAGAAGGGAAGGAGTCCCATTTGAAAGTATTGATAGTTTGTAATTTTTTTTTTTTAATAATTGTAGAGTTTCTTTTACTTCTGGATAAGGGGAAAGAATTTTATAAAGATTAAGTAATTCATTTTTCATATTAGGATTAATATTAAAAACTTTCATTGATTTATCTAAACTATCCTCAGTAATTTTCCAAAAATCTTTATGTCTTTTCATTAAACTTCTAAGCCAAGTATATTCTAGCTGAGTTGTTCGCCAATAATTTGAAAAACTCTCCCATTTGCTGCCAATTTTATCTTTACATTTTTCTGCTGCAGAATTGACATCAAATAAAGTTCCATAGGCATCGAAAATTATTGCTTTAATATTTTTCATAAATTACTTTCTTTATATGAGCAATATTAGAATATTTTTTCCTGAAAGTTTATCTCTTAATTTAAATTCTTACCTTGAAAAACCACAATCACACTATTTAACAAAAGTAATGAGAGTTAAAATTGGTGAAAATTTTTCACTATTTAATAAAAATGGTGAGTGGTTAGCTAAAATTAATAATATCAGTAGTGGCAAAGTTGAATTTAATATTCGAGAAAAATTAAGAAATAAAGAAAACCTGGTAGAAATTTGGTTGGCATTTTCTCCCATTAAATCAAATTATTCAAATTTCATGATACAGAAGGCTACTGAATTGGGTGTAACTAAATTTATTCCAATTATTTTTGATAGAACAATTGTAAGAAAGATTAATTCTGAGAGATTAGAAAAAATAATTATAGAGGCAACAGAGCAGTCAAATAGAATAAATCTTCCTTCTTTAGAAAAACCTCAAAACTTGAAAAATTTCTTAAAAAAAAATGAAAATAAAATAGATTTAATTTTTACCGACCTAAATACTCAAAATAAAAAAATTGATTTTAATAAGGACAAAGATAAACCCTTGTGTATTATAATTGGGCCTGAGGGTGATTTTTCAGAGCAAGAAAGGAATAATATTTTAAATTTTAAAGGTGTAAAATCATTTAAAATAAATGAAAACATTCTCAGATCAGAGACAGCAGTAATTTCGTCAATATCAATACTTAGTTATATTTTGAATTTATAAATATTTGTTAATTAAATTAATTGATTTTTTAATATCGTCTCTGTGAGAAATTTTAGCAATATATTTTCCATCTTTAAGAAGTATTACAGGTGAGCTATGATCAACATTGTAATCACCATTTTCAAGAAAAATTTTTTGACTGATTATTCCCCATGATTGTGACAATAAAAAAATTTCACCTGGATCTCCTGTGATACCAACAAACTCGTTATCAAAATTTCTGAGATAGTCCTTAATAACTTCTGGAGTATCTCTTTTAGGATCAACACTAATAAAAAAAACTTTTAAATCTTTTTTTTTATTTTTCTTTATTCTATTCAATGCAATATCCATTTTATTTAAAGTCATTGGGCAAATATCAGGACAATTTGTAAAACCAAAAAAAATTGCAGTTAAAGGTCCGTCAAAAGATTCTTGAGTAATAATATTATTGTTCATATCTTTAAGCTCAAAATCTGAGCCTTTAAAAGCTGCGACTGATTGGTCTTTTTGTTCCTTCATAGAAAGAAATACAGGTAGCATTAAAAATAAGAATATTGTTAAGCAACCAGTTAAAACTGCAATGGAGGTTTTTATTTTCATTATTGTAAAATTGTATATTCGGACTATATAAATATTATGTCTTTGATAAAGAAAATATTTGGCACATTAACTGAAAAACCTTGGGAACAAGACCAAGCAGTAATTGATAGTACTCATTCTGGAAAAACATTTGAAATTTCAAATCAAATGTCAGCTGTTATTATTATTTTTGGAGTAAGTACAACTTTATTTAGTCTGATATTCACTGGCTATCTTTACTCACTACCACCGGAACAAGACACAACTTTTATATTGAAGACAAATTTACTTTGGATAAACACATTAGTCTTAATTTTAGTAACAATATTTTTTAATAGAATAAGTAAAGATTTAAAAAACGGAATTACTAATACAATAAAAAGAAATTTAATTTATGTGGGTTCTCTAAGTTATATATTTTTATTTCTTCAGTTAGCTTTATGGTACCAACTTATGAAAAGTGGAAATTTTGTTTCAACCAATACATATTTTTCATCTTATTATTTCTTTACAGCGTTACACGGTATTCATCTTTTAGGAGGTCTCTATTTTTGGGGCAAAGTAAGCTCAAAAATTTTTAAATTGGATGAGAAAGATTATAACAAAGAAGAAAAAAGTATTAATGCTCTTTCATTGTACTGGTTATTTTTATTTATAGTTTGGCTAGTCTTTTTTACTATAATGTTTGCATACAATGATACTGTTATAGAATTCTGCAAATCTTTGATTGCATAATTTATATAAATAAAACTAAAATTGATCCAAACACTGCAATTATAATTAAAAGTATATTTACTGATCTTAGATATCTTTTAGTTTCAGGTTTTGTCTCTCCTTTAGAAAATCTTCCTGCACCTAAAGAAATCACAAAATAGAACGCCAAAACTAAAGCAAGAATTGTTATTAAAATACCTAATTTACCGAGCATAGATATATTGATTATATTAGTATAATTAATATGTTTTATGACATTTTGTCATAGGTATTTATAGGATTATTCTTCTATATAAGCTCTATGCATGCAGGAATAATTTTTTTATTAGTAATCATCGGATCTGTCTTATTTCATATTTTTACTCCTTGGTATTGGACTGATATAGCATCAAATTGGGGTGGAATGGATGATACTATAACTCTTACTTTTTGGGTAGGCGGAGGAGTATTCGTGGCTGTTTGTCTATTTATGATTTACTGTGTTTTTAGATACTCACATAAAGAAGATAGAAGAGCAGAATATAAACCTGAGGACAAAAAATTAGAAAAAATTTTAACATGGGCAACTACTTTAGGAGTTGCTGCTTTACTAGCGCCTGGTCTTATTATTTGGAATCAATATGTTAATGTTCCAAAGAATGCAATTGAAGTCGATGTTATGGCATGGCAATGGGGATGGCAATATAGACTACCTGGTGCAGATGGAAAATTAGGAACCACACAAGTAAGAAACATTGCAGACAATAATCCATTTGGTATTAACCCAGACGATCCGTTTGGAAGAGATGATATAATGGTTGAGAGTGATGTTATAAACTTAGAAAACAATAGACCTGTAAAAATTTTATTAAGGTCAGTAGATGTGCTTCATAATTGGTATGTTCCCCAATTTAGAGCAAAAATGGATGCAGTTCCAGGAACAGTTACTTTCTATTGGTTTGAACCTAACAAAGTAGGTGAATACGAAGTTTTATGTGCCGAGTACTGTGGAGTTGGACACTACGCAATGAGAGGTGGTGTTGAGGTCCAAGATAAAGGTGATTATGAAGTTTGGCTAAGCGAGCAAGAAACTTTTGAGCAATTATCTGCTAGATATGAAAAATTAAACGTGGACGGGAACAAATTGGCCAAAAAATAACAATTTATTAATTTAAAAAAAAATATATATAGAGGATAAAAATTATGTCAGACGAATACGATAACAACAAATCATATCAAGCTCAGTCATCAGAAGTGATGGATGGTTCAACTGGCTCTGTTAATCCAGATATAGATTATGTAAGACCAGCAGAAGTTGGTGAGCAAGATTTATATCATGGACATAGTTTTATCGAAAAATGGGTTTTTTGCCAGGATGCAAAAGTTATAGGAGTACAATATTTCTTAACAGCAGTATTTACTGGAATTGTAGGTTTAATTTTATCTTGGTTAATGAGACTTCAATTAGGTTTTCCAGAATTGGCAGGTTTCATGACAGCAGAACATTATTATCAGTTTGTAACTATGCATGGAATGATCATGGTAGTTTATTTTTTAACCGCACTATTTCTCGGAGGATTTGGAAATTATTTAATTCCACTAATGGTAGGAGCAAGAGATATGGTTTTCCCATATGTCAATATGCTTAGTTTTTGGATGTTCTTTGTTGCAGTTGCAGTTTTAATGGCAAGTTTCTTTGTTCCAGGTGGACCAACAGGAGCGGGATGGACCTTGTATCCTCCACAAACTATTTTGGAGGGAACTCCCGGGTCAGGTATGGGAATACTTCTAATGCTTATATCTTTATCTTTATTTGTAATTGGTTTTACAATGGGCGGACTGAATTATATGATTACAATTCTGCAAGCTAGAACTAGAGGAATGACCTTAATGAGAATGCCTTTAACAGTTTGGGGTATTTTCACAGCAACCGTCCTAGCAATGTTAGCATTTCCAGCGCTACTAGTTAGTGCAATAATGATGACATTAGATAAGGTTTTACAAACAAGTTTCTTTATGCCAACAATATTAAAGGCAGGAGAGGTTCTTGAATATGGTGGAGGAAGCCCAATACTTTTCCAACACTTGTTTTGGTTCTTTGGACACCCTGAAGTTTATATTGTTGCATTACCTGCATTTGGAATAGTTTCAGACCTGATATCAGTTCATGCAAGAAAAAACATATTTGGTTACAGAATGATGGTTTGGGCAATTGTTGGTATTGGAGGCTTAAGTTTCTTTGTATGGGCTCACCACATGTATGTTAGTGGAATGAATCCTTGGTTCGGATTTTTCTTTGCAACAACCACTTTAATTATTGCGGTTCCAACCGCCATGAAAGTCTATAACTGGATACTAACTTTGTGGAGAGGTAACATTAGAATTAATACTGTAATGTTATGGTGCCTAGGATTTATCGTTACATTTGTAAATGGTGGAATTACTGGAATATTTCTAGGAAATGTTTCTGTTGATGTTCCATTATCTGATACATATTTTGTAATAGCCCACTTCCATATGGTCATGGGTATTGCACCATTAATGGTTATTATGGGAGCAGTTTATCATTGGTTCCCATTAGTAGCTGGAAAAATGTTACATGAAGGTCTAGGAAAATGGCACTTCTGGATTACTTTCTTAGGAGCGTACTCAATATACTTCCCGATGCACTACTTAGGTTTTATTGGAGTTCCAAGAAGATATTTTGAAATGTATGATAGTCCGTACATGACGTCTGCAGTTGGTATGAACGAATTTATAAGTATTGCAGCATTTATAGTTGGTGCAGCACAATTTATTTTAGTTTTCAATATCATAAAAACATTAAAAACAGGAAAAAAAGCTGAACAGAACCCATGGAAAGCTAACTCATTAGAATGGTATACTTCAACTGTTCCACCAGAACATGGTAACTTTGGTGAAAGACTTCCAGTTGTTCACAGATGGCCTTACGACTTTAGTGTTCCAGGAGCAAAGGACGACTTTATTCCACAAACAACAGCACCTAGTGAAGTGATACACACAGAAGTAGAGAAAACTTAAGAGAAAAATAATGTCTGAACAAAAAATAGACGGCTTCGAACTTAAACCTGGGTTTAAGGGCATGGCTTCTGACACTGGTTCAGACCAAACGATGTTTAAAGGTGTGCATT
Source organism: uncultured Pelagibacteraceae bacterium (assembly GCA_902604795.1). Lineage (GTDB taxonomy): Bacteria > Pseudomonadota > Alphaproteobacteria > Pelagibacterales > Pelagibacteraceae > Pelagibacter. The sequence continues at coordinate 96,996 of CACKZV010000003.1, read as the reverse complement.
GGGGCAAAGCCATGATGTGGATCTTTTTATTGAGTGATACTTTTGTATTTAGCTGTTTTTTAATTTCTTATATGAAAGGTAGAGGATCAACCATTGTTGATTGGCCTAACACGAGTGAGGTTTTTTCTTTATATGTAGGAGGTGTACCTGTCCCACTTCTACTGATTGCGATAATGACTTTTGTATTGATCACAAGTAGTGGAACAATGGCTTTAGCAGTTAAATATGGTTACGAAAAAAATCGTAAAATGTGTGGTTGGCTAATTCTAGCTACTGCTGTAGGTGGTCTTACTTTTGTAGGAATGCAAGTGTTTGAGTGGTCTAAACTAATTCATGAAGGTGTTAGACCTTGGGGAAATCCTTTTGGTGCATCACAGTTTGGCTCCTTCTTTTTTATGATAACAGGTTTTCATGGTTTCCATGTCTCTATTGGAGTAATTTTCTTATTTATTTACACTTATAAAGTTTTTGCTGGTCATTATGAGAGCAAAAAAAGAGGCTGGTTTACAAAGATGAAAGGGGATTATGTTGAAATTGAAATATTAGGTCTTTATTGGCACTTCGTAGATCTAGTTTGGGTTTTCATTTTCGCATTTTTTTATTTGTGGTAAAATAAAATATGGAAGAGACTAACAAAATGAACGAGACAACAAAAAAAGACGAGCAAACAAGTACTCAAAAGATAGGTATTTATCTTTGGATTTGGTTGTTGTTATTTGTTCTAAGTTTCTTTTCGTACATGGTTGACTGGTACCAATTTCAAGGAATGTTGAGATGGTCACTAATATTATTCTTTATGTTTCTAAAAGCAGGGTTAATTATGGCTTTTTTCATGCACTTATTTTGGGAAAGATACGCTTTAGTAAATGTTCTGTTATGGCCAATGACAGCAATTGCCTGTTTTATATTTTTAATGACTGCAGAATTTAAATACACACTGTTTTCAAGATTTTTTTATTTTGTAGTAGGGGGAGCTTAATATGGATGCATATGGATATTTAGCATTCTTCTTACTTTTATTTGTTTTTTTCATTTATATAGTTTGGTTTGGTTATTCGGTAAAAGTTGAAAACCAAAAAGAACAAGGTGATAAAGTCACAATAAATCCTTACGATCAAATACCTTTAAGTAGAAGATTAATTGACAAGAAAAACAGTAAAGTAGGTATATTCGATCTTGGAAATCATATTTTAATAGCAGGCGTTATATTACTTGTAATATTTGTTTCACTGAATGTTGAGTAATAGTGACTACAAATACAATTAAAAAAAAATCAGTTTATATTAGCCCTATTTCTTATTCAAAATATTTATTATTATTGATGAAACCAAGGGTGATGTCTTTGGTTATCTTTACTTGTGCTGTTGGATTATTAACAGCTCCTGTGTCAGTTTCTTTTCTAAATTCAATAATTGCAATTTTATTTGTAACTATGGGAGCAGGTGCCGCTGGTGCTTTGAATATGTGGTATGAAGCTGACCTTGATAAATTAATGACAAGAACATGTCTTAGACCCATTCCTACAGGAAAAGTTAATAGGGAGCACGCATTATTATTTGGAACAGTATTATCGATAGTATCTGTAGTCGGACTTTATTACTTTTCTAATCTAACATCAGCGATACTATTATCTATAACAATCGCATTTTACGTTTTTGTCTACACGATATGGTTAAAGAGAAAAACTCCTCAAAATATTGTTATAGGAGGCGCATCAGGTGCACTACCTCCAGTTATAGGTTGGACTATAGCAACTAACTCATTAGCATTAGAACCAATTACATTTTTTTTAATCATATTTTTTTGGACGCCATCTCATTTTTGGGCTCTTAGTCTTTATAAAGCAGACGACTATCAGAAAGCTAAAATACCCATGTTACCTATTACAAATGGCATTGAGGAAACGAAGAAAAATATATTTGTTTATTCTTTAATAATGTTGCCAATAGTTATTTTGCCTTATTATATTGGCTTTGTAGGCGAAACGTTTTTAATAGTTTCATTATTACTTACCTTTTATTACAACTATGTTTGTTATGATCTTCTTAAGTTCAAAAAAAATAAATTTGAAATAAAGAAGGCTAAAAAGGTATTTTCTTACTCAATTTTTTACTTATTTTTGCTTTTTGTCTTATTTTTGGTAGACCAGCTTATAAAATAAATAATCCTATTTATTTTATAGGAAAATGGTAAAAAAAATTCATGAGATACGTAAGCACAAGAGATAATTCAAAAGAATATAGTTTTGAAGATGTTTTTATCAAAGGTTTAGCTGATGATGGAGGACTTTATGTGCCCACATCTTTAAAAAAATTCAGCTCAGATGAATTGTCAAAGCTTAAAAATCTTAATTACAATGATTTATCTACTGAAATAATAAATCAATTTTCATCAGACTTTATTTCAAAAGATGATCTTTCATCATTAATTAAAAAATCTTATTCAACTTTTAGAGAAAAAGAAGTTGTAAAAATATCAAACATTGGAGATCTCAAATTATTAGAGTTATTTCATGGTCCCACATTAGCTTTTAAAGATGTAGCAATGCAGTTTATTGGTAACTTGTATGAATATTATTTAAGTAAAAATGATAAAAAAATTAATATTGTTGTGGCTACATCAGGTGATACAGGAGCTGCTGCTATAGATGCAATTAAAGGTAAATCAAACTTAAATATTTTTGTCTTACATCCTAATAATAGAATTTCACCAGTACAAAGAAAGTTAATGACAACAGTTGAGGATGAAAATGTTTTCAATATTGCAATTGATGGAAATTTTGACGATTGCCAAAATATAGTAAAGCAAATGTTTTCAGATCTTGATTTTTCAAAATCTATAAATATGTCTGGAGTAAATTCAATTAACTGGGCAAGAATAATTGCGCAAGCTGTATATTATTTTTATACTTATTTTCAACTTAATGAAGATAAGCCTATTTCATTTTCAGTTCCAACAGGAAACTTTGGAGACGTTTTTGCAGGTTACCTTGCAAAACAAATGGGGTTACCAATAGATAAACTAATCGTTGCAACAAATGAAAATGATATTTTACATCGAGCAATCTTAAATGGTGATTATGTTTCAAAAAAAGTAAAAGAGACATTGTCTCCAAGTATGGATATTCAATTAGCAAGCAATTTTGAAAGATTAATTTATTATGTAAATAATTCTAATTCTGAAATTACATCAAATATAATGAAAAAAGTTAAGAAAAATGAATATAGAATAGAAAAATCAAACCTGGATATCATTCAAAAAGATTTTGTTTCAGAAAGTTGTGACGAAGAGGAAACTTTAGAAATTATTAAAGAAAATTTTGAAAAAAATAGTATCATATTAGATCCTCATACTGCAGTTGGAGTAGGGGCTGCAAATAAGCTTAATTTAAATGATTGTGTAGTTTTATCTACTGCTCATCCATGCAAATTTCCAGCTGCCACTGATAATGCAATAAATAAACATGAAGAACTGCCTAAAGAGCTACAATATGTTCATAGTAAAGAAGAAAATTTTCAACTATTGAAAAATGACATAGAGGCAGTAAAAAATTTCGTTAAAAGTAAATTATGAAGTTAAAAGTCAATGACCAAATACCAGATGCAAAAATCTTCCACTTAGTTGATGGTGAACCAAGGGAGCAAAATGTATCTGAGGTTTTAGGATCAAAAAAAATAATATTATTTGGTTTACCTGGTGCATTCACATCTACATGCTCTAAGTTTCACTTGCCGGGTTATGTTAAAAACGCTCAACAAATCTTAGATAAAGGTATTGATAAAATATTTTGCTTAGCAGTAAATGACCCCTATGTAATGAATGCTTGGGGTGAGGCGAATAATATAGGAGAAAATATAACTATGTTAGCTGATCCTTATTTGTCATTTACTAAGCTTATTGGTGCTGAAGTTGATAGAAACTCAAAAGGTATGGGAATGAGATCAAGCCGTTACGCTATGGTTATTGAAAATTTAAAGGTTCAAAATATTCAAGAAGAAGATGAAACTAAAAATTGTGGAATATCTTCGGCAGAAACCATTTTAAGTATTCTATAGAATGATTTAATTTTGGAGACTTTCTAACTCTTGCTCTAACTCTTCTATTCTTTCTTCTAACTCCTCTACTTTATTTTTTCTACTACCACCACCTAACATCCAGGTTTTGCATTTAAGGTTTTTCCATCTATTACTTGCTATAACCTTATCATAGTGACTATTAAATTTTTTAACTTGGATATCAGTTTGTTTCATAATGCAGTCTAAATCGCCACTTTTACAATTTAATCTCATTTTTGGAAATCCACTTAGCATTAAAGAATTACATTTTCTTACAATATTAGAAAGTTCTGACCAATTTCTAAATCCAAGTTTTTTTGCTTCATCATCAAGGGAATTTGAATATGCAGTTGTAGAGATTAATAAAGATAAAATAAATATAATAAAAATCCTGGGCATTATTAATTATTTGCAGCTTCTCTTGCAATTAAATCAACTTCATTATTTAATTTGTCTGTAGAATGGCCTTTTACCCAGCTCCATTTTATTTCAAATTCATTAGTCAAAAGATCCAATTCAGTCCAGAGGTCTTTATTTTTTACAGGTTGCTTATTTGCAGTTTTCCATCCATTTTTCCTCCAATTGTGTATCCACTCTGTAATCCCGGACTTTACATACTTAGAATCTGTAAAAATTTGAACATTACTACCTTTAGGAATTTTTTTAAGGGCTTTTATTGGAGCAAGTAATTCCATTTGATTATTAGTGGTATTTTTTTTGCTACCTTTTATTCGGGTTTTCTTTTCATCATCTATAATGATTGCAGCCCACCCACCATTTCCTGGATTTCCCAAACATGACCCATCAGTATAAATCCTTATCATTAGGAATAGTCCTTAAAAGAATTTAGTTTTCTATGAAAATTTAATTTATCCAAATATTCTTTAGGATCTTTAATTTTAATTAATGCTTTTTTGGGAGTATTTAAATAATCATATGATCTCGTAAGAAGATATCTTAAAGCTGAACCTCTACATAAAGTATTGAAATTACTCTTTTCTTTATAATTCAATTTTCGGATAGATTGGTAACCTCTTAATAATTGAGAAGATTTACTTTTATCTAAAATAAAAATTTTATCTCTTTTTTTAAAACATAATGCATTCACGCATGTAGCTAGTTCATAAGCTAAAAAGTCATTTGCAGAAAAATAAAAATCAATGAAACCATAATATTTTTTCTTATAGAAAAAAATATTATCAATAAACAGATCGCTGTGAATTATTCCATTTGGCATACTTTTTGGCCATTTTTTCTTGATATCGACTAAGTCGGTTCGCATAGTATTTATTAAATTACTTGAAAGCTTATTAATTCTTTTATCTATTCTATTCAATAAAGGTCCCCACGAATTTACGGATAGTGAATTTTTTCTAAATAATCTTAATTTTTTTGCAGCCAAATGTAATAGAGCTGCATTTTTTCCAACTTGAAAACAGTCTTTATTTGTTAGTTGATTTTTATCTTTTCCCTCTAAAAAACTTACCAAACATGCAGTTTTACTTTTAATTTTGAATAAATATTTCCCTTTTTTATTCTTTATTGGCTCTGGACATTTGATTCTATTTTTAGATAAACCAAACATAAGGTCCATAAAAAAAGGTAAATCTTTTTTCTGAACTCTTTTTTCAAAAATGGTTAATATTATTTTTTTTTTATTTGTTTTTATTAAGTAATTAGTATTTTCAATTCCTTTTTTTATACCTGAAAAAGATATAATTTTACCAATTTGAAAGTTTTTTTCGATCAAGCTTAAATCACTCTGATTTATCTTTGTATATACAGCCATTAATTTAATTTTCCTGGAATTTTAAATGTCACGTCCTCTTTTACTATTTCAATTTCTTCTATTTCTACAGTAAATTCTTTTTTAATATTTTCTATGAATTCATTAACTAATACTTCAGGAGCTGAGGCACCAGATGAAATACCTATTGTTTTGCATTTAGATATCTTATCTAACGGAAAACTGCTTTCTGAATGAATTAATTCAGCATGTGCACAACCATTATTTTTAGCTACTTCAACCAATCTAACTGAGTTAGATGAATTTCTACTACCAATTACAAACAAATTATCACACTCTTTTGCAATTTTTTTTACTGCTGCTTGTCTATTTGTTGTTGCGTAACAAATATCATCTTTTTTTGGCTCGTGAATATCAGGAAAGCGTTCTTTTAAAACATTTATAATATCTTTAGTATCATCAACTGACAATGTTGTTTGCGTAATGTAAGCAAGTTTATCGTTTTTACCTCTTTGATAATTTTTTGCATCATCTGTAGTTTCAATAAGATCAATCTTACCACTAGCTACTTGGCCCATTGTGCCAATTACTTCAGGATGGTTTTTATGACCTATAAGCAAAATTTGAACATCTTTTTTATTTAAATTTTCTGCTTCTCTGTGAACTTTAGATACCAACGGACATGTTGCATCAACAAAAATCATGTTTAAACTTTCTGCTTCTTTAGGAACAGATTTTGGTACACCATGAGCTGAAAAGATGACAGGCCTTGTTTTATCTTCAATTTCATCAATTTCCTCAACAAATATTGCACCAATTTTTTTTAAGCCATCTACTACGTGCTTGTTATGAACTATTTCATGTCTTACATATACAGGGGCACCATATTTCTCTATGCTTTTCTTCACAATTTCAATTGCTCTGTCAACACCAGCACAAAATCCTCTAGGAGCTGCTAAAAGTATTTTAATATGATTATTTTTCACTCTCATGCTTTCTAAAAAAAGGGATTAAAAAAACAATACATGCAACTAGAAAAAAAAGACTTCCAAACATAGCCCAAAAACTTCCTACACTTGATATGATAAAACCTAATGCAGAAATAATGAATAAAATCCAACCAATTAAATTAATATTTTTATTGCTCATTTTTTTCAATTAAATATTCGAGCAATATATGTGGAAAAGTTAATGAGGCCAAACCAATAAAAATAACCTGATATATAGTTTCATTAAATTCGTTATAATTATTCAGAATTGATATTGAAATAATATATCCTAAAATTGTCAAAATTGTTAGTGGAAGGGCTTTTTTAATGAATATTGGCAAACCTTTTGTCAAATTTTTATTTATTTCTCTAATCAAAGAAATTGAGTGTCTAATAGAATGTAAAAAGCAAAAGTAAATCGTAAAAGCAATTATTGGATTAAGAAAATAATTTAGGATTAATATTGATAAATAATCCATTAATAATAATGACTTTGCTTCGATACTTTTGTTTAACGATAAAATAATTCCAGAAATTAAAGATAGTAAGATAAATATGAACAATATCTCGTTAGATATTATTGAATTATTTGAAATATAAAAATTTAATGTTTCGAATATTGCTAGTGTTTCCTCTTTATGGAAAAACAAGGGTGATGTAATTATTAATGATCCTTTTAAAAAATAAATTAATTCAAACTTTTCTTTTTGATTGATAAATTCAGAATCCTCTTTACCAAAATGATAAGCGGCTATAATTAAAAATAAGAAAAGTAATGATTTTGGAAATATTAACCAAATCAATATTATAAGTGAACCAAGAAGCAAATAGCTCAAATAAAAAATACCCATTGATCTATATCCAAAATATTTAATCAGTTTTTTACCTTTAATATGATCCAGAGAACCATGAGATATTCCAATTGTTAAAATAAGAAACAATGAAATTAGTAAGAAACTTCCTTCTCTCAGATATTTTATTCCAGATAAAAGTATGCATAAATTAAAAAAAATTAAAGAGTGGTAAAAATTAATTCTAATCATTTAATTTAAAAAAGTGCTCTTATAAAAATCCATTTAGGCATTTTTAATATTATTGATAAATCTTCAAATAAGTTACTTCTATTCGACAAAAATTTTATAACAGTATTAGATTTATTATTAAACATCCTAAAAAAAATATTCGGCATTTTACTTGGATTATTTTTAAGAACTTTTAAAAAAATATTATCAAGAAATTGATATTTTTTTTTAATTTGAAAAGTTTTCAATTTACTAATATTTTCAATATTTTCTCTTATATATTTACTTTGTTCTTGAATATTTAGAAAAGTATAACCAGTACTTAACCTTGTCATACCACCAGCTGTTCCAATATTTATTTTATTTTTTACTTGGTCAATTATTGGGTAAAAAAGAGGTATAGCACCCACTTCTTTGTATATAATCTTATAATCTTTAATTTTTAGATTATTCTCAATATATTCTTTAATTTGCTGATCATAATCTTTTTGGGAATCGTCATTCATTTCTGATAACCATGTTGTTTCAACTAATGCTGTCTTTTTCGAATATGGAAGTGTATAAAAAAAATGAACACTTCCTCTCTGTTCACAATCAAAATCCATTAGATTCATCATTTCTTCATCGAAAAATTCCTTTTTTGTCTCTATTTCTACCCCACAAAAATGCTGCCATAGACCATTATTTTGATTATCTAAATTTGGAACACTATTAAATACTAAAGAGTTATCAAAATTTATATTTTGATCATTTTTGTGAAATGAAATATTTTTATTCTCTTTCAATCTATAGTTTATCTTCTCATAAAATAGCCCACTATCAATACTTTGATATGGATAATTATTGCACTCTAGATATTTAGTCTTTTGAGGCACATTTATGGAAAAATGTTTCCAATTTTTTTTTACACAATCTTCAAAATTATGTGGGGATGTCTTCCAAAAAGACCAAGTTTTATCTTTTTTATATTCATCTCTTGGTTCAATAATAGCTAAAGTTTTATTTTTTAACTTATTATTGATCTCTAATTCATATGCTAAAGATAATCCTGCACAACCACCACCAATTATTATAAAATCAAAATCTTTCATTTAAATTTATTTCTTCACTAATTAACTCGTGTTCTTTATCTCTAAGGTGATTATGTTTTTTAATCAATGATAGTTTTAGCAAGTCATATATAGATAATAATGTTTGAAATATTTTGCCACTATTAGTTACAAAAATTTTACCTGATTTATGATAATTTTGAATTGTTTCTTTCTTAATAATATTTCTTCCAATTTGTCTATAAACTCTTCTTGCAACTAAAATTGAAAATCGAAGACTTAAAGGAATATCTTTTATTGATGAAAAGCTACTATCATAAAATAAATCTGCAGTAGCTAATGTTTCTTTTATTGTTTCAAAATTATGCTTTATATAAAATCTTTTATTTTTAGAGTCTTCTATTACATCTCTAGAAATATTTGTTAGTTGCATAGCTATTCCCAAATCTATAGCAGATTTAAGAGAATTAGAGCTAGTGACATTTAAAATTTTTGCCATCATTAATCCAACAGTTCCTGCTACTCTATATGAATAAATTAATAATTCTTTTTTTGAATTTAATTTTACTTCATTTTGGATATCAGACTCCACACCATCAAATAAGTCATCAACAATTTTTGTAGAAATTTTATATTCATCTATTAATACCCACATATTTTTAATTATATGGTTCTGAAATTCTTTATTGATAAAATTATTTTTGAAGTTTAAAAATCTTCTTAATTTAACATCAATTTCACCCTCATCGTCAGCAATGTTGTCTAAAGTTCTACAAAAATCGTATAAATTAGAACATTTCAAATAAGTTTCTTTTGGAAGAAAAAAACCAGCCCAGTTAAATGATTTTGCGTATATTGATAGGAAACTCTTTTTCTCCATTACAAAATTTTGTCTAAGACTTTTGCTGAAGATAGTACTCCTGGCACACCTGCTCCAGGATGAGTGCCTGCTCCAACAAAATATAAACCATCAAAAATCTCTGATTTATTATGAAATCTAAAATAAGCTGATTGGGTAAATTTTGGTTGAATAGAAAAGCCTGAGCCATATTTTGTATTTAGCTCTTTCTCAAAATAATCAGGAGTTAAGTAAAAATCCTCAACAATATTTTCACTTAGATTAGGTAATAAACTTTCCTCCATTTTTTTAATAACTAAGTTTTTCATTTTATCTCCCTCAATTGACCAGTCTATACCAGATTGATTATTAGGAACTGGCACCAATACATAAAAACAATCATGATTATCAGGCGCCATCGATTTGTCTGTAGCTGTTGGTCTATGTAAATAGTAACTAATATCGTCATTAAGTTTTTTATTGTTAAAAATATCATCCAAGTGTTCTTTGTACTTATCTCCAAATTTGATGGTATGATGTTCAACATCGTCGTAAACTTTTTTGGTTCCAAAGTAATACACAAACAAACCCATTGAATATTCCATTCTTTTTATTTTCCAATTAAAAATAGAATTACTAATATTTGTGTTTGCTAATTTTGAGTAAACTGCAGGTGGATCAGCATTACAAATAACATTATCTGCCTCAATTTTATCTCCATTCCTTAGTTCAACGCCAGTTATTTTATTTTTATTTGATACAATTTTATTTACTTCGCATCCCTTTAATATTTTTATATGTTCTTCATTCATTAATTTTTCCATGCCATTTATTATTTGACCAGTTCCTCCCATAGAGTAATGAATTCCCCATTTTTTTTCCAAATATAAGATTAGTCCATATATTGAAGTTGTTGTGAAAGGATTACCACCTACCAGCAGTGGATGCATACTAAGTAATCTTCTTAATTTTTCATTTTCTATGTAAGAAGAAACCAAACCATAAACAGATTTATAACTCTTTAAATTAAATAAAGAGGGTATCTGCTTTAACATAAAAGAGGGTTTATCAAATGGGACATCTGATAGTTCAGTAAAACCTTTATCAAAAATCTTTTTTGTAAAATTAACTAAATTTTTATATCCGTTTACATCTTTTTCGTTAATCTTTTTTATTTGATTAACCATTTCTTCTTCATCACCAGAATAGTCAAACTTAAAACCATCTTCAAAAACAAATTGATACCAAGTTTTTAAAGATTTTATTTCTAAATAATCTTTTGAATTCTTGTTAAAAAGCTGAAATAATTCATCAATTAAGTAGGGCGCTGTTATCACAGTTGGACCACCATCAAACGTAAATCCATTTTTTTTAAAGACTCTTGCCCGTCCACCTAAATCTTGATGTTTTTCAATCAAGGTTACATTGTGGCCTTTAGCTTTTAACCTTAATGCTGCAGCCATACCACCAAAACCTGATCCTATTACTATCGAATTCATAATTTGGATTTTATATTATTTTAAGAAAATGTAACGTAATTTAGTTATGAATTAATTTTTTTTAATTCAGTCTTTGCTTCTTCAAGATTTTTTTCAAAAAGATTATCTAATTTAGATTTATCAACTGTAGTTGTTATAATTTTTTTTACTGACCCTAGTGCAATTTTGACAGAAGTATCTTTGATTTCTTTAATTGCTCCCTCTTTCATCTGATTAATTTTTGTTTTTGTTAAATTCTTCTTTATTTCAGAAGATTTATGAAATTTTTCATTCATACTTATAACAAGTTGTTCAGATTCAGTTTTAGCTTGATCAAGGATCTTTTTTGACTCCCCTTCAACAGAATTAAGTTTAGCCTGAGCTTCATCTAATAGTTTTTTTGACTCAACTCTTAACTTTTCACTTTCATCAATTTCTGTTTTGATATCTCCTATCATTTTTGTAAGGAGATTATTTATATTCTGAGGTATTTTAAAATATACCAATAGACCTATAAAAATAAAAAAGGATATTGCTACCCAAAAAGTTGCATCAAACATCTTTATCTCTCTTTGTTTATTTTTGATTGGTCATCTACAATTGCTGATATGCTGCTACTATTTACTTCTTCACCAATTAGTTCTTTAATTAATTCAGCTGATGTTTCAGCTGCTATTTTATTTATTTTTTCTCCTGATTTATTCTTTAGATCAGATAATTCCTTTTCTACTTCATCTATTTCTTCATCAAGATCTTTATCTAATGCAGCTCTTTTTTTATTGATATCATCTAAAATTTTTTCTCTAGCCTCATTAAAGTAACTTTTAGCTTTAAGTTTACTGTCTAAAATAATCTTTTCATATTCGTCAATTTTTTTTTGACTTTCTTCTTTTTGCTTATCTGCTTTCTCAATATTTTCAAGTATTTGTGATTTTCTAGTTTCTAAGTTATCGCTAATCTTAGGTAATATAACTTTAGTCAAAACAATAAAAAGTATTCCAAACGTGATGATAAGCCAGAAGATTTGAGAAATCCAAAACTCTGGATTAAGTTGAGGCATACCACCACTTTCAGCAGCAAATACTGTTTTAAAACATGCAAAGCATGTAACGAATAATAAAATAACTATTTTTTTTAACATTAACTAAAATGCAAATAAAATAATCAACGCAACTACTAGTCCAAATAATCCTGTCGCTTCAGCTAAAGCAAATCCTAATAACAAGTTAGGGAATTGTTTTTGAGCTGCAGATGGATTTCTCATAGCACCAGATAAGTAATTACCAAAGATAATTCCTATACCAACTCCTGCACCTGCTAGCGCAATAGCTGCTAAACCTGCTCCTATCATTTTTGCTGCTTCTAATTCCATTTTTCCTCCTTTTTTTTATTAATGGTGTAGATTTAATGCATCATTTAAATAAATGCATGTTAAAATTGCAAATACATAAGCTTGAAGAAAAGCAACTAATATCTCCAAACCTGTAAGTGCAACAGAAAAACTAAGTGGAAGCCATCCACCTACAATCCCTAAGCTTATAACAAAGCCTCCAAATACCTTCATCATTGTGTGACCAGCCATCATATTAGCAAATAATCTTACTGATAAACTAATTGGTCTACTTAAATAAGAAATAATTTCAATAACAACTATTAAAGGCAGTAGAACCATTGGAACCCCACTTGGTACAAACAATTTTAAATATCCCAATCCATGTTTCATGAACCCAATTATTGTAACTCCAACAAAAATAAATGCTGCAAGCATAAATGTAACTATAATATGACTAGTGACTGTAAATGCGTAAGGTATCATTCCAAACATGTTGCAAAAAAGTACAAACATAAAAAGTGAGAAAATAAATGAAAAGTAAGGTTTTGCTTTTGATCCTGCTGTATCACTAATCATTTTGGCGACAAAGGAATAACTTAGTTCCGATAGTAATTGTATTTTATCAGGTATTAAAGTTTTTTTCTTTGCTCCTAGATTAAAAATTATCAAAATAGCCAAAGAACTAATGACCATAAATAAACTTGCATTAGTGAAAGAGATATCAACTGAGCCTAATTTAATTTCCGGACCAATCCTATAAACATTGAATTGGTACATTGGATTTGATGCCATTATATTCTCTTATTTTTTTTGCATTTTTTTTGCTGATTTAATTACATTTATAATTCCTGCAATTACTCCTACAAAAAAAAATATTAAAATTAACCAGGGCTTAGTACCAAACCAATTGTCTAAAATAAACCCAATAATTGTCCCAACAGCCACTGCAGCAACTAATTCTGTGCTCATTTTAAAGGCATGACCCATTCCTGATGTAGAAGGTTCTTTATTTTCAGAGTATTTAGATTTTGCTCTATTTCTTGCACTTTTAAGGCGAGTTTTAAAATCTTCCTCTTCCATTAGCCTAAGCTACCATGCTCTCAGCTTTTTGAAGGTCAACCGCAACCAGTTGACTTATTCCTTTCTCTGGCATCGTAACCCCATATAATCGATCCATTTTTGACATTGTTAAAGCATGGTGGGTTACTATTATAAATCTTGTGGAGGTAATCTTTGTCAGTTCATTTAATAGATTACAAAATCTTGTTACATTTGCATCATCTAGTGGTGCATCTACTTCATCAAGTACACAAATAGGGGATGGATTAGTAAGAAATACTGCAAATATCAAGGATAATGCAGTCAATGCTTGTTCGCCACCAGAAAGCAAGGTAATGGATTGAAGTCTTTTACCAGGAGGACTGACTAGCATTTCTAAACCAGCATCTAGTGGGTCATCTGAGTCTACAAGTTCTAATTTAGCGTTACCCCCATTAAATAATTTTGTGTAAACCTCGTTAAATTTTCTATTTACTCTCTCAAAAGCATCCAACAATCTTTCTCGACCTTTTTGATTAAGTTCAGTTATGCTCTCTTTTAACTTCAATATTGCCGTTACAAGATCCTGCCTATCTTGTTCCATTTTTTTTATTTCAGTTTTATACTTTTCAGTTTCATCATCTGCTCTTAAATTAACAGATCCAAGTTTCTCTCTTTCTCTTTTTTTTTCATCTAGTAATTCTTCTTGGGTCAATAAATCTGGAAATTCTGTTCCTTTCTCTAAATTTGAATAATGAAGTATATTTTCTTCCTCAACGTTTAATTCTGTCATAACTCTTTCCAATAAGTCACTTCTTCTTTTGTTTAAACCTTCAATTGTTGCACCTGAGCTAGCCTTCTTCTCTCTAATTTCTATTGAACTTTCTTTTATATTATTTAACTGAACTCTAATTTCTGCAATATTATTATCAATTTTTTCAACTAAAATTTCATTTTCATTTTTTTCATTTTCTGAAATTCTTAAGTTTTCGGAAATTTTTCCTTTTTTTTCTGCTTGAGATTGAGGCTGTTTTTCTAAACCATTCAATTTTTCTACAAGTTTATTTTTTCTAGTATTAAGTTCATTTACCATTTTTTCAGAATTAGTTAAAAGATTTTGCCAGCTTTCAAACTCTTGATCAATTATACTTATTCGTTCTTTTCTTTTAACAGACTCTTTTTTTATACTTTGGTTTTTACTATAAGTTTCAGCATAGTCATCCTGTAATTTTTTTATTTGATCACTTTTTGATGTAAGAGTTAAAATCACGTCATCATTTTCAACTTCTTTAACTTTCATAGTTAAATAGGACAAGTTAATTATACATTCATCTAAAATTTTTATTGTCTGATGATTTCTATTTTCTGAAATTAGTTTTTTGACTTCTTCGATTTGATTTTTTATGTTGCTTATAATTTCATTATTTTTTTGTAAAGATTCAGCACTAAAACTTTCTAATAATGCATCCATTCTATCTTGTTCATTTTTTAATTTTGACTTAGAGTTTTCCAGGTCTTGATTTGAGAGTTTTTCTGTCTCATAATATTTTGAGTCTGTATCAATTAGGATATTTCTTTCTTCTTTTAATCTTTTTTCATTTGAATTTGCATCAATTACAATACTTTTTTCCCTATCAATATCTTCATCTATAACCTTTATAGAACTTTTTATTGTGTCTATCTCTTCATTAATCCTTGTACTTTCCTCATCTAAAGACTTTAGTTCAAGATTTAATCTTTGAATCTTGGATAAATTTTCAATATTTCTTTGTCGTATAGGTTCTACTCTTTCAATTTCATTTTTAATTTTAGTTTCTAATTCACCAATTTGTTTATTAAATTCCTCAACTTTGCCATCTGCCTCTTTATTTACTTCATTTTCTAAAGTTATTTCTTTATCAATTTCTAAAAGTCTTAAATAATAAAGTCCCGCCTCTACTTTTTTAATTTCTTCAGAAATTAATTTATATTTTGCAGCTTCCTCGGCTTGTTTTTCTAAATTTGCTAATTGTTTTTCTTGTTGTCTTCTAAGTTCGTCAGCTCTCTTTAAATTATTTTCTGCTGCTCCTAATCTAATTTCTGCTTCATGTCTTCTAACATGCAAACCTGCAATCCCAGCGGCTTCTTCAAGTATAGCCCTTCTATCTGACGGTTTTGCTGTAACCAATGCTCCAATTCTTCCTTGACTTATCAGTGATGGTGAATGAGCTCCTGTAGATAGATCCGCAAAAAACATTTGTGCATCTTTTGCTCTAACTTCTTTATTGTTTATATAAAACTTCGACCCTTTATCTTTTTCAATTTTTCTTCTAATTTCTATTTCTTCTAAATTGTTAAATTGGTGTGGTCCATCTTTATTTTCATTGTTTAAACTTAAAACTACTTCAGCAATATTCTTTGATGGTTTGTTCGAGGTACCTGAAAATATTACATCCTCCATGCCAGACCCTCTCATACTTTTTGCTGAAGTTTCTCCCATGCACCATCTAAGAGATTCTACTATGTTCGACTTTCCACAACCGTTAGGACCAACAATTCCTGTAAGACCTTTTTCAATTAAAAAGTTAGTCTTCTCTGCAAAAGACTTAAAGCCATTTAATTGGATTTTTTTAAACTCCATTCAATGACTTATATCAGTTTTTCTATATATTTTTTTAATTTTTTATAGTTAGATGTATTTTCGAACTTTTCACCATTGATTATAAGTGTTGGTGTTGCCTCTATTTTATAGTTTTTAGCTCCATTGATTCGGTCTTCTAAAATAAAATCTTCAATTTTTGAGTTAGCTATACATTTATCAAAATCTAATTTAAAATTTGATTCTTGAATTACTTTTTTTAAGTTTTTGTTTAGATCTTCAATTGTGCTTCCTCTTACCCAGCTACTTTGATTTTTATATAAATGATGAAGTATTTCTGAATTTCCATCATTCTTACAATGAGCTATTTTTGATGCATTAAATGCAGCCATATCTAATGGAAAATTTCTAAATTCGATAAAAATTAAACCTTTATCTATAAAATCAACTTTTAAGCCAGGATAAACATTTTTATGGAAATCTGCACAATGACTACATGTTAAAGACTCAAAAACTATAAGTTTTACTTTTGCATCAACATTACCCTCAGTAATCGATTTAATATTTGCTTTTGCATTATGAATTACAAAGAATAATAAAATTATAATAGTCTGTACTAGTATTTTTTTCATTTTGATTTAAATATCTTATTTAACTCTAATAAAGATTGCTTAATCTTATTATTCTTAATATTTATAATTTTTTTGATATATTTGCTTTTTGTCGCATTATTTATTTTGTTTTCATTAATTTTTCCGAACTCTCCCTCAAAAGTTTTTAATTTAATATCATCGACTACATTATAGCCAAAAAATATATTAATTTTTTTTATTATTTCTTTCTTAGAGTATTCTAAATCTACTTCATTTCCTCTTTTTACCATTATATTTAAACAGCTCCCATTTAATTTAGAATTTTTATATGATCTTGGGTAGGATACATTAAATAAATCTTTGCCAACAAGAAATTTCCAATTATCCAAAGTATTTGAATAAATTTGACCCTTTTTATTCAATATCCTTTTGGCTTCTTGGGGCAAAGTATCTTTAAAAGATCTTAGTCCTTGAACAGATTTAGTTCTCTGCTTAGTATTATATTTAAAATTCATATGACAAGTCAAAACATACCAAATAAAATTTTGAATTGGTACGATAATAATAAAAGAGATCTTCCTTGGCGAAAAAAAGTCTCTAGAATTCAAAAAGAATATTTTACGCTAGTCAGTGAATTTATGTTACAGCAAACACAAGTGAAGACTGTAATACCATATTTTGAAAATTTTATTTCTAAAATCCCAGATTTAAAAAGTTTATCAAGAGTTAGAGATGCTAAATTGATGAAATGTTGGGAGGGATTAGGGTATTATTCAAGAGCCAGAAATCTTAAAAAATCAGCAAAACAAATTATAAATGAATTTAAGGGCCAGCTTCCAAAAAATGAGTATGATTTAAAATCATTACCTGGAATAGGGGATTATACATCTAAAGCAATTATGGCAATTGCATTCAATAAAAAAATAATTCCTTTAGATGGAAATGTTGAAAGAATTTTAAAAAGAGTATTTTATTTAAAAAAAGAAAAAGAAGTTTATAAAGAAAATTTACATCAAAAAAAAATTTTTTTTGGAGAAACAACTAGAGCTAGTGATTATGCTCAAGCCATAATGGAAATAGGTGCATTAATTTGTAAACCATCCAACCCACTTTGTTATCAATGTCCCATCTCAAGAAATTGTAAATCCTTTAAAAAAAATGACTTTGAAATAATTAAAATAAATAAATTTAATAAACAAAAGTATTTTGAAGCAAATATTTTTCAAAATAAAAAGAATAATTACTATCTTTTGAAAAACAGAAAATTTAATTTTTTAAAAGATATGCCTATATTTCCCATGAATGAGATACCTAAGATAAAATTTAAAAATCATTTAGGAAAAAGAATAAATATAAAAATGTCAAATATGGATATGAGAATTGCAATTAATATGAAAAATAATTTACCAGAAAAGAGCGATGGATTTTTTATTAATGTTAAAGATTTAAGCAATTGGACTTTACCTTCGTTTACAAAGAAAATACTTAATAGTATCAAATAAATTAATGAAAAAAATTGCGATTATTGGTGGAGGGATATCGGGCTTATATTTTGCAAATCTTTTAAATAATCAAAAAGATTTTGAATATAAAATATTTGAGAAAAAAGATAATTTTAATTTTCTTGAAGGTTATGGAATTCAATTATCAGTAAACAGTATAAAATTATTAAATAGCATTGGATTTAAAAATATATCTGCATCTGAGGTCAGTTTTCCCTCAAAAGTGAATTTCATACAAGCAAATAACTCAAAAAAAATATGCGATATAGACCTTACACAATTTAATGATTATTCTAATAGATACACTACTTTAAAAAGATCAACATTATTAAAATTCTTATTTCAAAACACCCCACAAGAAAAAATAAATTTTAATTCAAATATAACAAAAGTAGATAATTCTAATGGCATCAGAATTTCTTTTGGAGATAATAAAAATGAAGAATTCGATTATTTAATTATTTCGGACGGTATTTTTTCAAATACGAGGTCACTAATTTTTAATGAAAGCATATATCCAAAATATAATCTTAATGTTGCGCTGCGAGGTAAATTAAAAGGTGATTTCGACAGTGATATTTCAATATATATGGGGTCAAATAGTCACTATGTGATCTATCCTGTAAATCAAAATAATGAATACAATTTTGTAGCTATAATAAAAAAAAAATTATCATCAGATGAATTAAAAAATTATGATTTATTCAAATCCGAGGAATTTTTAGCATCTTTAGTATCTAGTTTGCAAAAAACATCCCAAATAAACCTAGAAAATTTAAGTGAATTGAAATCATTTCCTGTTTACGTTAGCACCGGTTTTCCAACTCTATATAAAAAAAATATATTTTTGTCAGGCGATGCTTTATTCACTTTCCCCCCATCATTTGCTCAAGGAGCTTCCCAAAGCATTGAAACTGCAAACGATATATTAAAAAGTATTTCGAGTGGTACAAATGAATTCTATCAAGAAAGGATTCGTAGTATTTCTTCTATAAATAATAAATCAAAGTTAAACCATTTTTCATTTCACTTATCAAATCCCATTAGTATTTTTATTAGAAATAAAATTTTGAAATATCTTTCAAAAAATGAAACATTTCTTGAAAGTTACTTGGGAAAAATTTACAGAGCTTAATTTGTAGGCCTTAATCTTTGTCTCAAATTATCAATTGGTTTTAAAGATTTTCCAGATTTATAATGCCAAAAAGTCCATCCGTTACAGCTCTCAGCACCAATAATTTTTGCAGCAACTTTGTGAATTGAACCCTCTGATTGTTGATATTTTATACTTCCATCCACCATAATTTTAGCATTTACTTTTTTCTTTTGATCATAAATTTCTGTTCCAGGTTTAATTAAGCCTATTTCAACTAATGATCCAAAAGGAATTCTTATTTTAGATCTATTATTTTGAAGTGTATCTAGATATTCATCTTTAATAATATCTGTATTTTTTAATCTTTTTTTCGTAGCATCAAAATAATTTTTTTCCTTTTCAATTCCATAATAATTTCTACCTAATTTTTTAGAAACAACAGCTGTAGTACCTGATCCTAAAAATGGATCTAAAATAAAATCATTTTTATTTGATGAGGCTAATATTATTCTATGAAGCAACGCTTCTGGTTTTTGAGTAGAATGGACTTTTTTTCCGTTATTTTTTAATCTTTCTTTGCCATTACAGATTGGAAGGTTCCATGTAGATCTCATTTGGAGGTCATCATTCAAGCATTTCAATGATTGATAATTGAAAGTGTATTTTGACCCCTCACTTTTTGATGCCCAAATAAGTGTTTCATGTGCGTTAGTAAACCTTGTGCCCCTAAAATTTGGCATAGGATTATTTTTATTCCAAATTACATCGTTTAGTACCCAAAAACCTAAATCTTGAATTGTAGCACCCACTCTAAAAATATTGTGGTAGCTACCTATTACCCAAATTGATCCATTTTTTTTTAAAATTCTCTTACATTCTTTTAACCAATTAAAAGTAAATTCATCATAACTTTTAAAACTTTCAAATTGATCCCATTTATCATCTACAGCATCCACTTTAGATGCATCTGGTCTACTCAATTCTTTTTTTAATTGAAGGTTGTAGGGGGGATCAGCAAAAATAAGTTCAAAAGTTTCATCAGGAATTTTTTTTAATTCCTTTAAACTATCTCCATTAATAATTTTGTTTTTTAAAGTTTGATTACTCATTTTTTAATTATTAATTAGACTCCAGAGTAGAGTCTTCGTCAACCTGAGATTGAATTATTTTGAGTCTACTTGTTACTATTTTTTTTTGTGACTCAATATGTTGTGTATAGGGTTGAATGTTTTTCGATGAAATCTAGTTACTCCATATTTTCTAATAGCATTAATGTGATCTCTAGTTCCATAACCTGCATTTAAATCCCATTTATATTTTTTAAAACTTTCTGACATTTTGAACATCAGTTTATCCCTTGAAACTTTTGCAATTATTGATGCTGCTGATATTTCTTTAATTTTTTGGTCTCCTTTAATTATTGTTTTAATAAGATAATTTCTTAATTCTGGTGATTTATTTCCGTCAATAAGTACTAAATTTGGTTTAACTTTTAGTTTTTTTACAGCTCTCTTCATAGCTAATAAACTAGCATTTAAAATATTTAGTTTTTCTATTTCCTTAACTGAGGCAGATCCTATTGCCCAAGTAGAATTTTTTTTAATATATTTTGCTAATTTTTCTCTATCAATCTTAGTTAACTTCTTTGAATCTTTGATCTCTTTCTTTTTAATATTTTTTTTAAGAATAACAGCTGCAGCATACACTGGACCAATTAAACTTCCTCTACCAACCTCATCAACTCCAGCAATAATTTTTCTCATTATGTAATAAAAAAATGATATAAAAGTACTCCAACAATCAAACCTTTAATAAAAGTAATCCACAATAATCCATAATTTGAAAGATTAAGTTTTTCTCTCCACCAATTAATATATTTTTTATGTATTTCTATCATCTTAAATTTAGACTGATATTCTTAATTCATCAATTTTCTTCCTGATTTGTTTTAAATCAGCCCAAGAATATTTTTTTTGTTCAGCTTGCCTTAATAAATATGCTGGGTGAAATGTGATCATTGTCAAGTATGTTTTATTATGAATGATTAAATCTTTCCAAACACCTCTTTCTTTTGAAATTTTTATTTTAGATCCAAAAAGTGACTCCATTGCAGTACTACCCATCAGAATTAAAATTTTAGGATCAATAATCGAAATATGTTTTCTAAGAAAATTTGAGTATCTATTAACTTCTGAAGGCTCAGGCTTCCTGTTGTTTGGCGGTCGATAGTTAACTACATTAGTTATATAAATATTATTTCTTTTTATTTGAATAGCCGCTAACATTTTATTCAATAATAGCCCAGCGTCTCCCACAAATGGCTTCCCTTGCTCGTCTTCTTTTTGGCCTGGACCTTCACCGATTACCATAATTTTACTTTCGCTGTTCCCATCAGCAAATACTAGTTGTGTAGCGTTATTTTTCAGTTCACAGTTATCTATATTTTCGATTTCATTCTTTAATTTTAAAAGAAGTTTTTTTTTATCTTCTAGCTGTGGTTTAGTTTTTAGTCTGTTAATTGGCTTATCATTAAATATATATTCAATTTCATTTGAGTTAAGATTTTCAGGGTTTAATATGTCATTTTGATTTTTGAGATTTAAAGTCATAAGTTTAAATATGAAATTTATATTAGTAATTTTATCATTTTTAGCACTGCAAACCAGCACATATTCAAGTAATTCTGAGAATAATAAATTCAATCAAAAGTATCTCTCTAATTATTTTTCTGCTTTAGTTTCATCAGGTAATCAAAAAAATGCGGCTGCACTTGATTATTTTAATTCATCTAAATTTCTTATTCAAAAACATGATAATTTTTTAAAAAAGTATGTATTTTCACTAGTTTTAAATGGACAAGTTAAAAAAGGAATAGACCAAATAAAAATTTCAAAAAATGATATTAACTCAAATACCTTTGAACTTAACCTTCTCCTTTTAGTTGATAGCTTTAAGAAAAAAGATTTTAAACAAGCCAATAAAAGAATCAAAGAATTTCAAATGGACAAAGATGATGGAACTTACGAATACGTAATTTACAAAATTTTGAAAGATTTTAATTATCTGTTTCTTAAAAAAGAGGCAATTGAAGATAATAAATATGGATCATTAAGTTTAATTTCAACTGCTTTTCAGAATTGTTTTTTAAATTCACAAAAAACAAATTCATATTTTGAAAGGTTATTAAATAGTTCTGATGGAGATTATTCGAGATATATGTTTTTTTATTTTGCAAATCTGATTGAGAATAAAGAACTTCAAAAAGTTAATGAAGTATCTAAAAGAATTGAACCTTTAGGAGATAGTATATTATTACATCAAATAAAAGATTGGATCGATAATGAAGATTATAAAAAATTTAAAACTCATTTCTCTTGTAAAAACGAAAATGATATTTTGGCTGAGATCTTTTATTTGGTATCTAATTTATTTTCTACTCAAAATATTTTTGATCAGTCAAATTTTTATTTAAGAATATCAGAATACTTAAATCCTGAATTTTATTTTAATCAGACCTTGCTTGCTGAAAATTATTACTTAAATAAGAATAATTACCAAGCAAATAAAATTTTAGAAGATTTCAAAAAAAAAGATAAATTATACTTTTGGTATAAAACAAAAAAGATTGGGAGAATACTATCTGAAGATAATTCAGAAGAAGAAGCTGCAATTTATATTAAGAAGCATTTCAAATCTATAAAGTCTCCAACTTTAAAAATCCTTTATGACTATGCGAATATTAACAAAGGTTTTGAAAATTATGAAATCGCTATCAAATATTACACTGAATTAATGAAAAAAGTTGAAAAAAATTCTTATGCACTTTCAAGGATTCTATACAGAAGAGGTAGCAGCTATGAAAGGATGGGAAATTATGAAAAAGCGGACAAAGATATGTTAGAGAGTTTAAAAATATATCCAAATGAACCATATACTATGAATTACCTTGCTTATAGTTGGCTAGAAAGAAACCACAAAATAGATGAAGCAATAGAAATGATACAGTCAGCCTACAAACAAAAAGAAGATGATCCTTATATAACAGATTCTGTTGGTTGGGGATATTATTTGATTGGTGATTATATTAATGCTGAAAAATATTTAAAAAGAGCTTTGCAGCTTATGCCAGATGATCCAATTGTTAACGATCATTATGGCGATGTTCTTTGGAGACTAAATAAAAAACTACAAGCAAACTATTATTGGCGGGCTGTTCTAGAGCTTGAAGAAACAGAAGATAAAATGAAATCAAAAATAAAATCTAAATTATTAGAGGGTTTAGAAAAATCATAATTAATGAGATTTGAAAAGATTAAATCACATGCAAAAGTTAATTTATCTCTCAACGTGCTTAGAAAACAAAAATCAAAACTTCATGATTTAGAAACTCTTGTTGCTTTTGTCGAGTTACATGATCAAATTTTAATAAAAAGAACAAATAATAAAAATCATATAGTAAAATTTTCAGGACGTTTCTCTAATAAAATCCCAAAAGTAAATACCGTTAGTCATTTGCTAAATATTCTGGATAAAAAAAAAAAATTAAAAAATTATAAATATTCAATTTTAATTAAAAAAAATATTCCTCAAGAAGCTGGACTTGGTGGGGGCTCAATGAATGCGGCTTCTTTAATAAATTACTTTGAAAAAAAAAATAAAATTAATTTATCATTAAAGGAGAAATATAATTTATGTTCAAAAATAGGGTCAGATGTAATCATGGGTATTGATCAAAAAAATTTAATTATTTCTTACAAAAAAAAGACTACAAAAATTAAAAAAAATTTAAAAATGTTCGTTTTAATGGTTAAGCCAAATTTTGGCTGTTCTACAAAAAGTATTTTTAAGCGAGTTAGACATTACTCAAAACCACAATTATCAAAAATGAGGTCAAAAAATATTGACTTTAATTTAATATCAAAGTTAAAAAATGATTTAGAAATCATATCTACAAAAAAATATCCTAGACTTCAGAAGCTTAGAGATTATTTTTTAAATATTGATAAAAATTCATATGTAAGAATGACAGGATCTGGTTCAACAATCGTTGGGTATTTTAAGTCCAAAAAAGCCGCACTAAATGCAAAGAAATTATTAAGAAAAAATTATAAAAACTATTGGTGTAATTTATCAAAAACTATATAAAGCTTTTTTTTTGTGATATATGAAATTAATTTTGGGGTGTAGCCAAGTGGTAAGGCAGCGGTTTTTGGTACCGCCATCCTAGGTTCGAATCCTAGCACCCCAGCCATTTATGTACAATTTTTTTAGAAAAATATTTAAAACAAACAGAAAACTTACACCGAAAGATAGCTCTTTTTTAAGCATATACAATAACACTGAAGTTTCAAAACTTTTTGAAGCCATATCAAATTTTAATAATACAAGTGAACTTAGATATGTAGGTGGATGTGTTAGAAAAATTTTAAATCAAGAAGATGTGGATGATATTGATTTAGCTGTAAATTTAAATCCAAACCAAGTTAAAGAATGTTTGCAATCAAAAAACATTAAATTCTTTGAAACTGGCATAAAACATGGAACTATTACTGCAAATATAGGACAAAAAAATTTTGAGATCACATCATTAAGAGAAGATGTTGATACCGATGGAAGACATGCAATCGTTAGATATACAACAGACTGGTTAAAGGATTCATCAAGAAGAGATTTTACCATTAATTCTATTTATGCTGATAAAGATGGTAATTTGTTTGATCCAAATGGAGGTGCCAAAGATATAGAAGAGGGAAAGGTAATTTTTATTGGTAATGCAGATAATAGAATTCAAGAAGATTATTTAAGAATTTTAAGATATTTGAGATTCTTTATAAATTATAGTAATCACCCCCATAATTCATCAGTAAAAAAATCAATTAAGCAAAACATTGCAGGTGTAGCCAATCTTTCAAAAGAAAGATTAATGAGCGAATTAAAGAAAATTATTTTATCTAAAAATTTTTTACAATTATCAAAAGATTCTTTTTCATTAGAAATATTAACAACAATTTTTCCTCAGCTTGTTAATCTTAATAATTTAGAAAAAATCAATGACTACTCAAAAAATATATTTAAAAACAAAACATTTATTTTTTTGATTTCCTACTTAATTATAGATGAAACTGATAATGCAAATTATTTTTTATTTAAGTATAATTTATCAAATGAAGATAAAAAAAGAATAAAGTTTCTTATTGAGAATTATGAATTATTCTCTGAAAAAGACTATTTCAATAAAAAAAATCTTCAAAGAATTTTTTATTTTAATAGTAAATCTTACGTTATCGATTTAATAGATTTGAAAATTTTTAACTCTAAAACAGTACCAAAAAAACTAATTCAATTAAAAAAATATTTCGAACAATTTGAAAAACCTATTTTTCCGTTAAAAGCACAGGATTTACTTGAAAAATACAATTTAAAAGAAGGTAAAGAATTTGGACAAAAAATTAGATTACTCGAGGATTTGTGGTTAAATAACAGCTTTAAATTAAGTAATAAAGAAATTGATAACGTATTAAATAATTAAATATATTTAACGTCTTTTATTTCAAAATTTTTGACACCTGCAGGAGTTTTAATTTCAACTAAATCACCCTTATTTTTACCAATCAGACCCATACCAATTGGCGATTTAAAATATATTAGTTTTTCTTTTAAATCTGCCTCATCTTTTCCAACAATTTTATATTTCAAACTTTCTTCAGTATCTAAATTTTGTAGCATTATTGTTGAACCAAATATAACTTTTCCATCATTATCTAATTTAGAAACATCAATTACATTTGCTCTAGCAATTATATCCTCAACTTCTTGAACTCTTCCCTCATTGTGAGATTGTTGTTCTTTTGCAGCATGATATTCGGCATTTTCTTTAAGGTCCCCATGTGACCTTGCTTCCGCTATAGCTGCAACTATCTCTGGTCTTTTTTTCTCTTTTAAGAAAATTAATTCTTCTTTTAATTTTTCTAAACCTCTAACTGTGATTGGTTCTTTTTCCATAATTTATTTCCATTTTGCAACAGGTGGTAATGACATTAAAATAGCTTCAACATTACCGTTCGTTTGTAAACCAAACTTTGTACCTCTATCATAAAGTAAGTTAAATTCAACATATCGACCTCTTTTTTCTAATTGAATTTCTCTTTGTTTATTTGACCATTTTTTTTTATATTTTTTCAGTATTATTTCTCTAAAAATATTTTTAAAACTTATTCCTACCTCTCTTACAAAATTAAAATCTTTTTCCCAATTTTCTTTTTTATAATCAAAAAAAATTCCCCCTATACCTCTTGGTTCTTTCCTGTGTGGCAAATAAAAATATTCATCACACCATTTTTTATATTTTTTATAAAAATTTTTATTATGTTTGTCACAAGATTTCTTTAATTCATTATGAAACCATTTTTCTAATCTTTTATCTTTCAGGCAAGGTGTAACATCCATCCCTCCACCAAACCATCCATGAGATGTATAAATATATCTAGTATTAAAATGCATAGCAGGAACATGAGGGTTTTTCATATGCATTACTACTGATATACCCGCTGCCCAAAAGTTTGGATTTTTATCTCCCCCAGGGATTCTGTTTCTAAATTCTTTTGAAAATTTTCCATACACTTCTGAAAAATTTACACCTACTTTTTCAAAAATTTTTCCATTTTCTAAAATTCTAAATTGGCCCCCACCTTCATTTGAATTTTTACCTCTTTCCCAATTTTTAATTTTGAAGATATTTTTTTTGGCTTCTAATTCTTCAATTTCCTGACAAATTACTTCTTGCAAAGTCTTAAACCAATTTCGAGCTAGTTTTTTTTTAATCGTTTGATCCATAGATATTTGATTGTCTTATATTTTCTGACAATACTATTGCAACTGAAGATGCCAGGTTCAAGGATCTTTTTTTTTCAATCATTGGTATTTTTATCCTATTCTCCAGTCTTTTATGAACCTCATCTGGAACACCGGCACTTTCTCTTCCAAAGAGTAAGGTGTCGTTGCTTCTAAATTTAAATTCAGTATAAATTTTACTGGCCTTAGTAGTCATCAAAACTACTCTGTCATTTTTTTTTGCTTCAAAAAATTCATCTGAACTTTTGTAAATCTTCATCATTTTCTTATCCATATAGTCCATCACAACTCTTTTAAAGCGTTTGTCATTCAGTAAAAATCCACAAGGTTCTATAATCTCAAGAACAGCCCCAAGGCAAGAACAAGTTCGAGCTATTGCAGCCGTATTTTGTGGTATATCAGGCTCGTAAAGTGCTATTTTAGGCATCGATTAAGTTTTTTGTGTGTCATTGTTACCATGGAAAAATAACGTTTTTCTTCATATATGAAATCATATATTAAGAAAAAATTAAAATAATAAATGTCAGACTCAGAAAAAAAGAAGCCAAATAGACGAGATTTTATAGTGACCGCAACAACTGCAGCAGGTGCAGTCGGTGTAGGGGCGGTTGTTTGGCCATTAGTTGATCAAATGAACCCAGATGCTTCAGTAAAGGCATTAGCAAGTACAGAAGTTGATATAAGCGCAGTAGAACCTGGTCAATCAATAACCGTTTTGTGGAGAGGTAAACCAGTTTTTATTAAAAGAAGAACTAAAGAGGAAATCGACAGTGCAAGAGCTGTTGATTTAAGTGAATTGAAACATCCAGAAAAAGATGAAGACAGAGCAAAAAACCCTGAGTGGCTTGTAATGTTAGGAGTATGCACTCACCTTGGATGTGTACCTTTGACTGATAAAGGGGACTATGGTGCATGGTTTTGTCCATGTCATGGTTCACATTACGATACATCTGGAAGAATTAGAAAAGGGCCAGCACCAACTAACATGGAAGTGCCAAAATATGAATTTGTAAATAGCAATACTATAAAGATTGGATAAAAAATTTTATGAGTGATCACGAATATACACCTAAATCAAAAGTTGGAAAATGGTTTAATGATAGACTTCCATTACTAACACTTGCAAACCATTTAACAGATTATCCAACTCCTAAAAACTTAAATTACTGGTGGACTTTTGGAGGAATTCTTACTTTTTGCTTAATCACTCAAATAATTACAGGTATTGTTTTGGGTATGCATTACGTAGCGCATGCTGACTTAGCTTTTCAAAGCGTAGAACACATTATGAGAGATGTAAATTACGGTTGGTTAATAAGATATGTACATGCTAACGGTGCATCTATGTTTTTCTTGGCTGTTTACATTCACATTTTTAGATCTTTGTATTACGGCTCATACAAATCACCAAGAGAAGTCATTTGGATTATAGGAATGTTGATTTATTTTCTTATGATGGCAACTGCATTTATGGGATACGTTCTTCCTTGGGGACAAATGAGTTTTTGGGGTGCAACAGTAATTACTAACTTATTTAGTGCTATTCCTTTAATAGGTGAGAGTATCACGAATTGGCTCTGGGGAGGTTATTCAGTTGACAACCCTACTTTAACAAGATTTTTTAGTTTACACTATTTGTTTCCTTTTTTAATCTTAGGATTAGTTGTTCTTCATATTTGGGCACTACATGTTCCTGGAAACAATAACCCTATTGGAATAGATATAAAAAAACCATCTAAAGACACAGTTCCTTTTCATCCGTATATAGTAATCAAAGATGCATTTGCACTTTTGATATTTTTATTAATTTTTGCATTCTTTGTATTCTTTTCACCAAATATTTTAGGACATGCAGATAATTACATAGAAGCAAACCCACTAGTCACACCTGCTCACATTGTACCTGAATGGTACTTGTTACCATTTTATGCAATCTTAAGATCAGTTCCTGATAAACTACTTGGAGTAATAGCAATGTTTGCTGCAATATTTGTTCTTGTAATTTTACCTTGGCTAGATACCTCCAAAGTTAGATCAACAGTATTTAGACCTATATACAAGCAATTCTATTGGTTTTTAGTTGCCGATGTATTAATTCTAGGTTACGTGGGAGCAATGCCAGCAGAAGGCTTATATTTATTAATTGCAAGAGTGGCAACAGCCTATTATTTTGCACATTTTTTAATAATTTTACCTTTCCTTGGTATGAAGGAAAAAACTACCCCATTACCCCTAAGTATAACTGAGCCTGTTTTAGGTGGATCTGCTGATATGGCGATGGCTAGAAATAATTCAGATTTTAAAGAGAAACTGTGAAAATCTTTTTAAAATTAACTTTCTTATTTGTTATAATTTCATCATTAATTTTATCAAGAGCATATGCAGCTGGTGAACAGCAAGAATTATTAAAAGTTGATTGGTCTTTTAAAAGCTTCTTTGGAAAATTTGATAGAGCTTCCCTCCAAAGAGGATATCAAGTTTATACAGAAGTTTGTGCTTCATGCCATTCACTTAAACATTTAAGTTATAGAAACCTTGCAGAAAAAGGTGGACCAGAATTTACAGAGCTTGAAGCCAAAGCAATTGCTTCAAATTTTGAAGTAACAGATGGACCAAATAGTGATGGAGAAATGTTTGAAAGACCAGCAAAATTATCAGATAAATTTGTAATGCCTTATGCAAATGTTCAAGAAGCAATTGCAGCAAATGGTGGAGCATATCCTCCAGATATGTCAGTTCTTGTAAAAGCTAGAAAAGGTGGGGCAAATTATATTTATTCAGTCTTAATGGGCTATGATGAGCCACCAGTAGGTATGGAACTTGATGACGGTGTTTATTACAACAAATATATGTATGGTAACAAAATAAAAATGTCATCTCCCTTAGATGATGACATTGTAGAGTACGCTGATGGAACAAAAGCAACAGTAGATCAAATGGCTAAAGATGTTACAACTTTTTTGCAATGGACTGCAGAGCCTCACTTAGAAACAAGACACAAACTAGGTTTTAGAGTAATAATATATTTATCTGTTTTAACAGTTTTAGTTTATTTCAGTATGAAAAAAATCTGGTCACGTATTGAAACGAAAGTTTAAAATATCTCCGTCTTTAACAATATATTCTTTACCTTCCAATCTCATTTTTCCAGCTTCTTTAGATTTTAACCACCCTTGATTATTTAAAAAATCTTCGTAAGAAATTGTTTCAGCTCTTATAAATCCTTTTTCAAAGTCAGAATGAATTTCTCCCGCAGCATTTGGAGCAGTTGATTCTTTTGTAATAGTCCAAGCTCTAGTCTCCTCTGGTCCAGATGTAAAAAAAGTTTGTAAGGATAGAAGTTCATATCCTTTTCTTATTAATGTATTAAGTCCCGTCTCTGACATATTGATCATTTTCATATAATTTTTTTTTTCATTTTCATCCTCTAATTGATTTATTTGATTTTCTATATCTGCAGAAATCACCAATGTATTTTTTTCACCAAATTTTTTCATAAAGTCATCTGTATATTTGTTGCCTGATTTAATACTCTCTTCGTCTACATTGCATACATATAGTTTTGGTTTAGTACTAAGAAGTCCACTACTTTTTAAAAGTTTTTCATCAAATTCATTTGTGATCAGTGTTAAATCTCCATCCTCATCGATTATCTTTTGGGCTGTCTGAAGTAATTTAAGCTCTTCAATGTTAACATTTTTTTTATTCTTCTTATCAAGCCTCTTTTGAATTGACTCTAAATCAGCTAACTTCATTTCGGTTTCTATAATCTCCAAATCTCTGACAGGATCAACGGTTGGGTTAACATTTTGAATATCATCCGAGTCAAAACATCTGATCATATGAATAATGGCATCAACTTCTCTTATATGAGATAAGAATTTATTACCTAATCCTTCTCCTTTAGAGGCTCCTTTAACAAGACCCGCGATATCAACAAATGAGATTGTAGTATTAATTTTTTTTTTTGAAATCGAAATTTCAGCTAGTTTATCAAGTCTTTCATCCGGAACTGCTACAATGCCAATATTTGGATCAATTGTGCAAAAGGGAAAATTTTCTGCTTGTGCTTTATTAGAGTTTGTTAAAGCGTTAAATAAAGTAGACTTACCAACATTTGGCAATCCAACGATTCCACACTTAAAACCCATTTAATTGTTGTTAACAGTGCTAGAAAATAAGTCTAATTTTTTATCAATCAAGATAGTTATAGATTCAATTATATTACTTGTAATCGAGTCCAAATGAACTTGTTCATCCTCATTAAAGTCATTTAGCACATAGTCAGAAACAGATATTTTTTTTTCTGGCTTCCCTATACCAATACGAACTCTTGAATATTCTTTACCAATAAACTTATCAATCGAAGCAATACCATTGTGACCTGCACTTGATCCACCAAATTTCGCTTTAATTTTTCCAAATTCAATATCTAAGTCGTCATGAAACACAATTACATCTTCTGCATCTATCTTAAAGTATTCAAGTAGTTCTCTTATACAAATTCCAGAATTATTCATGAATGTAAGAGGTTTAATTGCATATATTTTCTTATCACCAATATTTCCAGTAGTTAGTAATCCCTTAAATTTTGGTTTTTGCTTAGATAATCCAAATTTTTGGTTAATTGCATCCACAATCTTAAAACCAATGTTATGTCTATTATTTTGACTATTAGGAGTGGGATTTCCTAAACCAACAAGCAATAACATATCAAATTAAATTTGGAAAAAAAATTTCACTATTTATTATTTTTTATCTGATGGAGATTTATCTTCTTCTTTAGTTTTATCAGCATCAGCCTTTTCAGAGTCAGTTGAAGTTTTATCGCCACTTTCTGCAGACGCCTCTGCTCCTTCTGCTACCTCACCCTCAGCTGCCTCTGCTGGTTTTTCTGGTTCTTTAACTACCGTTGGTGCTGCAACAGTAGCTATTACGAAGTCTCTTCCTTGTATCGTAGGAGTAACGTTTTCAGGTAGCTTAATTGAAGAAATTTTTATACTTGTACCAATTTCTAAACCTTCTAAGTCAACAACAAGTTCATTAGGAATATTTTCTGCAGGACATCTTAGTTCTACTTGACGCCTTACAATATTTAACACTCCACCGCGTTTAAGTCCTGGGGACAATTCATTGTTTATAAATTTAACAGGTATTTCTAAAATAATTTTTCCACCTTTAACAATTCTCATTAAATCAAAATGAATCGGTTCATCAGTAACTGTGTCAAAAGTAATACTTCTTGTTAAAACTTTTTGTTCTTTGCCATCTAAACTAATAGAAATTACGTTAGATAAATAATTTTCTTTATTTATTAAACTCTTTAGCTCTTTATTTGTAATTGAAATTTTTTCATTTGGCTCTTCTCCGCCATAAACTATGCCTGGAACATCTCCTTTGTTTCTTAGGTCGTTCACTTGGCCTTTAGTTTTAGTGTCTCTTGTTAATGCTTGTATTGTACTCATAAAAAGCTGGTTTTTAACCGAAGTTTTCTAATTTTACAAGGTTTATTTAAATAGATCTGAAACTGATGTTGAATTAGAAATCCTTTTAATAGCCTCTGCTAGCAATGTAGCTATTGATAATACTTCAATATTTCTTACTTTTTTTAATTTATCTGAACTATCTATACTATCTGTAATAACTAGATTTTTTATTTTTGAATTCTTTATTTTTTTTACTGCTTCACCGCTAAAAACTCCATGAGTTGCATATACATGAACTTCTTTTGCACCTCTTTTCAATAAAGCATCTGCTGCATTCACGATAGTTCCCCCGGAATCAATTATATCGTCTGTTAAAATACAGACTTTATTTTTGACATTTCCAATAACATTCATTACTTGCGATTTGCCAGGGCTAGGTCTCCTTTTATCAACTATTGCCAATCCAACATCTAATTTTTTTCCTAAGGCTCTTGCTCTTTCAACTCCCCCAACATCAGGCGCAACACATATAATATTTCTGCTTTTAACCTTTCTTTTAATATGTTTTGTGAAAATTGGAGTGGCAAATAAGTTGTCTACTGGAATATCAAAAAAACCTTGAATTTGACCAGCATGCAAATCTACTGTTACTACTCTGTCAGCTCCAGCGTTTGTTATTAGATTTGAAACTAATTTTGCAGATATAGATGTTCTTGGTACAACTTTACGATCCTGTCTTGCATACCCAAAATAAGGTATTACTGTTGTAATATTTTTTGCAGAAGATCTCTTAAGCGCATCTATACAAAGAAGTAATTCCATTAAGTTGTCATTAGCCGGTGAGGATATAGATTGAATTATAAAAATACTATTTCCTCTTATATTTTCATTAATCTCAATATAAATTTCACCATCTGCAAATTTCCTTATACTAGTATTAACTAATTTATTCTTAAGATTTTTTGATATTTTATTACTAAGCTGCTTGTTGCTATTTCCTGTAAGAATTTTCATTTTATGAGGATATTCCTATTTAATCATAATTACTGAAATATTTCTACCATAATCTTGTAATTTATTTTTTATTGATCGTCTTGCACTGAAAAGGTTGTTGCTAAATAAATAGGTATCTTTTTTGATAATTTCAATGTTTTTAACACCCAATTTTAAAAACTCATCTCTTATGTAGTTGTTTAAACTAAAATATAATTTGTTATTTTTTGCGTTAAAAAACTTTTTGTTATACTTCTTTTGTTTAATAAATTTATTAAAAAAATCATTTTTTACTTCATAGTTTTTTATATCTATACAGGGACCAATTATAGCAATTAAGTCATTAAAATTACTACCTTCTGATGCAAGTTTTTTTAAAGTATTGGTTATTATTTTTTTATATGCTCCTTTCCATCCAGCATGAATTGCACTAATTAAATGATTAACAGGATCATATACAAAAACAGGTGCACAATCAGCTGTTAGAATTCCTAAGGCAATACCTTTTTTACTTGTGATTAATGAGTCTCCTTTGAGTTTTTTGGTCGGTGTTTTATTTACAATATGAACAATATTACTATGAATTTGATCTAATAATATGAGGTTATTTTTATTACAACCAATTTTTTTACAAACTTTTTCTATATTTTTTCTTACATCTTTAATCCTGTCTTTAGATCCAGGTCCACAATTTAAACTTTTATAATTTCCTTTTGAAACACCACCCTGCCGATCAAAAAAACCATGTTTAATATTCTTAAATTTTACAAGTTCTTTTGACTTTAACATTAATCAAAACCAAATAAGTTATTATTTATATTTTTATATCCAAAAATCACTTTAAAAAGACTACCCATTTGTTCTTCATCAAGAAGCCGATTTAAAGTGTAAGACATATATTTTTTTTGTTTATTAGTCATTTTTTTTTCTAAAATTTGTGCTCTATTATTTATACCCATTCTTTCTAAAAAAAACTTTTGAGTAACTACTTTTTTAACTTTTAGATTATTTTTAAAGAAATACTCTTTTAATAAATTAAAATTTACAAGTGAGGTTATATCTGCTTTACCAAGATTTCTTAACATTTTTTTAGCCGAAATTTTTTTATTTTGCATTACAGCCTGGATGGTACTTGAGTTATTACCATTAAAATAGCCGTAATCTATAAGTAAAATACCCCCAGAGAGTTTAGAAATTTTTTTAATAATCGGATTTAACTCCAAAAATCCTCTTTTAGGGTATTCAATAAATTTAAGTTTTTTTAACGTCTCAAATGAATTTATCTGAGCAATGTCTTTTTTGTTACTTTTTGCAAGCTTTTCAACAATACCAACCTTATTTTTAATTGAGTAGCATTTTTCATACAACTCATTGTTTATACTAGAAAACTGTTTAATTGGAATTGCATCAAAAAATTCGTTTCCAAAAAAAATAACTGGTCCCTTTTTAATTGAATTATAGTTTTTAATCCATTTTATATTTTCTTTATTTATATTTTTCTTTTGCAATTTTTTTAAATATGCACTTTTTTCATACAAGTAAATATTTATAGATTCATTTAACTCAGGAAATTTTTTAAGAGTATTAATTATAACTTTAGTTAAGCTACCATCTCCAGGTCCAAGTTCTACAAAATTAAATATTTTAGGTTTGCCCATTTTCTCCCATGTGGAAATCAACCATATAGCTATAATTTCTGAGAATAGGTTTGATATTGTTGGTGAGGTTATAAAATCTCCATTTTTACCAAATGGATCTTTACTAGAGTAATATCCTACATTTGGTTCATAAAGAATTTTTTCAATAAAATCGTCAACAGGTATAGGTCTTTCTATGCTAATTTTAAATTTTTTGAGATTTAGTTTCATTATTTCTTTTAAAATAAATTAAAAACCCAATTAAAACCATTATCACACTTAAAAGTATTCCCATAGATACATTTCCAATTAAATATCCAATTTGAATATCTGGCTCTCTAAAAAATTCAGCGGCAATTCTAAAAATTCCATAAAGTATTAAAAACATGATAGAGCAAGTTCCAACTTTATAGTTTTTATTAAAAAAAATTAAATTCATTAGAATAAATAATACAATACCTTCTAAAAATGCTTCATATAATTGTGAAGGATGTCTTAATTTGTCATCAAAGTTTGGAAAAAAAACTCCCCAACTAGAATTTGTAACTTTTCCGACTAATTCTCCATTTATGAAGTTTGAAATCCTTCCAAATAAAATTCCTATGGGCGCTGTGATTGATACTAAATCCAAAAAAATGAAAACATTTTTCTTTTTTTTTTTAGAAAATAAAATGCTAGAAATTATTACACCAATTAGGCCACCATGGAATGACATTCCACCATTCCAAATCATAAAAATTTCAATTGGATTGTTCAGAAAATAAAAGAAATTGTAAAAAATCACATATCCTAACCTTCCACCAACAATAATTCCTATAATCAAATATGAGATATAATCTTCAAATAATTTTAGAATCATTACATCTTTAATAAGTATTCTTTTACAATATACCCAACCGAAAATAATCCCAAAAATGTATGCTAGTGAATACCACCTGATGCTTAAGGAGAATATCTCGAAAGCCACTGGGTCAAAATTATTAGTAAACATTTGTAAAATTTATTATAGTTTATTAAATATAATTTAAGTAAATAATTATTATGTCAAAATCAAGATTCGTATTAGATAAATTTGCAAAATTAATTGAACAAGGACTGATTAATTATAAAGATGTCTCAGATGAAGTAATGTCAATCTTGAAATCTAAAAGAGACGAAATTGTATTTAAAATGAAATTAGCAAGCAAAGAAGAAGTTGAAGTTTTAAACAAGAGAATAAGCAATCTTGAAAAAAAATTACAAGAGAAATCAAAGAGAAAAAAAACTAGTAAGGTAAAGAAATAGTTACTTTCAATCCTCCTAACTTGGATTTATTAAATTTTATATCTCCACCATGAGACTTTATAATATCTGATGATATAGATAATCCTAATCCAACACTTGATTTAGATTCAGATCTACTCTTGTCAATTTTATAAAATGGTTTTGTAATGTTATGAAATTCTGATTTATCTACTCCAGGTCCATTGTCATCAATTGATAAAAAAATACTTGAATTTTTTTTTTCTATATTAACAAATATTTTTTCTGCATATTTTATAGAATTATCCAATAAATTATTAATACATCTTGTGATTAAAGTTCTTCTTCCATTGAAATAAATCTTTTTTGAGGATTTCAAATTAATATTATCATTTTTATATTTGTTAATTATTTCACTCATGAGTTCTGAGATATCAAATGTCTCAGTTTTGTCTGTGGCTCCAGTGCTTGTAAATTGAAGATATTCATTAAGCATTTTTTCCATTTCATCAACGTCTTTTGAGATTTTTTTTGCTAAATCTTTATCTTTAATGACAGCTAACTGTAGCTTTATTCTTGTAAGTGGTGTTCTTAAATCATGGCTAATACCAGATAGCATTTCAGATCTTTGATTTAAATGTCTCAATATTCTTTTTCGCATTTTTTCAAATTCAAAACCTGCTTTTCTTATTTCTAAAGCCCCTGAAGGTCTAAATTCTTTAATATTTTCACCTCTACCAAATCTTTCTGAAGCCTGCGCTAATTTAGTTATTGGCCTTGTTTGGTTTTTTAAAAAAATCATAGCTACAGCTATCATTAAAATTGCTGGGATTGTTATCCAAAATGCAAAAATTCTTATTGAGGATGCTTGAATTCTATCCTTAGGAAAAAATATTTGTAAAACCCCATCTCTAAACTTTATTCTAAGATCAACAACTTCTTTATAAGAAATAGTATTAAACCAATGTTCACCAATTTTAGGCTTAAGTTCTCTTCTTAAGGTTCTATCCATCGGACTAAACCATCTTTCAACTTTAATATCAGGCAGTTTTTCGTTATCCAAAAATCTAACAGAAAAGCTAAAATTCTTATTATAAAGATCCGTGACTATTTTTTTATTGTATTCACTTTCATTGTTATAAATATCAATAATTGTAACTATTTCACTTACCAAGGCTTTAGTTAATCCTTTATTTGTTTTAATCCATAAACTATCAAAAAAAACTAAAGATATTGTTATTTGTAATATCACTATGGGGACAGCTACAATTAGTAATCCTCTATAAAATAATCTTTTTGGAAGGATATTTTTAAAAAATTTACTCAATCCAAAGGACATATCCTTCTCCTCTAATAGTTTGAAGATACTTTGGAGTTTTTGGACTTTCTTCAATTTTTTTTCTCAATCTAGTGACAATTACATCAATTGATCTTTCTTTATTTAAATCTATTAAATTTGAAATTTCTTGTCTTTTAAAAATTTTACCAGGAGAGTTTATCATTTTTTCTAAAATAAGCTTTTCTGTATTATTGATTTTTAATCTTTCATCATTCTTATAAATAAACAATTTTTTTAAATCTATTTTTATATTACCGAATTCAATTTCTCTTTTGATTTCTAAAGTTTTAGTTTTACTTAAAATATTATTTATTCTTAAAATTAATTCTTTTGGCTCAAATGGTTTTGTTAAGTAATCATCTGCACCAACTTCTAACCCCTTAACTCTTTCAGAAGGCTCTCCTTTTGCTGTTAATAACAAAATTGGTGTATTAATTTTATTTTTATATTCTTGAGTGAATTCTAATCCAGTTTTACCTGGCATCATTATATCTAATACAATTAAATCAAATTTAATGACTTTAGTTTTTTCAAAAGCATCATTTGAGTCTTTTGCGGTCGAAACAAGATAATTATTTTGATTTAAATACTCTTTTACTAAATCTCTTATTCTATCATCATCATCTACGATTAATATATGTGCTTTAAAGTTTTTCATTAATAATTTTTTTAAGAACTTTATCGAAACTTAAAACGTCATTAGATTCTGAACTTAAAAATGCATCATAAATTCTTTTCTTTTGAACAGAAAAAATCTCATCAAATATTTTTTTACCTTCCTCTGATAAATATACATGTTTGACTCTTGTATCCACTTCATCTCTTTTAAATTCAATTGCTTTAATTTCTACTAAGTCATTTAGGACTCTATTTAAACTTTGCTTTGTGACTTTGAGTTTTCGTAATAAACTTGAAATAGTTATACCTTCATATAAAGATATAAGGTGAATTACTTTATTATGAGCAATTCCTAGTGCATGTTTATCTAAAACTTTTTTTGCATCAGCGACAGTTTCTCTATATCCATTGAATATTTTTTCGATATATTCTTTTAATTGATGATCTTTTAGATATAAAAGTTTTTTCATAATGGTAAGTTATATTGACATATTATATATACAAAGATATTTTTTTCTAAAAAATAAATCAAATGATACCGTTCGATAAAAGAGAAGGAAAAATCTGGTACAATGGTGATCTTGTTGAATGGCAAGACGCAAAACTACATGTCATAAGCCACGGTCTACATTATGCTAGCTTAGTTTTTGAGGGGCTAAGAGTTTATGATAATGAGATTTTTAAATTAGAAGATCACACAGATAGACTTTATCACTCAGCTAAAAGAATGGACATAACAATTCCTTACACAAAAGATGAAATTAACAAAGCATGTAATCAAATAATTAAAATACAAAATGTTCAGAATGGTTACGTGAGACCTTTTGCTTGGAGAGGAAGTGAGATGATGGGAGTCTCAGCTCAAAAAACAAAAATTAATGTTGCAATCGCTACCTGGGAGTGGGGTGACTATTTCGACCCAAAGCTGAAAACTGAAGGAATTAAACTAAATATTTCTAATTGGCGAAGACCAGCGCCAAATACTATTCCATGGGATAGTAAAGCAGCAGGTTTATACATGATTTGTACACTATCTAAGCATGAAGCTGAGAGACAAGGATTTAGCGAGTCTTTAATGTTAGATCATGAGGATAATGTAGCTGAGTCAACAAGTGCAAATATATTTTTCAAAGATAAAAATGGAGAGCTTCATACTCCAATTCCTGATTCTTTTTTAAATGGAATTACAAGACAAACTGTAATTGAATTAGCTAAATCAAAAAATATTAAAGTTCATGAAAGAAAAATTAAACCTGATGAATTAACAAACTTTGAAGGTTGTTTTTTAACTGGTACAGCCGCCGAAATTACACCAATATCGCAAATTGCAGAAAATAATTACAAAGTTTGTGATGTTATTTTAGATTTATTGTCTAGCTATGGAAAACTAGTAAGAAAAAAAAGAGCTGCTGCTTAATTTTTATTATCTTCAGATATTGCATGGTCAATACCTTTTCTTAAATATTCGTACCCAGTATACAAGGTAAGAAATGCAGAAAGCCACAATAAAATTATGCCAATTGTTTGAGCATTATAGTCTTGAAAATTAATAATTTTATTTCCTGTTTCACCAGTTAGTAAAATAGAAATTGAAAACATTTGTAGAAATGTTTTAACTTTTGCTAAACTTGAGACAGGAAGTTTAACTCTTCCTTTTGCTAAAAATTCTCTTAAACCAGAAATCAATATTTCTCTGGTAAGTATTATGATTGCAGCAATTACTTCAAAGTTTTTAATTGTTCCATCCATTACGAGCAATATCAATGCGGTTGCTACTATAATTTTATCAGCAATTGGATCTAATAATTCACCAAGTTTAGATTCTTCTTTGAACATCCTTGCCAATAATCCATCCAAGAAGTCTGTAAATGAAGCAATCACAAATAAAGCAAACGGAATTACATCTCCATAAAATCCCGGTAAAAAAAATGTAAATACAAATATGGGAACAATTATTATTCTACCAATTGTGAGATAATTTGGGATTTTGATTTTCATTCGTGAAAGAAATTATATATCTTTTTGGCAACTTTTTCTTCAACTCCTTCAACTGTTTTGATCTCATCCAAGCTAGCTGATTCAACAGCTCTTGCTGATCCAAAGTGATTTAAAAGAGCTCTTTTTCTTATAGATCCAATTCCATCAATTTGATCAAGTAAAGACTTACTAATACCCTTTTTTCTCTTAGCTCTATGAGCGCTTATTGCAAATCTATGGGACTCATCTCTCAGTCTTTGTAAGAAAAAGAGAGTAGGGTCATTCTTTTCAAATTTAAACTCTTTACCATTATGAAAAAAAATTTCATTTCCACTATTTCTATATTTACCTTTTGCAATTGCTATCATAGGAATATCATACAGGCCTAATTCATTAAGTGTTTCTCTTGCTACAGAGTATTGTCCTTTTCCTCCATCGATTAGTACTAAGTCTGGCATAGATAAATAATTGTCTTTCTCTTGAACAGCCCTTTTAAATCTTCTGTTTAAAACCTCACGCATCATTCCATAATCGTCTTGTTCATTCTTTTTAATCTTAATATTAAATTTTCTATATCTTTTTTTTATAAAACCTTCCTCACCAAATGTAATTAATGCACCTACACTATTAGTTCCCTGAATATGACTATTGTCATAAACTTCAACTAAATTAATATTATTTTCTAAATCAAATTTTTTAGAAACATTATCAAAAAGTTCTTTATTATTTTGGCTCTCATAAATTTTTCTATTTAAACTATCTTTTGCATTTTTGAGTGCTTGATTTATAACTTTTAGTTTGGACCCTTTTTTTGCTACTGAAATATTTATTTCTTTATTCTCCTTTTGTGAAAGTGTTTTTTCAATTAAAACTTTTTCTTTAATATCTTCACTTAAAATTATTGAACTTGGTACACTTTTGTTTTCATAGAATTGTGATACGAAAGAATTAAGAATTTCTTTTATGTTATCATCTGGATCATGTTTTGGGAAAAAGGCTTGATTACCCCAGTTTTGTTTTGATCTGTAGAAAAAAACCTGTATACAAGTTTTTCCAGATTCTTTGTAGCCAGCTATAACATCTGCTTCTACTAAATTCGCTTCATTAATTCTTTGTGATGACTGAATAATATTTAAAGACTTTATTCTATCTCTTAATATCGCAGCTTTTTCAAAATCCAAATCTTCACTAGCTTTTTCCATTTGGTTTGATAAATTTTTTTGAATTTTCCTAGATTTGCCTGATACAAATTCAATAGCGTTGTCTACAGATAGTTTATATTCATTCTTTTCTATATATCCAACACATGGCCCAGAACATCTCTTAATTTGATAAAGTATGCAAGGCCTTTCTCTTTTTTTAAATACTGTATCGTCACAAACTCTTAGTTGAAAAATTTTCTGGATCATTTTGATTGTCCAGTTTGCAGAACCAGCAGAGGCGAAAGGTCCAAAATAAAAGCCTTCTCTAGTTTTTTTTCCTCTATGACGTCTAATCTGAGGCCATTTATCTTCATTACCAATAAAAATGAATGGAAACGATTTATCGTCTCGTAAAAGTATATTGAATTTTGGTTTATATTTTTTTATTAAGTTTGCCTCTAGGAGAAGTGCTTCACTCTCATTTGAAGTACTTGTGATTTCAATTTTCCTTGTTTGAGATAGCATCCTCTCAGTTCTGATAATATGATTTTTCTCTGAAACATAACTCTTTAATCTGTTAGGTAAATTTTTTGCTTTACCAACATAAAGTATTACATTTTTTTCATTTAACATTCTGTATACACCAGGAAGTTTGGGTATAAGTGGTAACTCTTTTTTAATTGCTTCTTTGCCTATATCAGAGCTTATCATGACTTCTTTTTTTTGAAATTTGAATACCAACGGATGAACAATCTTTCATGATTTCTAATTTCTCAATTTGAAGACTTATTT
The DNA here is from genome assembly GCA_902604795.1 of uncultured Pelagibacteraceae bacterium. Lineage (GTDB taxonomy): Bacteria > Pseudomonadota > Alphaproteobacteria > Pelagibacterales > Pelagibacteraceae > Pelagibacter. The sequence goes on along the minus strand of CACKZV010000003.1, from coordinate 54,661 downwards.
TATCAATTCTTTTATCTTTGAATAATTCGTCGAATACATCTTCCGCTAATGTTTCAAGAAAATTATAATGTTTATTTTTGATCAGTTTTTTTATCAATTTTACAATTTTTGCATAATTTACGATTGATTTAATATCTTTATCGTTAGAGGGTTTTTTGTCTTCATAATTTACCTCTAAATTAAATTTTACTTTCTGTGGAGCTTTTTTTTCAAAATCAAAATATCCAAGTTTTAAGTCAAGAATAAGCTCTTTAATAAGTACCTTTTTTTCATAATTGAAAAGACTTTTATTCTTATCGATGTTAACAATTTTTAAACTATTTCTTTTCATATTCTAGATCCTATATATTCTAATATAACAGGATTGTAATATTGAAAACAGGTTGCTTGATCCATACTGTGTCCATCTTTAACTTTAAATTTATCTGATTTTTTTTTCCCTAATTTAAAACATTTTTTTCCATCAATTGTATAATCTTTAGATATAACAACTCTTTTCATTCCATCAATTTGATCCAACCAATCAGAAGTCAAACCTTCAAAAGGATCTTTTGGATGAGTAAAAGCCAATAGTGGAACTTTAAGATTTTTTAATATTTCATCATTATATTGTGATCTTAAATCGTATTGTGCAGGTTTTTTTTCTTTAAATTTAGCTAAACCTTCTTCTAATCCTAATTTTGATACCTTATACTTCTTGCTTAGTCTATCAAAGCACGCTTGCATATAAGCTATTCCTCCCCCAGCTTTGTCAGGATGTCTTGAAAAGAATAGTAGAGTTGTTAATCCACCACAAGAATGTCCAGTGACAAATATCTGTTTTCTAGGAACGCCTAGAGAAACGAGTTTTTCTACTAATTCTAAATTTTGTTCTACTCTTTTATCTAATTTTGATTTGCCTTCGTATGGTTTTTTTGAAAACCACCATTTTTTTCCCATATCACCTACTATTTTATGTGCACATAAATTATAGAGCATAATTTTTTTTCCATTTATTTCTTCATCTATTAATGAAACACGGTTTCTAATTTGGTCTATAGATGTACAAAAATTTTGTTTTCCATCAAAATTACTTTGACCATGGTTATTGATTAAAATTATTTTATTATTCGGATCTTCAATTGTTGATAATTTAGTTACTTTAAATTTCTTTGATAAAAATCCATCTTTCTTAATATTGTGACCATCAGCAAAAGATGTTGCTATTGTCAGAATAAATATTGATAAAAATAAGTATACATTTTTCATTCTTTTCCACCCATTATGTCTGGAGTTTGCCAATTTAAGTTTTGACCACTATCTATTGCCAATACTTGTCCAGTAATAGATATATTTTTAATAAAAAAGTTTACCGCGTTGCATATTTGTTGAACATCTACTTGTCTTTTGAGAGGTGTTGCCATGTATTGTTTTTTAAAATGTTTTTCACTTTGTCTCTTGTTTTTAATTGTAGGACCAGGGGCAATTCCATTAACTCTTATTTTTGGCGCCAAACTCATGGCACTAGTTTTTGTAAGGGTATAAAGTCCAGTTTTACTTATGGTATATGAAAAAAAATAGGGAGTAAGTTTAAAAACTCTTTGATCAATTATATTTATAATATTATTATTTTTACTCTTAATATTTTTAGCAAATTCTTTTGACAAAAGCGCAGGTGTTCTTAGATTTGTTCTTAAATGTTGTCCCCAACTATCTGTGTTAAAGTTTTCTAATTTATCATTTTCAAACAGAGAAGCATTATTTATCAAACAATCAAAATATTTTAATTTGGATTTTGCAAATTTAACAATCTTATTTACATCACTTTCAACACTTAGATCTCCTTTAATCAAATAAACTTTTGTACCATTTATAGATAATTCTTTTTTAAGTTTTTCAGCCTTTACTTTTGATTTGTTATAATGAATTACAATTTCTACTCCCTTGCCTGAAAGTTTTCTAGCTATAGCAGCACCAATTCTAGTGGCTCCACCAGTAATTATGATTTTATTTGCTTCCATTTCTTTTTACCTTTTTGAGCTCTTGTTCCTGGCATTCCCATAGTTGATCTTCCCTTTGGATATATTTTATTGTTGAGGCTATATTGTTTAACCTTAGGGTTAAGTGTAACCTCCAATTCTGTACTTTCAAGTTTTCTTATTTCATCCCTTATTTTAGCCGCCTCTTCAAATTCTAAATTTGTTGCAGACTCTTTCATTTTTTTGTTTAAAGCTTTTATATGTTTTTTAAGATTTCCCCCTACGTTTGCTCCAGTACCAATTTTAACATAATCTTTTTCATATACACTTTCTAGAACATCACTTATTTCTTTTTTTACAGTAGTTGCACTGATTTTATTTTTTTTATTATAATCAAGTTGAATATTTCTTCTTCTCTCAGTCTCTTTAATAGCTTTTTTTATACTTTTAGTTTCTTTGTCCGCATACAAAATAACCTTACCATCTAAATTTCTTGCTGCTCTTCCGATGGTTTGAATCAATGAAGTCTCTGATCTTAAAAAACCCTCTTTATCGGCATCTAATATCCCAACTAATGCACATTCTGGTATATCTAAGCCCTCTCTTAATAAATTTATTCCAACCAAAACATCAAAAACACCTAGCCTTAAATCCCTCATTATCTCAATTCTCTCTAGAGTATCAATGTCAGAATGCAAATATCTTACCTTGATACCATTTTCATGTAAGTATTCAGTTAGATCTTCGGCCATTTTTTTTGTCAAAGTAGTAACAAGAACTCTATAATTTTTGTCAATTGTTTTTAGACATTCGTGCATTAGGTCATCAACCTGATTTTTTGCAGGTTTTATTTCAACCGGGGGATCAATCAATCCAGTTGGTCGAATAACTTGATCAATAAATTTACCTTTGGTTTGTTCTAATTCCCATGGACCTGGAGTTGCTGATACAAAAACAGTTTGTGTTCTCATCATATCCCACTCCTCAAATTTTAATGGTCTATTATCCATACATGATGGAAGTCTAAATCCATATTCTGCTAATGTACTTTTCCTAGATCTATCTCCTTTAAACATTCCATTTAGCTGAGGAACTGTAACGTGACACTCATCAACAAATATTAAAGTGTTATCTGGAAAATATTCGAATAAAGTAGGTGGAGGTTCACCGGGTTTTCTACCTGATAAAAATCTTGAATAATTCTCAATTCCTGCACATGACCCTGTAGCTTCAATCATTTCAAGATCGAATTTCGTCCGCTCTTCCAATCTTTGTGCTTCAAGTAATTTATTTTGTTCTTTATGTTTTTTAAGAGTTATCTCTAATTCTTTTTTAATATTTATTACTGCTTGTTCTATTGTAGGTTTTGGAGTTATGTAGTGGCTGTTAGCATAAACTTTAATTAAATTTAATTCTCTTACTTGATCACCAGTTAGTGGATCAAATTCCTCAATTTTTTCAAGTTTATCTCCAAATAAACTTAGTCTCCAGGCTCTGTCCTCTAGATGAGAGGGAAATATTTCTAAATATTCACCCCTCGCTCTAAATGTACCTCTATAAAAATTTTGGTCATTTCTTTTGTATTGAAGTGCAACTAAAGATTTTATTATATGTTCTCTATTATAGTCATAGTTTTTTTGAAGAGTAAGTGTCATTTTACTATAAGCTTCAACAGATCCTAATCCGTAGATGCACGATACACTTGCAACTATAAGAACATCATCTCTTTCAAGAAGAGAACGAGTAGCAGAGTGTCTCATTCGATCAATTTGCTCGTTAATTGATGCCTCTTTTTCTATATAAGTGTCTGATCTTGGAACATATGCCTCTGGAGTGTAATAATCGTAGTAGGACACAAAATATTCCACAGCATTGTCTGGAAAAAAACCTTTCATCTCACCGTATAGCTGAGCAGCAAGAGTTTTATTTGGTGCAAGTATTAAAGCTGGCCTGTTTGTTTCTTCAATTACTTTAGCCATAGTAAAAGTTTTACCTGAACCTGTTACTCCTAATAAAACCTGGTTAAATTGGTTTTTTTTAGCACCTTTAACTAAACTTTTAATTGCTTCTGGCTGGTCTCCTGCTGGCTTAAAATCAGATTTAATTTTAAATTTTCTGCCACCTTCAAGTTTTCCACTTATTCTTGGATTTTTACTTTGAATATCTGTAATTAAATCTTGATATGTATTTTCCATATATTAAATAAAGTAATAGAATATAAACAATTTTCAATGAGCATAATATCAAACAGTTTAAAAAGAATTAAACCTTCTCCAACAATAGCTGTTACCCAAAAAGCGAGAGAATTAAAAGCCGCCGGAAAAGATGTAATAGCTTTAGGTGCAGGTGAACCCGATTTTGATACACCAGATAATATTAAAAAAGCTGCTGTAAAAGCCATAAGAAATGGTGATACTAAATACACTCCAGTTGATGGAACTCTTGCAATTAAAAATGCAGTTATAAAAAAGTTTAAAAGAGAAAATAAACTTAATTTTACTTCAGACCAGATAACTGTAGGTACAGGAGGTAAACAAGTTTTATACAATGCATTTGTAGCAACATTAAATAAAGGAGATGAAGTTCTAATACCAGCTCCGTTTTGGGTATCTTATCCAGATATGGTTTTACTTGCTGGTGGTAAACCAAAATTTATAAAATGTGGAGAAGAAGATGGATTTAAATTAACTCCTGCCAAATTAAAGAAAGCAATCACAAAAAAAACGAAATGGATAATTTTAAATTCTCCATCTAATCCTACGGGAGCAGCTTATACAAAAAAAGAAATTATTAGTTTAGGAAAGGTTTTACTTAAAAATAAAAATGTTTTTATATTAAGTGATGATATTTATGAGCATGTAAAATTTGATAATTTTAAATTTTTTACAATTGCACAAATCAAAAAACTTAAAGATAGAACATTAACCATGAATGGTGTAAGTAAAGCTTATGCTATGACCGGATGGAGAATTGGTTATGCCGCTGGACCAAAAAATATAATTGCCGCAATAAGAAAAATTCAATCTCAATCAACATCAAATCCATCATCAATAAGTCAAGCAGCAGCCGTAGAAGCTTTGAATGGATCACAAAGTTTTATAAAAAAAAGAGCAAAATCTTTTAGTAACAGAAGAAACTTTGTTGTTAATTATTTAAACAGTATCCCAGGAATAACTTGTTTATTACCAAAAGGTGCTTTCTATGTTTTCCCTAGTTGCAAAGGATTGATTGGAAAAAAAACAAAAATCAAAGATGATACAGATTTTGTTCAAAAGCTCCTTGAAAAACAAAATGTAGCTGTGGTACAAGGCTCTGCATTTGGTCTAGACGGTTATTTTAGAATATCTTACGCAACTTCAATGCAAAAATTAAAAGTTGCAATGGCAAGGATCAAGCTTTTTTGTGAGAGTTTAGGCTAATTTTAGTCTTACTACTGATTTTGCAGCATCAACGACTGCAGTTTCCGATGGTAAAAATTTCATCTGAAGAATTTCCTCTGCGTACGTTTGATCTGTTTGCATTGTAAGCCCTAAATCTGGAACCAAATTTTTTGCACTTGTGTCTATGTAACTAAGAAGTTTAACCATAAAATTTGGTAATTCTTTTTTGGGAAGTTTTTTTGCATGGCTTGGAAGATTTTCAGCCATTATTTTTGATAACTCAAGAATACTTCTTACTTCAGATCCAACTATTAATCTTCTACCACCAGCTCTTTTATTTGCTAAAGATAAAACATGTGCTCTAGCAATATCTTTTACATGGGATATCATTACTGAAAACTTTGGTGCAGCTGGAAATTTTCCTTGAAGTAATTGTTTTATATATTCCATGGATGTACAGCTTTTTTCATTTAAAAAATCTCCCAAAACAAAGCCAGGATTGATACAAGTAAGATTATTTTTTAGACCTTTACTTTCCATAAGATCCCATGCAGCCTTTTCAGCTCTTGTTTTAGATACAAAATAATCAGTAGTTTTGTTCCATTCTACATCAGTCCAATCATTTTCACCAAAAGTATAAGGATTTGTTCTATTTGGTTTTCTAAACATACATACAATGGACGATGTCTTTACAAAGTGTTCAACTCCTGCATTTATCCCTGCATTTAAAACTCTCAAAGTTCCATCTTTTGCAGCTGGAGTAAGTGACTCTCTATCATTCGACACTTTAAATGGAAAAGGAGACGCAACATGAATAATATATTTGCAACCCTTTGCAGACTCATTCCAACCTTCATCTTTTAGTAAATCTAACTCCGCAAACGATAATTTCTCTATTGAAACATTATTCTCTTCTAATGTTTTTTTAGTTTGTTCAATTGAATTTTTATTCCTTACTGTCCCTAAAACTTCAAAGCCTGAATTCAATAATTCAATTGCTACATGTTTTGCTACAAAACCACTTATTCCAGTTAATAAAACTTTATCAGACATTTCTTTGAAAATTATTTAGTTTTTTTCTTTTTCTCTAAACCAAATAATGGAGAGTTTCTAAATCTTAAAACAAGAATTGCTATAGCGATTAAAACAATGGCGCCTGCTTCATATAATAATACTTCTGGATTAATTGATTTTCCTTGTAAAATTATAAATCTAGAAAGGGCAGTAATTGCAATAAATAACGGGAGAGTTATTTGAATTGACTGACTTTCCCAAAATACTCTTACCATTGCTAAAACTTCTAAGTATAGGAAAAGCAAAAGCAAATCAGCCAAAGTAACTTTTTGAACAAGTATCATTTGATATATTTCGATACCAAATGCTATAACTGTAGCAGCAAGTATAATTACTAAAGCTATTAATTGGATTTGTTTAACTATATTTTCCATGGATAACTTATAAATGATCTTAAATTAATTTGAAGCTAAATATTTTTCTGCTTCTAGGGCAGCCATACAGCCCATTCCTGCTGCTGTTACTGCTTGTCTAAAAATTTTGTCTTTAACATCTCCAGCAGCATAAACACCCGGAACATTTGTTTCTGTAGAATCACTTTTTGTAATTAGATAACCTGTATCATCCATTTCTAATTGATCTTTAAATAGCGAAGTAGCAGGGTCATGACCAATAGCTATAAATAAACCATCAATTCTTAACTCTGATATTTCATTAGTTTTAATATTTTTAATTTTCAAGCCTTTTACATTTTTTGGTTCTTCATCCCCAATTACTTCTTCAACAACAGAGTCCCAGATAATTTCAATTTTTTTGTTTTCCATTAATTTTTTTTGTAAAAGTTTTTCTGCTCTTAGTTCATTTCTTCTGTGAATTAACTGTACTTTTGATGCAAATTTTGTAAGAAACATTGCCTCTTCAACTGCTGCATTTCCACCTCCAACTACAGCTACTGTTTTATCTTTAAAAAAGAAACCATCACATGTTGCACATGCTGAAACTCCAAATCCTTTAAATTTTTCTTCAGATTCAATATTCAACCATCTTGCTTGAGCACCTGTTGAAATTATAATTGAGTCTGCGGTATATTTTTGTCCACCATCGCCGATTGCTTCAAAAGGTTTAGATTTTAAATTTACTGATTGAATGTGATCTTCAATTAAATCTGTTCCTACTGCTCTTGCTTGCTCTCTCATTTGTTCCATTAACCATGGTCCTTGTATAACATCAGCAAAGCCTGGATAGTTTTCAACATCAGTCGTAATTGTTAGTTGACCACCTGGCTGCATACCTGCAACTAACATTGGTTTTAGCATAGCTCTTGCTGCATAAACAGCAGCAGTGTAGCCAGCTGGACCAGATCCAATTATTAACACTTTTGTATGTTTAGTTGGTTTTTCACTCATAGAGGTCTATATAGTTAATAATGAGCAAATTAAAAGGTATTTTATTGACCGAGGGTATGCACGGAATGCTGAGCCAGGTTGAAGGCTTAGCTAAAGCTTTAGATATAGAATTTACTCACCATAAGGTTGAACTAAAAAATTTGTGGAAGTTAATTCCATCAAAATTTACACCGATTTCTCAAAGTGTTTATAAAAAAATAAATCACTCCGATTATGATTTAATAATATCTTGTGGCCGAAAAAGTATAATTCCATCTATCCATTTAAAAAATATTTCAAACAAAAAAGTTTTAAATATCCATATTCAAGATCCAAAAATAAACTTAAATTACTTTGATTTTATAGTAGCCCCAGAACATGATGGAATTAACGGGTCAAATGTCATTACTACTAAAGGTGCTCTACATTATCTTACAGAAAGTGAAATAGTCGAGCATAAGAGTTATTTAAACTCTTTTATAAAAAAAGATGACAGAAAAATCTGGTGCTTAATAATGGGTGGGCCCACAAAATACTACGATTATTCAACAAAAAATATGAAACACATTTTTTCAATATTTTACAAACTTTTGAAAAAACATGAATTTCAACTTGTTGTGATACCATCAATGAGAACTCCACTTAATACTATTCACTATGCTAAAGAATTTTTTGGCGAAAATCACACCGTTGTAATGAACGTTGACAAAAAAGCTTACTTATCAGCTCTAGCTATTTCTGAAAATATTGTTGTTACATGTGACTCTAGCTCAATGATTTCAGAAGCTGCCTTAACTGGAAAACCAGTTTATATTGCAAATATTATGCCTAGAAAAAATGATATAAGATTCCAAAGATTTAGAAACTTATTCAGAGAATTAAATATCACAAGAAACCTTGGAGAAGATATGGAAAAATGGACCTATCAAAAACTTGATGAAGCAAATAGAGTAGCAAAAATCATAAAAGAGAGATTAAATAGCTAATGTCATATTTAAATTCAATTCTTAATGACTCAAAAAAATTTGACAGTCCTTTCGTACATTGGGAATTAAACAAGCCTCTTACAGATGAACAAATAAATGAAATAGTTTCAGCTGATATTACCGATCCAGCAAAACATAATCTCAATTATGACGGTACTAGAGCTATAGATGGAGGAGAAGGAAAATTTAGGGAAGGTATTTCAGATGGTGGGAAAGCCTTAAAATTTAGATGTTTTGTCACCAGGGAAAATAGTAATGAATTCCCAGGACTTACTAATCTAATTAAAGAACTTCAAAATAAAAAAACATATCAAAAAATATCTGAATTAATTAACAAGGACTTATCAAATTCCTATATAAGAGTTGAAGTAATTTGTGATCGAGAAGGCTTCTGGTTAAAGCCACATTGCGATATCAAAGAGAAACTTATGTCATGCCTCTTATTCGTTAATAAACATAATGAAAGTGAGGATTTAGGAACAGATTTTTATGATAATGATTTAAAGCTCATAAAAACATTGCCCTATAAAGATAATTATGGATATTTTTTTTCAAGTGGTCCTGACACTTGGCATGGGATGGAAAAAAAAGAAATAATAAAAGAGAGAAGATGCTTACAAGTAAATTATGTTACTTTTAAAACTGATTGGAAGGTAGAAGATTAATCTTCCCAATCGAATCTAGGAAAAGTGTCAAAAACTTTAAAAATTCCCTCAGACCAAGTATTACAAACTTTCGAATAATCCTCATCATTTAAACTTAAACATTTTAAAGAAGCTAATTTATTTTCATCTTTTTTATAAATTGCAAAGTCTATTGGTGGTCCTACAGTTAAATCACTTTTTAAAGTTGAGTCCATGGATATTAAAGCACATCTAGATGCATCTCCAATTGATACATTTGGTTTAATAACTCTATCTAGTATTGGTTTTCCATATTTAACTTCACCAATAACAAGATAGGGTTTACTATCTGCTGGTCTTATATAATTTCCCTGAGGATAAATAAGGTACAGTTCTGTTTTTTGTCCTTTTATTTGCCCACCAATAATAAAAGTTGAACCTAAAAGTACATTATCAGTATTAATTCCCTGAGGTGAAGAGTGCTCAATATTTAAAGATCCAACATACGAAGCGATTTGTTCAAAATCTTTGCAAGTATTTAAATTCATTATTCCAGATGAGCTACCTAAATCTTTTTCAATTGATTTATAGACTGCCTGTGATGTTCCTAAATTCCCTGATGTAACAATTACTATTGTTCTATCCCCAACATCATGTGTAAACATTTTAGAATATATATTTACGTTATCCAAACCAGCGTTGGTTCTGGAGTCTGATGCAAATACTAGTCCTTCGTTTGTTTTAATTCCTATACAATATGTCATGACTAATTCTTATTTAAAAAAGCCATATTTTTCAAACCTTTTATGTCATAGCTGATATTTAATTTTAGCATTTGTTTTGCAAATTTATTTAATAAAAAATCTTAGATATGGTTACTTCGTTTTGGAAAAATTATGATGCTAAGTCCGCATATGATGGATATTTGACAGAAGATAACAAGCTTAGAAAGCATGCTAGAATAATGTCAGGTATTCTAGAAAGGCATGGAAAAAAAAAATTACAGGAAATTGAAAAAAATTGTCAAAGCACAATAAGTGCTAGAGGTATAAATTTTAGAGTTTATGCCGCAAATAATAGAGCAGAGGAAAAAAAGTGGCCCTTAGATATTATCCCGAGAATCATACCCAAGTCTCAATGGAATAAAATATCAAGAGGATTAACCCAAAGGGTTAAAGCATTAAACTTATTTATTGACGATGTTTATAACAAGAAAAAAATTTTTAAGGATAAAGTTATACCTAGAGATTTGATATTTAATTCACCATACTATTTGAAAGAATGTGAGGGTTTTTCACCAAAGTACAAAGCTTGGGCAAACATTTCAGGTATAGATTTAATAAGAAATTATAATGGAGAGTATTTAGTCCTTGAAGATAATCTACGCGTTCCTTCTGGTGTTTCGTACATGCTAGAAAATAGAATGGTTATGAGGGATGTATTTCCAGAATTATTCACAAGATACAAAGTTTCATCAGTCCATCAATATTCCAACAAACTTTACCAAAGTATGGTTGAGTGTATTCCAAAAAAAACAGACAATCCTCATATGGTCGTATTGACACCGGGTATTTATAATTCTGCCTATTTTGAACATTCATTCTTAGCAGAACAAATGGGAATAGCCTTGGTTGAGGGCAAAGACTTATTTGTTGAAAATGATTATGTCTATATGAAAACTGTTAAAGGTAAATTAAAAGTTGACTGTATATATCGAAGATTAGACGATACGTTTCTTGATCCTAAAGTATTTAACAAAAGTTCTCTCATTGGAGTACCTGGATTATTCAAATGTTGGAAAAAGGGAAATGTTGCAATAATTAATGCAATTGGAACAGGTGTAGCAGATGATAAAGCAGTTTACGCTTATGTAAACAAAATGATTGTTTACTATTTAGGGGAACAGCCAAAATTAAACCAAGTAGAAACATTTTTATGTGAAAATAAAGTTCACAGACAGCACGTTATTGAAAATATATCTAAATTGGTTGTTAAACCTGCAAATGCCTCTGGAGGTTATGGGATAATGATAGGTCCTAAAGCTCCAAAAAAAGAGAGAGAGGAAATGATAAAAAAAATAAAACAAAATCCACGAGAATTTGTAGCTCAACCTTTGGAGATATTATCAACAATTCCAACAATCTCTGAAAATGGAATAGAGCCTAGGCATTTAGATTTAAGACCGTTTATATTAAATGGTAAGTCTACTTATGTGACTATGGGAGGACTTACTAGAGTTGCCTTAAGAAAAGGAAGTACCATAGTAAATAGTTCACAAGGAGGTGGTTCTAAAGATACAATGGTTGTGGATGCTTAGTTTTCTTGAAGAGCTTTAACTTTAAGTTTTTTGGTTTTTAGAGCATTTATTGCTTCTAAAAATGAATATGCAGTAGACATATTTGTACAATAAGGAATTTTATTAGCTAAAGTCCCTCTCCTTAGTGCTATTGCATCGCTAATTCTATTTTCACTATTTCCACCACCTGTATTAATCACTAGGGATATTTTTTTAGAATTTAGGATATCTACTATGTGGGGTTTTCCACTGCTTACCTTATTAATTTTTCTACAGTTCATTCCATTTTTTATTAATATTTCTGCAGTTCCTCTTGTGGCTGATAAAGTAAATCCAAGTTTTATTAATCTTTGAGCAACACCAATAATCTCTTGTTTGTGTGAATCTTTAACTGACAAAAAAGCCAAACCTTTGGTAGGCAATGAGTTTGCTGCTGCAATTTGACTTTTAGCAATTGCCATTCCAAAATCATCATCAAACCCCATCACTTCACCTGTTGATTTCATCTCTGGTCCAAGCAATAAATCGCTGTCTGGGAATTTATTAAATGGAAATACAGCCTCTTTTACAGCAAATTTTTTATTCGTTTTATATTTTAATTTATATTTTGAAAGTTTTTCACCTGCCATTATTCTTGATGCAATTTTGGCTAATGGTATTCCATTAGCTTTTGATACAAATGGAACGGTTCTACTAGCTCTTGGATTTACTTCTATAACAAATATTTCATCTTTTTTAATCGCAAATTGAATATTTAAAAGTCCTTTAACTTTTAATGCTAAAGCTAATTTTCTCGTTTGAATTTTAATTTCTTTTAAAAGATTATCTTTGATAGAAACTGGAGGTAGACAACAAGCAGAGTCCCCAGAATGCACTCCCGCTTCTTCAATATGTTGCATAATACCAGCAACATAAACATCTTTACCATCAGAGATAGCATCCACATCAACTTCCATTGCGTGATCTATAAATTTATCGATTAAAACAGGATTTTGTTCTGAAGCTTTAAAAGCTTCATTAATAAACTTTTTAAGTTGGCTTTTATCATGAACAATTTCCATTGCTCTTCCACCTAAAACATATGAAGGTCTAACAACAACAGGTAGCCCAATTTTTTCACTTATTTTAATCGCTTGATCAAATTTGTTAGCTATTCCACTTTCTGCTTGTTTTAAATTTAATTTAATCAATAGATCTCTAAATCTATCCCTGTCCTCTGCAAGATCAATGGAAGTATATTGAGTACCAAGTATTGGTAATTTATTTTCATGTAAGAATTTTGCTAATTTAATTGGAGTTTGGCCTCCAAATTGAGCAATAATCCCAATAAGGTTTCCTTTTGATTTTTCTTTTAGAATAATATTTTGAACATATTCTTCAACCAATGGCTCAAAATAAAGTCTGTCACTTGTGTCATAGTCTGTTGAAACTGTTTCAGGATTACAATTAACCATAATAGTTTCAAATCCAGCTTCCCTTAAAGAAAAGCTTGCCTGACAACAACAATAATCAAACTCTATACCTTGTCCAATTCTATTTGGACCCCCTCCTAGTATTATTATTTTTTTCTTATTACTAGGATTTGACTCACACTCTGTATTTAATGAAAAGTTTCTTTGGTATGTAGAGTACATATATGGAGTAAAGGATTTAAATTCTGCAGCACAAGTGTCCACTTTTTTAAATACTGGAAAAACTTTAAGTGCTACCCTTTTAGATCTTATAATTTTTTCTTTTATCCCAGTAATGTCTGATAATTTTTTATCTGAAAAACCAATAGATTTTATTCTGTTAAATTCATTATATGTTTTAGGAATACCTCTCTTCTTTATATTTTTTTCTTCATTGATAAGGTCTTTAATTTGATTTAAGAACCAAGGATCAACCTTTGATAATTTATATATTTTATCTAAAGAAATATTTTTTCTAAAAGCTTCAGCAATTAATATTAATCTATTTGGAATATTAATCTTTAAGTTTTTTAAAATATCTTTTTTTGAATAATTAAAAATATTATCCAATCCAGAAAATCCGGTTTCTAGGGATACCAAGGCTTTTTGAAAAGATTCTTTGAAGTTTCTTCCAATGGCCATTGCTTCACCAACAGATCTCATTGAAGTTCCAAGTACCGCTTTAGTGTCTGAAAATTTTTCAAATGTAAATCTTGGTATTTTTGTAACTACATAATCAATTGTTGGTTCAAATGAAGCTGGAGTTACTTTTGTAATTTCATTTTTTAATTCATCTAAAGTATAACCCACCGCGAGTTTGGCTGCTACTTTAGCAATTGGGAAACCTGTTGCTTTTGACGCAAGAGCAGATGATCTTGATACTCTTGGATTCATTTCTATTATAACCATTCTTCCATTTCTAGGATTTATTGCAAATTGAACATTTGATCCACCCGTTTCAACTCCAATTTTTCTTAAGCAATCAATAGATGCATTTCTCATTATCTGGTATTCTTTATCAGTTAAAGTTAATGCTGGAGCAACCGTGATAGAATCCCCAGTATGGATTCCCATTGGGTCCACATTCTCTATTGAACAAATAATTATACAGTTATCTTTTTTGTCTCTTACAACCTCCATTTCAAATTCTTTCCAGCCTTCTAATGACTCTTCGATTAAAACCTGATTTTGAGGGGACTCATTCATCCCAGTTTTGACAAGTTTAAAGAAATCTTTTTTGTTTTTAGCAATACCTCCTCCCAAACCACCTAAGGTAAAAGATGGTCTAATTATTGCTGGCAATCCTATCTCCTTCAAACATTTGGCTGCATCCTTAAAGTGATTTATAATTCTTGATTTTGGCAGATCTAAACCAATGTCAGACATATTTTTTCTAAATTTTTTACGATCTTCAGCATTTTCAATTGCTTTGGACTTTGCGCCTATCAATTCGATTTTGTATTTTTTAAGCAGTCCTTTTTTTTCAGCACTTATTGCTAAATTTAATGCGGTCTGTCCCCCCATTGTTGGTAAAATTGCGTTAGGTTTTTCTTTTTTAATGACTTCTTCTAAAACAGGAATTGTGATGGGTTCAATATAGGTTTTATCAGCAACTCCAGGATCAGTCATAATAGTTGCAGGATTTGAATTTATTAAAACTACCTCAAAACCCTCATCTTTAAGAGCCTTACAAGCTTGTGTACCCGAATAATCAAATTCACATGCTTGTCCAATTATTATTGGGCCTGCTCCAATAACTAATATTTTTTTAATATCTTTTCTTTTTGGCATGTTTTTTTATATCTTCAATAAAGTTTTTGAATAAGTATTGACTATCTTGAGGTCCAGGATTTGCTTCTGGATGGTACTGAACAGAAAAGACAGGTTTGTTTTTTAATTTAATTCCCTCAATAGTATCGTCAAAGAGTGACTTATGAGTAATTTGAATATTTTTAGATAAGCTTTTTTCTACAACAACAAATCCATGATTTTGACTTGTAATCTCAACTGAATTATTCATAAAATTTTTGACTGGATGATTGGCACCTCTATGACCTAATTTCATTTTTTTTGTTTTTGCATTTAAAGCCAAAGCTAAAATTTGATGACCGAGGCAAATTCCAAATATAGGATAATTTAATTTAATTAATTTTTGAACCGTATCAATTGCATATTTTCCGGTGGCCGCTGGATCTCCAGGCCCATTTGATAAAAAAATACCATCAGGTTTTAATTTCACAATTTCATCAGCAGATAATTTACAAGAAACTACCTTTACCTCACAGTTATAATCTGAGAAATATCTTAAAATATTTTTCTTAATCCCATAATCAACTGCAATAATTTTAAATTTTTTTATTGAATTCTTTTTATATCCGACATTCTTTTTCCACGTTTTAAACCCTTTCCATATATAAGTTTTTTTTGTTGATACTTCTTCAGCAAGATCTAATCCATTTAAACCAGGCCATTTAACTGACATATTGGTAAGTTTTTTAATATTAAATTTACCTTTTTTATTATTTGTAATAGTACCTTTTGGAGCACCCTTATCTCTAATAAAGTTTGTTAAGCTTCTAGTGTCTAATCCAGTTAACCCAACAATTTGATTTTTTTTAAGCCATTTATCCAATGTCTGTAATGCTCTGTAATTTGATGGAGAAGTAATTTCGGAATTAAATATTACACCTTTCGTCCAAATTCTATCAGATTCTAAATCCTCATTATTGGTTCCAACGTTTCCAATGTGAGGAAATGTAAAGTTTATAATTTGTCCAGCATAAGATGGATCTGATATAATTTCCTGATATCCTGTTAAAGATGTGTTAAAACAAACCTCTCCAGTTGAAGTTCCCTCATATCCAAGCCCATAACCTTTAAAAACTAGCTTGTTATCTAGAACTAAGATACCTGTAGGAAATGGATGATTAATTGCAATTTTTTTTTTTTGTTTTTTGATCAATTACAACTCATGAGTTAAAGGTCTATACAATAAAACCTTTTTTTGCGCAACACATCTAATGTATATTTTGTAAAAAAAATATTTTTCTTTTTGAAGAATATTTTTAATACGCTAAGATTAAATATGTCATTAAGAGAAAGTATAGAGTTAGACTATAAAACAGCTTTAAAATCTAAAGATAAAAATAAAATATCAACTTACAGGTTAATTTTATCCGGTATTAAAGATTTAGATATTAACAACAGATCTGGGGTAGAAAAAAAGGAAACAGATGATGAGGATATCAAGAAACTATTAAAAAAAATGATTAAACAACGATCCGAATCAATTGAATTGTATAAAAAAAATAATCGTAAGGATCTCCAGGATATAGAAGAACAAGAAGTTAATGTAATTAGTCAATATTTACCTAAACAAATTAGCGAAGAGGATACTAAGAAAATTTGTGAAGAAGTAATTAAATCAACAGGTGCAAAATCATTAAAAGACATGGGAAAAGTTATGGGTGAACTAAAGAAAAATAATGCTGACAGTATTGATTTTTCTAAAGCAGGAGCAATTATAAAAGAATTATTAAATCAAAAATGAAATACCCAAAAGAGTACTTACAAGAAATAAAAACTAGATTAAAAATTTCAACTGTAGTTTCAAAAACAGTTAGTTTAAAAAAGAGAGGAAAGGAATATGTTGGCCTTTCACCATTTAAGACTGAAAAAACACCATCATTTACAGTAAATGATGAAAAGGAATTTTATCATTGCTTTAGTACTGCAGAGCATGGAAATATTTTTGATTTTGTAATGAAAACGCAAAATCTTAAATTTGGTCAGTCAGTCAAATATTTAGCAAATTTAGCAGGGATGAGACCTTATACATTTTCAAAACAGGATGAGATCAGAGAAGAAAAGTGGAACAAGTATAAATTAATATATGCAAAGTATGTTGAATTTTATCATAAAGATCTTTTTAAAAACCCCTTAGCAAAAGATGCAAAGGATTATTTAAAAAATAGAAATTTAACTATTGAGGAAGTAAAGAAATTTAAAATTGGGTATGTTTCAAATGATGAAAACTTTATAGAACATATTTTTAAAGAATTTACTGAAAGTGAAATCAAAGAAACGGGGTTATTTTATTTTGATGAAAATAAAAAAAAATATGTAGACAGGTTTAGAGATAGAGTAATTTTTCCAATAAATAATATTTCAGGTTACCCAATAGCTCTTGGAGGTAGAATATTAAAAGATAATAAATACCTTGCTAAATATATTAATTCACCAGAGACTCCATTTTTCAAAAAAGGATCTAATCTTTATAATCTAGATTTTACAAGAAAACTGTCAAACAATATTAATAACATATTTCTCGTTGAAGGTTATATGGATGTAGTTGGTCTTAGTAAAAATAAAGTGGAAAATGTAGTTGCAAATTTGGGTACTTCTTTAACTACAAGACAAATATTAACCCTTAATCAGTTTTTTCAACATATCATTGTTTGTTTTGATGGTGACGAAAGTGGATATAAAGCAGCTTTGAGAGCAGCAGAAAATTCTATTATTGAATTAAAGCCTGAAAAAGAAATATCATTTTTGTTTTTACCTGACAAACACGATCCAGATAGTTTTGTAAATGAAAAGGGAAAGGATTTTTTTGAAGATTTTTCAAAAAGTAATTCTGTCCCTATTCATAAATTTATATTTAATCATTATTCGAAACAAATGAATGATAACCCTTCATCGAGAGCTATTTTTGAAAAAAAATTAAGAGCAATTTCATCAACAATAAAAGATGAATTCATTAGAAAATATGTACTTGAATTCTTCTTAGAAAAAATATCTGAATTAACGCCGAATACGAATTTTATATATAATAAAAATTATTCCAAATTTACAAAATCACTCAAATCAACTCAGAATTATTACAATGAAACAAAGTCTTTGTCGGCTATTGATATTAAAGAATTTTCATTTCTATATATTTTATTAAAAAAACCTGATCTTATAAAAATGAATTTTAATTTAATAGAAAATGTAAAACTATTTAGCAGTGAAAATAAATTACTCCTTGAAGAAATTATTAATCAAACAAACAATTTTGAAAATACTAATTTAGAGAGTCTAAAGATTGACCAGGGTTTGATAGAAAGGGTTTTAAAGTATGCATCTATTAAGCACATATTAGTTAAAAACCTAAATGATGATCAAAAAATTCTTGAAATCTTATCTGAATTAATAAGAGACTTAAAAAATTATGAGCTAGAAGTTAGAATTGAAGAATTAGAATCAAAATTTTCAAAAGATTTAAGTGAAATAACATTTAATGAGTTAAAAGAGCTTAAAAAACAGCAAAAAACCAATTAAATAAAAATCAAAATCCCATAGATTTTTTTAATTTTAGCATTATATACATTCTGAACTTTTTTATTGTGGAACGTATAATTACAAAATCATTTGCGAGACTTATGGGACGTGGTGTCCACAGAGGTTTTATTACCTATGAAGAATTAAATAAATCATTAGGAAAAAGAAACTTGTCAAATGAAAATCTAGAACAAGCTTTTATACATATACTGGATGAAAAAATTATATTAGTCGAAAAAAAAGCTGACTTTAAAGTTCTTCGAAAAAAAGACAATGGTTCAAAAGAAGAGGGAAAGTCTATTGAAAAAAGTGATGACCCTATAAGAATGTACCTAAGAGAAATGGGAGGTGTCGAACTTTTATCAAGAGAAGGTGAAATTGCAATTGCTAAAAGAATTGAAGCAGGAAAAGATGTTATGTTAAATGCACTTTCCCAAAGCCCAATAACTGCTCAACAATTTTTTGAATGGAATATAAAACTTCAAAATGATGAAATTTTAGTGAGAGAAATTATTGATATTGATACTAACTATATGGAGGATGAGGATACTGGTCAGAGCGCAAAACAAAAAAAATCAAACGATAGTGAAGAAAATCAAAATGTTCAAGAATCAGGAAACAATTCGGATGATGATGAATTCAACCCAACTCTTGCAGCAATGGAGACTGAAATTAAACCTAAAGTTTTGCAAACAATAAATAATTTAACAAAAGAATACAATAAGCTTATTAAGTATCAAAATGAAAAGTTAGATTGTGTGCTAAATTCTAAACAGTTTTCAACTTCGAAGGAAAAAAACTATAAAAAAATAGTTGATGATATTTTAATGAATATAAAAACCCTACAATTGTCTCCCTCAGTTTTAGAGGAATTAGTTCAAAAACATTACATTGAAAATCGTAAAATAATATCATTAGAGGGTAATTTATTGAGACTTGCAATGAATGAAAAAGTCTCAAGAGATGAATTTATAAAATTTTATATAGGCAATGAAATTAATCCAAACCTTAAACTTTTTTTAGATACAAATGATGTTTGGAAGAAATTCTTTCAAAAATATAAAGTTGAATTCAAAAATATAAGAGACAGACTAATTGATATAAGTAAAAAGCTTGGCATTTCAGTCACAGATTATAAGTCAATGGTAAGCAGAATCCAGAAAGGTGAAAAAGAGTCCAGAATAGCAAAAAAGGAGATGGTTGAGGCAAACCTAAGGTTGGTAATATCAATAGCTAAAAAATATACTAATAGAGGATTACAGTTTTTGGATTTGATACAAGAGGGAAATATTGGTTTAATGAAAGCCGTAGATAAATTTGAATATCGAAGAGGTTATAAATTTTCAACTTATGCAACTTGGTGGATAAGACAGGCAATAACAAGGTCAATTGCTGACCAAGCTAGAACTATTAGGATTCCTGTTCACATGATTGAGACAATAAATAAAATTGTGAGAACGCAAAGATTAATCTTGAGTGAATTTGGAAGAGAGGCTACGCCAGAAGAGCTTGCAAAAAAACTTAGAATGCCACTTGAAAAAGTAAGAAAAGTTTTAAAAATATCAAAAGAACCTGTATCACTAGAAAAACCAGTTGGTGATGAAGAAGATAGTAGTCTTGGAGATTTTATAGAAGACACTAAAGCACTAGCACCCCTCGAACAAGCAATTAAATCGAATTTAAGTGAAGCAACTACAAAAATTCTTTCAACTCTAACTCCAAGAGAGGAAAGAGTCTTAAGGATGAGGTTTGGAGTTGGAATGAATACTGATCATACTTTAGAAGAGGTGGGATTACAATTTTCTGTTACACGTGAAAGGATTCGGCAAATTGAGGCAAAAGCACTTAGAAAATTAAAACACCCAAGCAGATCAAAACAACTAAAGAGTTTCTTAGAAAGTTAGTAGGGCCGTTAGCTCAATAGTAGAGTACTGCATTGACATTGCAGGGGTAGTTGGAGCGTAACCAACACGGCCCACCACTTAAATAATAATCTATAATTGATAACTAGCAGAAAATGTTATAATTAAGTTTATTTTTAGGGCCTGTAGCTCAGTTGGTTAGAGCAGTACACTCATAATGTATTGGTCCCAGGTTCGAGTCCTGGCGGGCCCACCATCACATTACTTTATAATAAATTCTTCAAGAGATCTAAAAAGATAATTTATATCCCCCTCATTATTTTGAATAATTGATTTAAATTCTTCTTTTTGGGTTCTTGCTAAACTCAATCCCTCCACAATTAAATCTCTAATTAAAGGTCTATCTGGATTTTTTGTATAAATTCTCCAATCTATTTTTATTTCTGGATTTTTAGAAGTTTCTTCTAAAGTAGTACTTACAATAGTATATTTTTCATTTATTTTCTTTTCAGATACAACACTTATTTTTGGATCAGAATAATCCACTAATCTGCTTGAAAAACTTTTTAAGAAATAACTTTTAAATAATTTTTTATATGTGAGTTTTTGATCCTCATTAAGGTTTTTACGATATTTCCCCAAAGTATACATTCCAATTCCATCAATATCCACATTCTTTTCCGCGATGTTATTTAATTTAATTATCTTTGATTCAACAGGATCTGAACTTGATAAAATTGTAGATGCTTCATTAACTATTTCTGTAATTAAAATACTTGGTTCTTTAGCATTTACAGGAAATATATTTAAAATTAATAAAAAAAAAATATAAATTATTTTAATCTTTTTCATTAATAATTATTGGGTATCTATTTCTTCCCAATCATCATCATTCATAGTTTCTGTAGTTTCTTTAGAGTTTTGAATTTTTCTTTTTCTATCTTGTAGATATAAACTTCTGACAGATGCATACAAATCCATGGAATTATTTTCTAGACTGTTAAAAGCTTCTAGGTTTTTTGCTCTAAAATCTATGCCAGCTGTAAGTCTAGAATAATAATAATCTGAATTTTCAAAGTATTTAGTGTTATTGGCTACAGTGACATTATACCAAGCATCACCACCTGCGAAATTAGCTATCGAACCTAGAGTATCTCTTACTGTCGTCGGACCGAGCACAGGTAATACAAAATAACAACCCTCTTTAACACCCCAAGTCCCAAGTGTTTGTCCGTAATCCTCTTTATCTAGTTTGTCTAGCCCATAATATGATGCCACATCAAAGATTCCCGCAATACCAAGAGTGGTATTTATTGAAAATCTTAAAGTGTTTATTCCAGCCTGTTTGAGCTGACCCTGTAAAATATTGTTTGGTATAGTAACAACATTGGATAAATTGCTAAGAGCATTACTTGTTCCTGATCTGATTGGTTTAGGCAAATATCTGTAACCTTTAGCTATTGGCTTAAAGAAAATTTTATCTAAACCCTGATTAAATGCAAAAATACCTCTATTCACTGTTTCAAAACAATCTTTTACTTCATAATTTTGTTCTTCAACTTCGCTATTTATTTCTACAGTACCGTCCGATCCTGCATATGAACTTAAAATAAACAATTGAGGAATCATAACAATTATTAATACTTTTAAAATCTTTTTCATTTAAATAGTTTATATTATATCTTCTACTTATTTAAAGATTTAATTGTTTGAAATAATGCAGAAAATTGTTGAAAAAATGACCATTAATTACTCACCTAATTTTGATCTGAAAAAAAGAAATAAAAGAAAAATAAAGTATTTAGTTTACCATTATACAGGAATGAAAAATGATAAATTAGCAATTAAAAAATTAACTAGTTTTAATTCTAATGTAAGTTGTCATTATTACATAACTGCATCTGGGAAAATTATTCAAATGGTTCCAGATTTATATGTTGCTTGGCATGCTGGAAGGTCTAAATGGGTTAATGAAAAGTCTTTGAATTATAAATCTATAGGGATTGAAATTTCAAATCCTGGTCATAAACATGGATACAAGAAATTTAACAATAAACAAATTAAATCGTTAATTAGCATCACAAAAATTTGTATAAAAAAATATAAAATTGATAAAAAAAATATTTTAGGTCACTCAGATATTGCGCCATTAAGAAAAATAGATCCAGGAGAGAAATTTCCTTGGAAATTTTTAAGTAAAAAAAAAATTGGAATATGGCACAATATTAATTCAAAAATACTTAAATCTTTAAGAGGGATAAAATCAGAAACAAATTTGAATAAATTTATTATTTATTTAAAAAATATAGGTTATTCTATAAGATATTCTAATTTAAATGATTTAAAAAAAATAATTAAAGTTTTTCAAATGAGATTTAGACCTGAATTGATTGATGGAAAATTAGATGCAGAATGTTATATGATAGCAAAATCCCTTTATAATCTTAAATAATAAATAATTGAATTTTTTAAAAAATTTTATATTGTTCATTTGCCAGATAAAAGACTTATCGCTTTAATTTTTTAAAGAGGAAAGTCCGGGCTCTACAAAGACACAGTGCCAGTTAATGACTGGCAGGGGCGACCCTAGGGATAGTGCCACAGAAAATAAACCGCCTTATCAAGGCAAGGGTGAAAAGGTGTGGTAAGAGCACACCGGCTAAGTTGGTAACAGCTAGCGCATGGAAAACCCCACTGGGAGCAAGACTGAGTAGAGATGACACAGTTAGAAATAACAAAAAGCAGTCTTTGGCTAGTCATCTGGGTTAGTTGCTTGAACCTTAAAGTGATTTAAGGTCTAGAGAAATGATAAGTTTAAATGACAGAACCCGGCTTATATTTTATCTGGCAAAAAAAATATAATTTTTACACTAAACCAACACTAATCTAAATCATTATTTAAATTTATACATTTGGAAATTTAGAACAAATCAAGAATACATGAGCATGATTTTAAGTGTTGACGATCACATTTAAAACCCATAATATCCCATAATATCCCAAATATGGAATTTATGGATTATGTTTTTATCTACTTACGAAAACAAATTAGACAAAAAAGGAAGGGTGTCTGTGCCTGCTAGTTTCAGAAGCTATCTGTCAAATATGGGATATAATGGAATTGTATGTTTTCCATCATTTAATAATCAATCAATTGAGGCTTGGCCTCAAGACAGAATTGAAAAAATTTCAAATGCAATAGATTCTTTAAATCCATTTGAGGATAAGAAGGATTACTTTGCAACCTCAATACTATCAGAAAGTATTAATTTACAATTTGATGGCGAGGGAAGAATTCTCATTACAGAAAAATTATTAAGACATGCAAAAATAAAAAACAGCATGTTGTTTGTAGGTCAGGGAAAAACCTTCCAAATATGGGAACCAACAAATTTTGAAAAATTTAGGGTCACTGCTAGAAAAAAATCTAACATTAATAGGGCTAACCTTAAATGGGAGCAAAAATTTAATAACTAAACGGGGGATAAATGACAATTAATTTTAAAACACCAGATATTAAAGAGTTGAAACCTAGAATACTAGTTTTAGGAATTGGAGGAGCTGGAGGAAACGCCATTAACGGAATGATAGAAGCAGGTTTGCAAGGAGTAGAGTTTATAGCTGTAAATACTGATGCTCAAGATTTAAGACTAAGCCATGCACAAACTAAAATTCAAATGGGATTAAATTTGACTAAAGGATTAGGAGCGGGAGCAAAATTAGATATAGGTGAAGCTGCTGCTGATGAATCCTTAAATGAAATTGTCAATGTTCTTCAAGGATCTAATATGGTTTTCATAACTGCTGGAATGGGTGGTGGAACCGGAACTGGTGCTGCACATGTTATTGCTCGTGCTGCTAAAGAATTAAATATTCTTACGATTGGAGTTGTTACTCTACCTTTTTTATATGAAGGACCTTCAAGAATGAGAAAAGCAAACCAGGGGCTAGAAGAGTTAAGAAAACATGTTGACACCATAATTGTAGTTCCAAATCAAAATTTATTTAAAATTGCAAGTGAACAAACTACATTTGAAGAATCGTTTTTGTTATCTAATGATGTATTAAAGCATGGAGTTCAAAGCATCACAGATCTCATGGTAAGACCCGGTTTAATTAATCTAGATTTTGCTGATGTTGAAACAGTTATGAGTTCGATGGGTAAGGCAATGATGGGTACTGGTCAGGCTGAAGGGGAAGGTAGAGCAGTCAAAGCTGCGGAGATGGCTATAAGTAATCCTCTAATAGATGATTACACATTAAAAGGAGCTAAAGGCTTACTAGTCAATATCACTGGCGGAAAGGATCTTAAACTTTTTGAAGTAGATGAAGCTGTTAACAAAGTTAGAGCTGAAGTAGATCCAGAAGCAGAACTAATAATTGGAGCAATTACAGATGAGAAACTTGATGGTTTAATGAGAGTTTCAATCGTAGCGACTTCTCTAGATGGACAACAACCAGAGCCGAAATCAGTAATTAATATGGTTCATAGAATACAGAATAGAAATCCTGGATACTCTGATTTTTCAAATACAGGGTCTTCTCAAGCGTTTACATTCTCTAACCAAAACAGTTCAATTATAACAAATGGAGCAAATGCGCTTAAAATTGAGGAAGAAGTTAAGGCAGAAACTGAAAGTCACTCAACATCTGAAATTAATCATTCAGAAGAATCAATAAATTCAACAAATGTTGAAGAGGAAACAAATACTGTCGAGAAAGAATTATCTACAGCTTCAGAGCAGTCTTTTGAAACAGATGAGAACAACTCTTCTTTATCAAATGGATTAGAGAATTTTGATTTTGATGAAGAAACACCTGAGCTATTTAATTCTGATGGATCAATTAGTGAAACTGAAGAAGAAACTTCATTAACAACAGAAACAAGCACAATAAGAGAGGAAGAAGACGATTTAGAAATTCCAGCATTTTTGAGAAGACAAAAAAATTAATGGTCTTCAAAAAAATAAATGAATGCCACCATAAATCTGGAAAACAAACATTTTCCAGTTCTGCTAAATGAATTAATTAGCATTATTTCCCCTCTTTATGGTGGCACATTTATAGACTGTACTTTCGGTCAAGGGGGATATTCAGAAAAAATTCTTGAGAGTAAACAAAACAATATTATTGCATTAGATAGAGACAAAGAAGTCTTAACCAGCATATCAAAATTCCAAAAAAAATATAACGAAAGATTTAAATTTTATAATCTTAAATTTTCCCAATTAGATCAAATCAAATTAAAAAATCATAATATAAAAGGAATAATTTTTGATTTAGGATATTCTCTCAACCAAATTAAAAATTCCCAAAAAGGTTTATCATTTTATGATAAAGGAAAGCTTAATATGAGAATGGGTATAAATGATTTTTCAGCAAATGAGATTATAACTAATATGGATGAAAATAACCTTGCTAAAGTATTTAAAGTATTCGGTGATGAAAAATATTCAAAAAAAATAGCTAAACAAATTGTAGAAAATAGAAAAGACAAAACTATAAAAACAGAAGATTTAGTTCAAATTATAGATAATGTTAAAAAATATCAAAAAACAAAAATACATAATTCCACTAAAGTTTTTCAGGCTTTAAGAATTTTAGTGAATAAAGAAATTAGTGAATTAATAAATGGCCTGATTAAATCATTTAATTTAATTCCTACAGGTGGCATAATAGCTGTAGTTAGTTTTCACTCTATAGAGGACAAAATTGTAAAATTTTTTTTTAAACATTATTCTAAGCAAAGAAATTTCTCAAGATATTTACCTGAAATAGACGTTCCAGAAAGATGCTTTAAATTAATAGATAAAAAACCTATTTTACCAAGTTTGAGTGAGATAAGACAAAACCCACCTTCAAGATCAGCTAAACTAAGGTATGGAATTAAAACTAATGATAAATGCGATTTTAGTGAATTTAGAGAAAAATTTAATAATTTAATAAATGTTGAGGGTCTAAGATAATTCAATGAAAAAATTATTTTTTTTTGTACCTATAATTTTTTTAATATTTGCAACAACTGTAACTAAAAACTCAACAAAAAAACTTGATAAAGAAATTTTTCAATTAAAAGAAAATATTAGAATATTAGAAGATCGTTATGAACTAACTTTACTTGATTATAGTATTTTGACTTCACCAAAAAAACTAATGGAGTATCAACAAATTTACTTTGAGGATAAATTTGTTCAAAAGAAAATAGAAAATCTGAGTAAAATTGAATTTTTAGGTGACAAATTAAAAATTAACAAAATGGTCAAAATTGATGAGTGAAATAGATAATCACTCTCAAAGTTCTGATAAATATAATGACAATTTTTCATTTAAAGAAAATAAGTCATATCTAAAAATATCTTTTGAGAGAATAGCATTTATTTTTTTTGTATTTTTTATTTTAGCAATAATTTTTTCATCTAAATTAATATTATTGAGTATAAAAAAAATTCCTGAAATTCAGAAAATAGTCAAAAAGGAAAATTTCAGATCAAGTATTTTAGATAATAAGGGAAACATTTTGGCTAAAAGCGTTCCTATAGTAAATTTAGGAATTAATCCTAATTTAGTAATTAATAAAGAAAAATTATTAATTTCTCTTAAATTGATATTTCCTAATAAAAGTTTTGATAAGGAAATGTATGGAAAAAAATTTTTTTATGTTAAAAAAAAAATAAGTCCTGAAAAACTTGAGCAAGTTCTTCTTTTGGGAGATAAATCCTTTATTCAAGAAGATAGTATAGCAAGAGTTTATCCTAATGGAAATTTATTTAGTCATGTAATTGGTCAAATCGATAATGATAATAATGGCATATCAGGAATCGAAAAAACTTTTGATTATGAGCTTACAACCACAAAAGAACCTTTAAAATTAACCCTCGATAAAGATCTTCAATATTTAATTAAAGAAGAGTTATCAAAATCTAAAGATATATTTCAAAATATAGGGAGTGCTGCAATTTTAATGGATATTAATGATGGTAACATCTTATCAATGGTATCTCTTCCAGACTTTGATCTTAATAAAAGAGAAAAAATAAACGATGTAAAATATATTAATAGAGCAACAAAAGGTGTTTATGAATTTGGATCGGTTTTTAAAACGTTTACTTTGGCTGCAGGTTTACAATACGGTGTTGTTGAACCAGAAACAGAATTTAAAGACCTTAAAAAAAGAATTACATGTGCTGGAAACTCTATATCTGAATATGATGACAAAATACCATCAGATTTAACGGCAGAAGAAATTCTTATTAGATCAGGAAATATTGGTTCTGTTAGAATAGCTGAAAAAGTTGGTATTGAAAATTATAATGAGTTTCTTCAAAATATTGGAATTATATCAAATTTAGAATTCGACATACAGGAAGTAGGCACAACTCAATTAGGCAGATGGGGTAAATGTAAACTTGCTACAATTGCATTTGGTCATGGGATAGCCACAACTTTATTACAACTCTCAAAAGGCTATTCAATTATAAGTAATGGAGGATATGAAATCACACCAACATTATTAAAGAGGGAAAAATTACAAGGAGAAAGAATACTTAATGAAAACTTATCAGAAACAATAAATCCTATTCTTAGAAAAATTGTATCAACAAAGGAAGGAACGGCAGGTTTTGCTAATGTAAAAGGTTATGAAATTGGTGGTAAAACAGGTACTGCCGACCAACCTTCAAAGGGTGGCTATTCTAAAAAAAAAATTAACAGCTTTGCTTCAGTTTTTCCAACCTCGGATCCAAAATTTGTGTTAGCAGTAATGTTGGATGAACCTAAAGCAAATAGAGAGTTTGTCTATCATTATAGAGATGATAGATATCCTTATAAGGGGAATTGGAGAAATACAGCGGGTTGGACCACAGTCTGGGTAACAGGTCAGATAATTGATAAAATCGGGCCAATTTTAGCCACAAAATATTAAGAGCGTAAATCATGTTACTCAAAGACTACTTTCCAAATTTAGATAAAAAATATAATGAAGTAAGTTTTAAAGGGATAGCTTTTAATTCTAAAGAAGTTAGAGAGGGATATATTTTTTTTGCCTTTAAAGGATATAACACAGATGGAAATTTCTTTATAAAAAATGCAATTAAAAATGGATCAAAAATAATAATCACTGATAAATTTAAAATAAATGGTTGGAAAAATAATATTTTATTCTTAAACGATAATAATCCTAGAAATTTACTAGCTAAATTTAGCTCTAAAATATTTAATAAAAAACCAGACAACCTAATAGCTGTTACTGGTACAAATGGAAAATCATCTATTGCAAATTTTTATTTTCAAATTCTTACTCTTAATAGAGTTAAAGCGGCCTCAATAGGAACACTAGGGGTTACTGGTTTCAAAGTTAAAAAAAGTTTTTCAAATACTACTCTTGATACTATTCAAATAAATAAAACTCTAAAAAAGTTAAAAGAAAGGAAAATTGAAAATGTTATTTTGGAGGCTTCGAGTCATGGATTAAATCAAAATAGATTAGATGGATTAGAATTTAATATTGGTATATTTACTAACTTCACAAGAGATCATTTAGATTACCACAAAACTTACAAAAATTATTTAAATTCAAAGTTAATATTATTTAAAAAATTATTAAAAAAAAGGTCTTATGCTATTTATGATAATCAATTAGATATTTCATCTAATTTAAATAAAATTACTAAGTTAAATAAAATCAAAAAACTTACATTAGGAAATACCAAATCAAGTTTTTCAATAATAGATCATCAATTTTTGAAAGATGAACAGAAAATAACATTCAGATTTGATAAAAAGAATTATTCTTTTTCAACTAAATTAATTGGAAGAGTTCAAATTAAAAATTTACTAATGGCGATTATGGCAGCAATGAAAAGTAAAATTTCGTTAGAAAAAATTGTAAAAATTATACCAAGAATAAAGTCAGTAAATGGAAGATTAGAGAAGGTAGGAAATCTTTATAATCAGGGAATTGTTATTCTTGATTATGCTCATACACCAGATGCTTTAAAAACCTGTATTAAAAATGTTAAGGAACAATTTAAATTGAGAAAAATTAACTTAGTATTTGGATGTGGTGGTGAGAGAGACAAGTACAAAAGAAAAATAATGGGAAATATTGCTGATAGATATTGTGATAAAATATATTTAACAGATGACAATCCAAGAAATGAAGATCCGATTAAAATACGAAGAGATATTAAGTCTAATATTTCAAAGAATAAAGTATTAGAAATACCATCAAGAGAAAGTGCAATAAAATCTGCAATTATGAATATTAAGTCAAACGAAGTAGTTATTATTGCTGGTAAAGGACATGAAGTCTTTCAAGAATATGTCTCTAAAAAATTCTTTTCAGATAAAAGATGTATTGAAAAATTTATCAGAATTAAAAATAAATCTTTAAACAGAAACTGGAAAACAAATATTGTTTCAGAGATAACTAAAAAGAAAATTGAAAAAAAAATTAATATTAATGAGGCTTCAATTGATTCAAGAAAAACAAAAAAAAATAATATCTTCTTTGGCATAAAAGGAAAGAACTTTGATGGAAATAAATTTATTAATCAGGCTTTAAATAATGGAGCCTCTATTGCAATTAATCAAAATAAATCAACTAATCTAGTTAAAAATAAAATCTATGTAAAAAATTCCTTAAAAACATTTTCTGAAAGTGCAAGACTGATAAGAATATCCTCTAATATTTCTTCTATTGCAATTACAGGATCTGCGGGCAAGACATCTTTAAAAGAGTTGTTGGGTCAAATGATAGGTAAATTATATCAAACATCTTATTCAAAAAAATCTTTTAACAATAAATATGGCGTGCCAATTTCTTTATTCAATATAAGTAAAGAAGATAAAATTGGAATTTTTGAAGTAGGGATGGACAAGAAAGGAGAAATTGATTTTTTAACCAAAATAATAATGCCTAATATTGGTGTAATTACAAATATTTCTTATGCACATATTAAAAATTTTAAAAATTTAAGAGGTGTAGCTCAAGCCAAAGCAGAGATAATTAACAACATTGTTGAGAATGGATATATTATTTTAAATGCTGATGATAATTTTTTTGGTTTTTTTAAATCTAAATCCATAAAAAAAAAATTAAAAATAATTACATTTGGGATTAAAAAAAAATCAGATGTAAGTCTTATTAAAATAAAAAAAGAGAAATCTTTTTCAGTTATTTTTATTAATTATAATAAAAAAAAATTGAAATTTATTCTTAAAAAAAAATTAGAAAATTATATTTATAATATTTTGTCAACTTTAGCAGTAATATCTGTATATTTTGATTTGGAAAAATTAGATAAATTTTTCTTTAACGATTATCAATTTCCAGAAGGTAGAGGAGATTTTAAATTAGTAAAATTAAAAAAAAAAAAAATTAACTTAATTGACGAAAGTTATAATTCTAACCCTTTATCTTTAAGATTTGCTTTAAATAAATTAAATAATTTAAATACAAAATCTAAAAGAAAATTAATTCTATTAGGGGACATGCTAGAACTTGGTAAATATTCCAAAAAACTTCACTCAGACGCTGCTCAATATATTAATGATACTAAAATTGATAAAGTATATGTTTATGGCAAAGATGTTATTGAAACATTTAACAAAATTAGACCACAAAAAAGAGGAAAAATATTAAATCAAAAAAAAGATATCTTAAATTTTATAAGAAATGATATTAAGGATGGTGAATATCTAATGATTAAAGGTTCAAACTCAACTGGATTAAATAAAATAAGCCAAAGCTTGAAAATAGGCAAATTGAATGCTTTTTAGTCTATTTTCTAATTTAGTTGAGATCTTTAGTTTTTTAAATGTTTTTAAATATTTGACCGTAAGAACTGGTCTATCAATGTTTACATCAATGATAGTGGTTTTTTTAATTGGAGGCCCACTTATTAATTATTTTTCTTCACATCAAATTCATGACCCAATTAGAGAAGATGGACCAAGTGAACATATAGTAAAAAAAATAGGAACTCCTACAATGGGAGGTCTAATGATTTTACTGGGTATTTTCTCAGGTGTTCTTTTATGGGGTGATCTTTCGAATCCTTATAATTGGTTCTTACTTTATATAGCAGGATCTTTTGGAATACTTGGAGGTTATGATGATTTTCAAAAGATAAAAAAAAATAATTCAAATGGCATAAGTTCAAAATTAAAGATCATAATTCAAATAATATTAGCTTTAGGTGGAATTTTTATTCTCTATTTTTATAGTGGATCCAATGAAATTGAAAATTTATATTTTCCTTTTTTTAAAAATTTAATAATTAATTTAGGGTGGTTTTTTATTCCATTTTATCTATTTGTTATTGTAGGATCATCTAATGCAGTAAACCTGACTGATGGTTTAGATGGTTTAGCTACTGTACCTGTAATATTGGTTGCAGCTTGTTTTGCTTTTATTAGTTATGTAACTGGAAATATAGTTTTTTCAGGATATTTACAAATTACATATATTGAGGGAGTTGGAGAAGCATCGATTTTCTGTGGAGCAATTATAGGATCATGTCTGGGTTTCTTGTGGTTTAATGCTCCACCAGCCAAGATATTTATGGGTGATACAGGATCCTTAGCTTTAGGAGGATCACTAGGAGCCGTTGGTATTATTACCAAACATGAAATTGTTTTAGCAATTACAGGTGGACTGTTTGTTTTAGAAGCTATTTCTGTAATTGCACAAGTCATATCATTCAAATTTACCGGCAAAAGAATTTTTAAAATGGCTCCAATACATCATCATTTTGAAAAGAAAGGATGGCCTGAGTCGACAGTGGTTATAAGATTTTGGATCATATCAATCATTTTAGCAATGATAGGTTTAGCAACATTAAAACTAAGATAATGAATGATAGAAAAGTTTATTTTAAAAATAAGAAAATTTTAATTTATGGTTTTGGTAAATCTGGAATATCTTGTTTTAATTTTTTAAAGAAAAAAAATAACTGTAAAATATTTGATGATAATAAAAAAAATATCCCGTTTAAAATAAGAAAAGAATTAATAAAAATAAGTCAATTCCCAATTATCAACTTTGATTATATTGTCCTAAGTCCAGGTATTGATATCAAAAAATGTAAAATTTCAAATTATTTACTCAAAAATAAGTCAAAAATTATTACTGAACTTGATATATTTGAAGTTAGTTATCCCAAAATAAATAAAATTACCATTACTGGAACAAACGGTAAATCGACCACCTCCAAACTGTTATATGAGGTTCTAAAAAATAATAAAATAGATGTAAGGCTAACCGGTAATATCGGATATCCAATATTAATGGAGAAAAAAATCAAAAAAAACACAATTTTTGTAATTGAAGCATCTTCTTATCAACTTGATTATAGCAAATATTATAGATCTAAGTATTCAGTCATACTTAATTTGAATCCTGATCATTTAGAAAGGCATGGAACTTATAAAAATTATGCAAAGGCAAAATTTAAAATTGTTAAATCACAAAATAAAAACGATTATGCTTTTCTAGATAAGGAAAATAAATTTCTAAGTCGATTAATTAAAAATAATCAGTTAAAATCAAAAGTTATAAAAGTAAATTATTTAAAATATATAAAATATTTTAGACAAATAGATAACATTTACTTTAATAATTCTAGCAACAAAAAAAATCTTAGTTTTGTTTTAGCAATTGCTAAGGTATTAAATATAAATTTTAAAACAGTAATAAATACTGCAAATAATTTTAAAGGATTAAATTATAGACAACAAATAATCCATAAATCAAAAAAATTATTAATTATAAATGACTCGAAATCAACAAGTTTTTCATCAACAGTTCCATTACTCGAAAGCTATGAAAATATTTATTGGATATTGGGAGGACTGGCTAAAAAAGGAGATAGGTTCAAATTAAAAAGTAGATTTTGTTCAAATATTAAAGCGTATGTTTATGGTAAGGATAGAAATTTTTTAATTAATTCATTACCAAGTAAAATTTTTTATAAAAGTTCATTAACACTTAAAAAAGCTATTAATAATTTAAAAAAAAATATTTATAATGATAAAAGAAAGAAGGTAATTCTTTTTAGTCCTTGTGCAGCTTCATTTGATCAATTTAACAATTTTGAGGAAAGAGGAAAATTCTTTAATAAAAGTATTAAACAAATATTTAAACAAAATTAAATTATGCATAAATATTATGATAGTTTTTATGATTGGTGGAAAAATATAGATAAAATTTTACTATTCTTAATTTTAAGTTTATTTTTATTAGGCCTTTTTTTTTCATTAGTTTCAACATCTTTAATAGCTTCCGATAAATTAGATACAAAATCCTATTATTTTTTTTTCAAACATTCTGCTTATATTATTTTAGCAATTGCAATCTTAATTATGTTTTCTTTTTTAAATCAAAAAATTTTAACAAAATTTTCGTTGATTTTATTCTTGATTGCATTCTTAAGTTTACTGTTAGTTCCTTTTCTCGGTGTTGAGGTAAAAGGGTCAAAAAGATGGCTAGATTTAATCTTTTTACCAAGATTTCAGCCGGTTGAGATAATTAAGCCTTTTTTTATAGTAACATTATCCTTAATATTAACTATTCAAAGTAGAAAACTGTATTTTAAATATTTCTTAAGCACCTTATTAATTTTACCCATATTATTGTTACTTGTTTATCAACCAGATATTGGACAAACACTTTTGACATCAATGGTATGGTTAGCTATAATTTTTGTTTCTGGCATCAACATATTTGTTTTTTTTATATTCTTTTTTTTAGTTGGGTCAGTTTTAACATATTTAGTTATCTTTGTTTCAAAATTTGAATACATAAAAATTAGACTTTTGGCTTTTTTAGACTCAAGCTCTGGTAATAATTATCAAGCTGAAAAGGCTAGTGATGCTATTATTAATGGTGGTTTTTTTGGAAAGGGGATTGGAGAAGGAACACTGAATTCAAGAGTTCCTGAGGCTCATACTGATTACATAGTTTCAGTTATAGCTGAAGAATTTGGTGCAATAATAGTTATTGGAATATTACTTTTGTACCTTATTTTTTCATATAAAATAATTCAAAAAATTAAAGTTTTAAATGAGGACACATTAAAACTAATTTTGATTGGATGCGTTTCTATGATTCTATTACAAACCTTTATACATGTGGGAGTTAACATTAGACTGCTTCCGACTACAGGTATGACATTACCGTTTTTGAGTTATGGTGGCTCTTCAATAGTTAGTACTGCAATAGTGTCAGGAATAATTCTGAATTTAACAAAAAGAAAAATTGACTAAATCTATGAAAAAAATACTTATTGTAACTGGTGGATCTGGCGGTCATGTAATTCCATCGTTAGGAATATATGAAATTTTAAAAAATAATTTTCAAGTTCAAATTGTAACAGATTTAAGAGGATCAAAGTATATAAATAATAATTGTTATAATTTTTCATTAATAGATGTACCAAATTTATTTTCAAATTTATTATTGCTTCCATTTAATTTAATAAAATTTTGTATTTCAATACTAAAATCTTACAAATATTTAAAATTAAATAATTTTAATATTTTAATTAGTACTGGAGGGTATATGTCATTACCTTTGTGTTTGGCTTCAAGTTTATTGAATATTAAAATTTATATATTTGAACCAAATTCTGTTATAGGAAGAGTAAATAAATTATCATTAAGTTTTGCAAAAAAAATCATTTGCTATAATAAAAATTTAAAAGGCATATCTAAAAAATTTTTAAATAAGATTTATCCAATCGATCCATTAATTAGAAAAGAAATCTATAAATATCCAAGAAATGAAAAAACAATTTTAGATAAACAAAAAAAAATACTAATAATTGGTGGAAGTCAGGGAGCAAAATTTTTTGATGAATTCATTTCCAAAACAATTATAAAACTCTCAAAAACTCAGAATATAAGTGTTTTACAGCAAGTAATTGATCAAACATCAAAAGAAATTATAGAAGATTTGTATCAAAAAAATTCTATAGAACATGAATTATTTGACTTTGATGATAAATTATTAATAAAAGCGGTAAATTACGATCTAGCTATAACACGTTCTGGTGCATCTACAATTTCAGAATTAGCTTATTTAAATATTCCATTTGTGGCAATTCCATTTCCGTATGCTAAAGATAATCATCAATATTACAATGCAGAATTTTATGAAAAAAACAAATGTTGTTGGTTAATTATGCAAAAAGATATTGATAAAAATAACCTCATAGACTTAATGACTAAAATATTTGAAAATCAAAATGAATATTTTTCTAAAAAAAAAAAATTGATTGAACTTACTAAAGATAATACATGGGAAAAAAATAAATCTAAAATAATCGAACTTATAAATGAAAATTGATTTAGGAAAAAATGAACTTATTCATTTTGTTGGTATTGGTGGAATAGGTATGAGTGGTCTAGCGTTGATTATGAATGAGTTAGGTTACAAAGTTCAGGGTAGTGATATAGCTGATAATCGGAATATTGAAAGGTTAGAAGAGAAAAAAATAAGGGTATTTATAGACCATAAAAAACAAAATATAAAAAAAACCACTGTTCTAGTGATATCTTCAGCAATTAAAAAAAATAATCCTGAAGTAGCTGAGGCGATTAAAAAAAATTTACCAATTTATACAAGAGGAGATATGTTGGGTCATATAGTATCTTTCATGAGAAATGTAGTTGTGACTGGTTCACATGGAAAAACTACAACAACATCATTGGTTTCAAGTATTTTTACAGCAGGAAATTTAGATCCGACTATAATTAATGGTGGTGTATTAAATTCGTTCGGTAATTCTGCAAAATTAGGTAAAAGTAACTGGTGTGTTACTGAGTCAGATGAGTCTGATGGAAGTTTTTTAAAAATTCCATTTACATATTCTATCGCAACCAATTTAGATTATGAGCATTTAGATTTTTACAAAAACATAAATAATCTTAAAAAAAGTTTTTTAAAATTTATTGAAAAAATACCATCAGTTGGTAAAGGCTTTATATGTAATGATGATAAGAATTTAAAAAATGTCTTAATAAAATCTAAAAATAAAAATTTTTATACATATGGTAAAAATAAAAATTCAAATTTTCAAATCACAAATATAAAACAAAATACTAATTTTTCTAATTTTGATATTAAAATAAATATACCAAGTAAAAAAAAAATAATTAAAAATATTAAGCTTCCAATGATTGGAACTCATAATATTCAGAATGCAACAGCTGCAGTTGCATTATCATTTACAATCGGAATACCTGAAAAATATATTAAGCTTGGACTTAGCAATTTTAAAGGAGTTCAACGAAGGTTCTCTCATATTTTTGACTATGATAAGGTAAGTTTTTATGATGATTATGCTCATCATCCAACAGAAATAAGTTCAGTTTTAAGTGGTGTTGAAAAAGTTTACAAAAATAAGGAAATTGTATGTGTTTTTCAACCACATAGAATTTCAAGAGTAATAAGTTTGAAAAAAGAATTTTCAAAAAGTTTTAAAAAAGCAGATACAGTTTTATTGTGTCCCATTTATACAGCTAATGAAAAACTTAAGCTTAATTTCACATATCATTCTTTTGCAAAATTAATAATAAAAAACTCTAATGTTAGGTTAATACAAGTTGAAGATGAATCTCAATTACAAAAGTTCGTAAAACGAAATGTGTTTGGTGAAAAAATTTATATAGGCATGGGTGCAGGATCTATATCAAATTGGATGAGGAACTTGAAAAATATTTTTTAATGGAAATAGAAGATATAAAAAAATTAGCATTATCAATAGACGGAGATATTTTTTTCGATCAGAGTATAAAAAAACTTAATTGGTTTAATATTGGAGGAAAAACTAAGATTTTTTTTAAACCGAACTCTCTCAAAAGTTTAATCGAGTATTTAAAATTATACGCCTTACGAGGTAAGATATTTATTTTAGGCAATGGTTCGAATGTATTATTCGATGATCATATATACAAAGGCACTACAATTAAGCTAGGAAAAAGTTTCTCAAATATTACTTTGCTTAATAAAGAAACAATTATAGCTGGAGCAGCTGCATCACAAAAAAAAGTTTCAGAATTTGCAAAAGATTATAATATTTCTGGATTAGAATTCATGTCATGTATTCCAGGATCTATAGGTGGTGGTATTAGAATGAATTCTGGATGTTTTAAAAAAGAATTTAAAGATGTTCTTATATCTATCCAGATGGTAGATTTCAAAGGTGTTGTAAGAAGTATACCTGCAAATAAAATTAATTTTAATTATAGATCAATCGAATTACCCAAAGATTTGATTTTCTTAAGTGCTACTTTAAAAGGTAAAGAAAAAAATAGTGAAGAAATTTATGATTATATGAATGAGCTTAATTTAATCAAAAATATGGCCCAACCAACTAAAATTAAAACAAGTGGGAGTACTTTTAAAAATCCAATCAACCAAACAGATAAAAAAGTTTGGGAGTTAATTAGATCAAGCGTGCCTAATGAAACACATTTTGGGGATGCAGTAATCTCTGAAAAACATGCTAATTTTTTCGTGAATAAAAAAAATGCAAAATCTGTAGACATGAAGTTGCTAATAAATTTTGTTAAAAAAAAAGTTAAAGATAAGACTGGTATTAAATTAGAACTAGAAATTGTGTTGGTTGAATAGTGGATAAAATTTTAATAATAGCTGGAGGATATTCAAA
Source organism: uncultured Pelagibacteraceae bacterium (assembly GCA_902604795.1). Taxonomy (GTDB): domain Bacteria; phylum Pseudomonadota; class Alphaproteobacteria; order Pelagibacterales; family Pelagibacteraceae; genus Pelagibacter. The sequence goes on along the minus strand of CACKZV010000003.1, from coordinate 16,712 downwards.
CGAAAGAGAAATCAGTTTAATAACAGCTAAAAGTGTTACCAGAGAGTTAAAAAAGAATAAGAAATATAAGCTTTTAACAATTGAACCAAACGGGCATTTTATTAAAAAATTAAGAAAATTTAAGCCAAAATTGGTTTTAAATCTTTTACATGGTAGATATGGTGAAGATGGTTATATCCAGTCTGTTCTTGAGTCTGAAAAAGTAAAATATACCCATTCTGGGGTTTTATCCTCATCTCTAGCAATTGATAAAGAAATATCGAAAAAAATATTTATTAAGAATAAAATTCTTACTCCAACATATTTCAAATTTGTTTTTAAAAAAAATATTAATTATAAAAATATAATAAGAAAAATTGAAAAAAAATTAAAATTCCCAGTGGTTTTGAAGCCTGTCAACGAAGGCTCTAGTGTAGGAGTATATATAACTAACAAAAAAAATTTCATTTATAATTTAATGAAACTAGAAAAATTTCAAGAAATATTAATTGAGAAATATATACCTGGCAGAGAAATTCAAGCTGCTGTCTTAGGAAAAAAAAAACTGGGTGTAATAGAGTTAAAACCTAGAAGAAAATTTTATGATTATAAGGCAAAGTATAATGCAACCGCTAAAACTGAGCACATAATTCCAGTTGATATAACTTATAAAAATTATAATAAAATAAATTCAATAGCTATGAAAGCACATAATCTTTTAAAGTGTAGAGGTGTGTCAAGATCGGATTTCAGATTTTATAAAAATAAATTTTATTTATTGGAACTAAATACTCAGCCAGGCATGACTTCGCTGTCTCTCGTTCCAGAAATTGCAAGTTATAACAATATTAGCTTTATGCAACTTATAGAAGAAATAATGAAAGATGCCTCCACAAATAAATAAATATAAATTTTACATTTATTTATTTTTTTTTATTTTTTTGACTTCGATATTTAATTTTAAATTTTTAGAGTATTGTAATTTCAAGTTTAGTATAAATAAGATTGATATTAACGGATTATCTCATAATGAAAAAAAAATTGTCGAAAATAAACTTAATGATTTTAAAAAATCAAATATTTTCACCTTAAGAGAGGATGCAGTTTTAAAAACCTTAGAGAGTTTCGATTTTTTAGAAAAAATTTATATTAATAAGATTTTACCTTCAACAATAAATATTAAATTAACAAAAACAGCTATTATTGGAAAAACATTGATAAATGGTGAGATTTTTTTTATCGGAAAGAATGGAAAGTTTATAAACTCTAACCAATTTATTGAAAATAATGATATACCTTTAGTATTTGGTGATTTTAAAATAGAGGAATATAAAAATTTGCAAAATATTTTAACTGACCATCAGGTAGATATAGCAAAAATAAAAAAGTATTTTTTTTATAAAAATAAAAGATGGGATTTATTATTTTCAAATGATCTTACTTTGATGCTACCTTCTAAAAATGTAGAGAAATCAATAAAAATTTACAAAAAATTATTAAATGATGATAATTTGATAAATATTAAAATTGTTGATCTTAGGGTTCTCAATCAAATAATTTTAACAGATTTTAATGAATAATTTTGAAGCAATAATTGATTTTGGATCTCAAAATTTAAGATTATGTATTTTTGATAAAAATAATAAAACTGTCTATTCTTCAAAACAACAAATTACAGATACATCTGAAAAATCGTTAGATATTTTGATAAGAAAGGCAGAAAGATATTTATCAACACATATAGATAACATTATTGTTTTATACGATACATCTAATTTTTACTCTTTAGATATATCTATTAAAAAAGTATTTGATCAAGATACTTCTTTAAAGAAAACTTATAATAGTTTAATTGATGAAGCTCATTATTTAATCTCTCAAAATAACTTCAAGGATCAGATAATACATTTGGTAGTAAGTAATATTATTGTAGATAATAATAAAAAGTTAGAAAATATTATCGACGATATTAAAATAAATTCACTTATATTGGAAATTAAATTTATTTGTTTAAGTAAAATTTTAATAAACGACTTGAATAATAAATTCAAAAAATATAATTTAAAAATAGTAAGTTTATATTGTTCAAGTTATGTAAAAAGTATTTATCATCAGAAAAAACTAGATGTGAATGAATTACTTATCTATCTTGACATTGGTTTTGATAGAACCAGTGGTTTGATTTTTAATAATGGTAAATTCAAATTTTTTAATTCAATACCCTTAGGTGGAAGAAATATTACAAAAGATATATCTAAAGTTTTAAAACTTGACCTTGATTATTCAGAAGAATTAAAAATAAAATTTAATAAAATTGAAAATAATACTGATTTGAATACAAGTAGAACTTACAAAATAAACCCATATAGCGAAATATTAGGTAAGAATATATCCGTTGATATCTTGAAACAAATAATTGTAGCAAGAATTGATGAAATAATTGAATTAGTTTTTTTTAGAAATAAATTAATTAAAAATTCAGATAATATTATAAAGCCAAAACTGATCGTTATCGGCGGTGGATCTGAGTTATTATCTAGCAATTATAATTTAAGTATAAGTAAATCTTTATCTAAGTTAATCGCTTTTAATGAAAATGACTCTTTTGCATGTGAGGCAGGCAGTGATTACCATAAAAGTATTGAGAGTAGTCATGTAAAAATAAAAAAAAAGACAAAGAAATATGGCTTTTTTGAGTACTTTTTCAACCTTTTTTCAAGATAATTGTATTTTCTTGTAACATTACTTGAATATAAAATCTTCAATCATTTTATATATTTATTATATGTCAATTCTTACGCAATCAACTCTAGCAAAAAAAGTTTCCTTTTCTGGAGTTGGAATTCATACTGGCGAACAGGTGAAAATGAATATTTTACCTTCACCGCCAAATTCTGGGATAGTTTTTAAAAGAATTGATTTAAATAAAAATAATATTGTAATACCAAATTTTGAAAATGTTAGTGAAGCTACGCTTTGCACAACTGTGTCAAATCAGTTTGGCGTAAAAGTATCAACAATTGAACATTTAATGGCAGCTTTCTTAGGGGTTGGGGTTGACAACGCGCTAGTAGAGCTAGATTCACAAGAGGTTCCAATTCTTGATGGCTCAGCAAAAGATTTTGTAAGAATTTTAAAAGAGGGTGGATTAAAAAACAGCGATGTTCCAATAAAATTAATAAAAATTAATAATTTTATCGAATTAAAGGAAGGAAATAAATATATCTCTTTAGATAAATCAAATACAACCTTAGAAATAGAATTTGAGATAAATTATAAAAACCAATTTATAAATAGTCAGAAAAATAAAATCAATGTATTTGAAGATGATCTAGATGATATTTTCAATTCAAGAACTTTTTGTCTTTACGAAGATATTGAGAAGCTTAAAAAAATTGGCCTAGGTAAAGGCGGTTCACTTCAAAATGCGATTGTTGTTAAAGGTAACAGTATCCTTAATGAGAGTGGTTTAAGAAATAACAATGAGTTTGTAAATCACAAAATTCTTGATTGTATGGGAGATCTATATTTAGTTGGCTACAGATTAATTGGATCTCTTAAATGTAACCATGGAGGTCATAGTTTAACAAATAAACTACTAAGAAAAGTGTTCAGTGACAATAGAAATTACTCTTTAATAGAAATTAAAGGAAAAAATTTACCTCATTCATTAATTAACAACCGTCACAATCTAAAATCTATTGCTTAAAAATTAGAATTTTAAACTTTATTCTGCTAAAATTCTCTGATGATAATTCGTAATTTTTTAATTAGCATATTAATATTTTTTTGCTTAATTTCTTGTTCTGAAAAAAAGGAAAAAATATCTCTTATAAATGAAGAAAATTTAGAAATGCAAATGATCGAGGCTTACAATGAAGGACTTCAAGAATTCAATAACGGTGATGTAATTTTTGCTGCAAAAAAATTTAATGAAGTTGAACTTTTGTATCCTCAATCTATTTGGGCGCCCAGATCAACTTTAATGGCTGCTTATGGATATTATTCAAAACTATATTTTGATGATGCAATTATTGAATTAGAGAGATTTTTAGAAAAATATAAGAATCACCCAAATACAGATTATGCTTATTATTTATTAGCGGTTTGTCATTATAACCAGATAGTGGATGAAAAAAAAGATTTAGGAGAAATAATTAAAGCAAGATCATATTTTAATCTAATAATAAAAGATTATCCTAATACTGATTTTGCGGAAGACTCACGTTTTAAAATTGAACTAATAGAGGAAATACTCGCCTCAAAAGAGCTGTATTTAGCAAATTATTATTTAGACAGAGAAAAATGGATACCTGCAATGAATAGATATAAAAAAATAGTTAACGAATACGATACTACTATTTTTATCGAAGAAGCTTTGTATAGATTGGTTGAGCTAAACTATAAATTAGGTCTTGTTGATGAAGCTCAAAAATATACAGCTGTACTTGGATATAACTATCAATCTAGTGAATGGTACGAAAGATCATATAAAATATTAAATTCAAATTATAAAAAACCTAATATTAATAGGGATCTGAAGAAACAAAAAACCTTACTAAAAAAATTTAAAGATCTATTTAAGTAAAAATTAGATGAAAGAAAGTGAAATAAAAAAATATTATAAGAAAAAAATAAATGATATTAAAAGTCACAATAAATATTATTTTGATAAAAGTTCACCAAAAATATCTGATAAAGAATACGATAAAATTAAAAAAGAAATTCTAGAATTAGAAAAAAAATATTCTTTTTTAAAAAATATCAAATCTCCCTCTAATACATTAGGATACACTCCATCAAAAAATTTTGTCAAATATAAACACAGAGTAAAAATGCTGTCGTTATCGAATGCTTTTGACATTGAAGACTTAGAAAATTTTGAAAAAAAAATATTTAATTATATAAATAAGAAAATTGAAATAGAGTATAGCGTTGAGCCAAAAATTGATGGAATTTCAGCTTCATTAACTTACAAAAATGGATTATTAGTTATGGGTACCTCAAGGGGAGATGGTACTACAGGTGAGGTAATTACTGAAAATTTAAAAACCATTAAAGATATACCTCAGAAAATAACTAATAAAGATTTCCCAAAAGATATAGATATTAGAGGTGAGGTTTTTATAGAAAAGGATGATTTTAATAAATTAAAGAATGATTTCGCTAACCCTAGAAATGCAGCATCAGGCTCTCTAAGACAAAAAAATCCATTAGAAACAAAAAAAATTCCACTTAATTTTGTAGCTTATACTTACGGGTATTTTCAAAGTGATAAAATAAAGAAACAGTCTGATTTTTTAAGTTCGTTGAAAAAATGGGGCTTTAAAACAAATGAACATAATAAAGTTTTAAAAACTATTAGAGATTTAGAAAGTTTTCACAAAAAATTTGAGAATGATAGGTTTGATTTAAGGTATGATGTTGACGGTTTAGTATATAAAATCAATAGTCTTGATCTTCAAAACAGATTAGGATTCACAGCAAATTCACCAAGGTGGGCTATAGCTCATAAATTTTCGGCAGATAGTGCATTTTCTGAAATTACGGACATAAATATTCAGGTAGGTAGAACTGGCGCATTAACTCCAGTAGCAAGAATAAAACCAGTAAATATTGGAGGTGTAGTAGTTTCAAATGCAACACTTCATAATGAAGATGAAATAATTAGAAAAGATATAAGACTTGGCGATACTGTAAAAGTAGAGAGAGCAGGTGATGTTATTCCTCATGTTGTTTTAGTTGATCTTAAAAAAAGAAAGAAAAGTTCAAAAAAATTTGTTTTTCCTAAAAAATGTCCTTGTGGCTTTGATACAATAAAAGAATTTAATAAAATAACAAAAAAATACGATGCAGTAAGAAGATGTCCAGATAGAGGATTTGAGTGTGAAAAAATAGCAGTAGAAAAAATCAAACATTTCATTTCAAAAGAGGCTTTAAATATTGATGGATTAGGAAAAAAAGTTGTAGAAAAATTTTGGGACCTAAATCTAATACGGTATCCACAAGATATTTTTTATCTAGATTATGCTAAAATTTCTAAATTAGAGGGTTGGGGTGATCTTTCAGTCTCAAATTTAAAATATTCAATAGATCAATCTAAAAAGGTTTCTTTGGATAGATTTATTTATTCTATAGGTGTTAGACATATTGGGATTGAAAATGCTAAACTTTTGGCAGAATATACGAAGTCGATGGTAAATTTTTTAAATTTTATAAAAAATAAAAATTTTAATGAATTTTTAAACATTGATGGAATTGGAGAAACTCAAATTAATTCTTTAAAAATATTTTTTGAAAATAAATCAAATTATAACATAATAGAAAAATTGTCTTCGCTATTAGATATTTCTGATATAAAAAAAAATAAAGATGGTAAGCTATTGAATGTTACATTTATGATTACTGGAAAATTAGTAGATATGAGTAGAGCTGAGGCAAAATCTTTAATTGAAGAAAATTCTGGATCTGTTGTGAGCTCAATAAATAAAAAATTAAAATACTTAATTGTTGGTGATAAGCCAACAACACGAAAAGTTCAACAAGCTAAAGAATTTGGAATAAAAATATTATCTCAAAAAGAATGGCTTAATTTGCTAAATTAGTTTAGCTAACCATTTTTTCTCATTTTTATTTAAAAATGGAGAAATATTATTGTAAACATTAAAGTGATATTTAAATAAATAATTCTTCTCCGTTTTATTAAGCATTTTAAAGTTAATAAGGTCAGTATCTATAGGTGCCATTGTTAAATTTTCAAATAAAAGCTTAGATTTGATTTTTTTTATAAAAACTAAATTTTCAATTCTTATTCCAAATTCATTTTTTTTATAAAAACCAGGTTCATTACTTAAAACCATTCCTTCTTTTAGTTGTACGTAATTATTTTTTGATATTCCTTGTGGTCCTTCATGAACATTAAGAAATGCTCCAACTCCATGACCAGTTCCATGACTATAATCAAGACCAATAGAATTGAGGCTCTTTCTTGCAATTTTATCAATATTATGACCGTTTCTCTCTTTATTTATATTTGTTAAAGCAACAGCAATATGACCTTTTAAAACCCTAGTAAATATATTCTTAACTTTATTTGAGACGTTCGCAAAACATACTGTCCTTGTTACATCTGTTGTTCCCCACTTATATTGACCACCAGAATCAAGTAACAGTAAATCATCCTTGCTTAACTTTCTGTTTGAAAATTTATCGGATCTATAATGTACAATTGCTCCATTTGGTCCAGATCCAGCAATTGTATCAAAGCTTGGGTACAAATAGTTTTTTCTTCTTTTTCTAAAACTCTCTAATTTCCTCTCAATTATTTTTTCTGTAAGATTATTTATTTTAATATTTTTAATCCAGTATAAGAATTTTGTTAAAGCTACACCATCTTCAATGTGTGCATTAATCATATTATTAATCTCAATTTTATTTTTTAAAGATTTTAAATTATAAATAGGGTCTTCTCGGTTAATTATCTTAAATTTATAGCTTATTAAGCTTTCTTCAAAAATTGAACAAGTTTTTCCGTCAATGCAAAAATTCCCCTTTTTTAATATGACTAAACAATTTAAAATTTTATTTTCTTCAAAAAAATATATTTTCAATTTTTGGAGACTTAATTTTATTTTTTTAATTTTGTTTTGATTTGAAAAAAAATAGATTTTTTTTTCTTTTGTTATGATCATTTTACAATTAGCAACAGGAGAATTTGGAAGATCTCTACCTCTGATATTTAGAAGCCAACAAATATTTTCACCTGAACTAATAAATGTATAATCAATTTTCTTTTTTTTCATAATTTGAATTAATCGATTAATTTTTTTATTTACATTTTCTCCAGCTACAAAAGAATCTAAGCTAAAAAATGGATAATCACTTTGAGTCTTATTTTTATTTTCAAATTTAATATTTAAAGGAACTAAGTTGTAATTTTCTCCAAAATATTTGTTTAGAGTTGACCAAGTAAAAAGATCAGGATCATATCCAATTTTAATTTGCTTTTTTAAAATATCTTTAGGCCATACATATGGAATTTCACAAATTTTAAATTTTTTACCTGATTCTTTTTCTGCTTGAATAGTATATCTACCATCAACAAATAAATATTTTTTATTTTTCAAAAAAATTGCAAAGCCTGCAGAACCTGAGAATTTTGTAATCGATTTTAGATTATTCAATTTAGAATATTCAGTAAAATAATTATCATTTTTTGGTAAAATATACCCATCTAAATTATTTGAAAAAATAATATTATTTATTTCAGCACTCATTTTAACTTTTTTTGATATCGTATCCAACCAGGACTCCTAATTTCATTATCACTATCGAAATCTATATCTTGGTTAAATTCGAAATCTTCTTCTTTTTCATCTACAAAATTATTATTTTTTTTAATATATTCATCTGGTAACTCATCTACAAACCTTGATGCCATACTGTCTATCCAATCTCCTTGATAAAACCTATTCATAGAAAATGATATTTTAGCAAGCTTTTTTGCCCTAGTAATCGCAACATAAGCCAATCTTCTCTCCTCCTCTAAACCACTTTCACCTTTTTCCTCAATACTTTTTTGATGTGGAAATAAACCTTCTTCCCAACCAGGTAAGAATACGACATCAAATTCTAACCCCTTAGATGCATGTATTGTCATCAAATTGACCTTTTCACTCTGCCAATCTTGGTCTAGGGAGGTTGCAAGAGCAACATGTTCTAAAAAACTCTCTAAATTATCAAATTCTTTCATTGCATTTAATAATTCTTTTATATTTTCTAATCTATTTTCATTTTCTAAATCTTTCTTATTTTTAAGCATTTCACTATATCCAGACTCATCTAGAATTGTTTGTAATAGCTTATTATGATTTATTTTACTCCTTAAATCATTTCTCCATTTAGCTAAAAGATTTAGCAGTGAATTTAAACCTAATTTTGTTTTGGGTTTAATTTTGTTTTGTTCAATTAAATGTCTTGAAGCAACTTCTAATGAGCATTTATTCAATTTTGCAAAATTATTAATAGCTTTTAAAGTAGTATCGCCAATAGATCTTTTTGGAACATTTAAAATTCTCTCGAATGCTAAGTCATCCTGAGGTTGAAAAACTGTTTTTAAGTATGCAACACAATCTTTTACTTCAGCTCTCTCATAAAATTTAATACCACCAATAATTCTATATGGAACACCAATTTTTAAAAACCTTTCTTCAAATTCTCTAGTTTGAAAAATAGCTCTTACTAGAATTGCAACTTCATTTAATGAAAATTTATTTTTAAAATCTTCAATATTAGAACCAATTTCAGTTGCTTCGTCTTTTACGTTTCTAAAACAGTTTAAAGTCACAAGTTCACCATCTTCTTGATCTGTAAAAAGTTTTTTTCCAACTCTATTTTGATTATTTTCAATAATATTTGATGCCACATTTAAAATATTTTGAGTTGATCTATAATTTTTTTCTAATCTTATTATTTTTGTATTTTCGTAAACATTTTCAAATTGAAGAAAATTTTTAATTTCTGCTCCTCTCCAACTATATATTGACTGATCATCATCTCCCACACAGCAAATATTTTGATTATGTTTTGCTAGATATTTAAGCCATTCGCTTTGAATAAAGTTAGTATCCTGATATTCATCAACTAAAATATATTTAAACTTTTTTGAATACATTTTCGATATATCACTATATTTTTCAAATATTTTAACAGTATGAAGTATTAAGTCACTGAAATCAGCAGCATTTAAATCTATTAATTTTTGTTGATAAATTTTATAAATTCCAAGAAAACTTTTTTCTAATATGTCTTTACGTTTGAGCACAACTTCTTCAGGATAAAAGCCTTTATTTTTCCATTTATCAATGACTGCTAAAATATATTTTGGGGATATTTTCTTTGTATCTATATTTTCAGATTTACAAATATTTTTTATTAATCTTACTTGGTCATCTTGATCAATTATGGAAAAATTGGATTTTAATCCAACTGCTTTTGCATGTTTTCTCAATATTTTTGCACTAATCGAGTGAAATGTCCCCAACCATGAAAGGCCAGTTGCCTCCTTTCTTAAGAATTTAGAAACTCTTAATTGCATTTCTTTTGCAGCTTTGTTTGTAAATGTTACTGCTAAGACCTGATTGGGAAATGCCTTATGTTGTTTGACAATATGGGCAATTCTAGCAGTAAGAACTCTGGTTTTTCCTGAGCCTGCTCCTGCGACAATCAAAAGAGGTCCGTTTAAATGCAGAACTGCTTCCTCCTGTCTTTCATTAAGATTTTTTAAATAATCCAAATTCATCGTTTATTTTTTTTCATTTTAAGCGATATTGGATTAATGATAAAAAAATTGAAAGTAACGATATTTGCTAAATTTATTTTTTTATTAGTTGCATCGTGTTTTTTATTTGGCATTTATTTATCAATACCAGTTTTATTTAATTATAAAAGTATAGAAAACATCATTGAAAGTAAGTTTTCTTCTGATTTTAATATTAACTTAAATATAAATGGTGACATAAAGTATCAATTACTTCCAAAGCCTCATTTATTAATAAGCGATTCATCATTATCAATAGATGAAAACAATAATGAAAGTATTTCATTTGATATAAAAAACTTAAAAGTTTTTATGAGCTCTAATAGTTTATATCCAAAATCTAAAATAAACTTTGAAAAGTTTGAAATAAAAAATACCAATTTTTTAATTAAAAAAAAAGAATATAACGTCTTAAGAAATTATTTTCATAATAGTGAAAGTAAGCCATTTGATATTAAAAAAAGTAAAATATTTGCAGTCGATGAGAAAGATGAAACCTTAATTATATCTCCTATTGAAAAAATTACTTTTATTACATCAAAACAAGATGATTTTAAAAAATTAAATATTAAAGGAAATTTATTTGATTTAAATTTTCAATCATTTTGGAAAAAAAAATACAATTCTCAAATAAATTCACAAATAAAAATAGATTTTAAAGAACCAAATATTTTGATAAAAAATGAATTAAATTATGATAATAATTCTAGTTTTGAAGGTGCAACTTCACTTAATTTCCTAAACCAGAATATTGAAATAGGATACCAATTAAAAAATAATATTATTTCTTTAAAATCTCCACAAAATAATAATGATATAAAAATTAATTCAAAAATTGAGTTATCACCTTTTTATCTCAATTCGAATATTACTTTAAATAAGCAAAATCTAAATTTTTTGGTAGATGAATTAATGTTTTCTATATTAAACTTAAAACCTGATTTATTGGGTAATGTAAATGGAGATATCAAATTAATTTTAAATAATATAGAGCACGAACTTATAAGAAGCGGAAACATAAGTTTAAATATAAGCCAAAAAACTATCAATTTAAGTGAAGTTTTATTCAATATTGGCGAAATTGGCCAAATTAAATCTGAAATAAAATATAAAGAAGAAAGTGGTGATATAATATTTTATTCATCAAATTCTTTACAAATAAAAAATAAAAAAGAGTTTGCTAAAAAATTTCAAGTAAAGTTAGACAGAGTGAAAGATATAAATGTGATGTATTTTAAAATTGATAAAAATATAAATACCGGAATAATATCAGTATTTGATATAAAAATTAATCAAACCGCATATAAAGATAAAAAAAGTAATATGACTAGATATAACATTAGAAATTCTCAAGAGCTAAAATCTTTAGTTAAAAGTATTATAAATAGTTAATCTGGTTTTATCATTTTATTAGGATCAACAATTTTATTGTATTCTCTCTCATTTATTAACCCTGATTTCAGCGCTTCAGCTTTTAGAGTAGTATTATTTTTTAACGCATTCTTAGCAATCTTTGCTGCATTATCGTAGCCAATCTTTGGAGATAAGGCAGTTACCAGCATTAGAGAGTTATCTAATAAGTGTTTAATTCTGATTTTGTCAGCTTTTAGTCCAGATATACAATACCTTGCAAAACTTTTTGTGCTATCTGAAAGAATTTGGATTGATTGAAGAACATTATGAATTATTAAAGGTTTAAAAACATTAAGTTCAAAATGACCGTGTGAACCAGCCATTGTAATACCATTGTGATTTCCAATTACTTTCACACATACCATTGTTACAGCCTCACATTGAGTTGGATTTACTTTACCAGGCATAATTGATGATCCAGGTTCATTTTCTGGCAATATCAACTCTCCATAACCAGCTCTTGGCCCTGAACCTAAAAATCTAATATCATTTGCTATTTTCATTAAACATACTGCAGTTGTGTTTAATGTACCTGAATAATTTACTATTGCATCATGAGCAGCAAGTGCAGCAAACTTATTTTTAGCTGGCTTAAAAGGTAACTTTGTGATTTTTTTTATTTCATTTACTATTTTCTTATCAAAATTTTTTTTGGTATTAATACCTGTACCTACCGCCGTCCCACCTTGTGCTAAATAATAAATTTCATTCAGTGAAACTTTTATTCTTTTAATGCATTCTTCTAGTTGAGATTGGTAGCCAGAAAATTCTTGACCCAATGATAAAGGAGTAGCATCCTGAAGGTGTGTTCTACCTATTTTGACTATTTTATTAAATACACTTACCTTTTTTTTTAATTCTTTATTTAATAATACTAAACTTGGTAATAGTTTCTCTCTAGTTTCCATTGCTATTGCAATATGCATTGCAGTTGGAAATACATCATTAGTAGACTGAGATTTATTAACATGATCGTTAGGATGCACTGGTTTTTTTGTACCCTTTTTTCCTTTTAGTATTTCAATTGCTCTATTAGAAATAACTTCATTCACATTCATATTTGTTTGAGTGCCAGAACCAGTTTGCCAAACTTTAAGAGGGAAATGATTATCTAATTTTCCTGCAATAACTTCATTAGAAGCTCGTATAATTGATTTATAAATTTTTGAACTAATATCTTTGCTTTTATAATTTGTAATAGCAGCTGCTTTTTTTATAATAGCTATTGATTTAATTAATTTTGATCCTACTAATACATCTCCTATATTAAAGTATTTTTTTGATCTTTGTGTGGAAGCTCCCCAATACTTATCCACAGGTACATTTATAGAACCAATGCTATCATATTCTTTTCTAAATTTCATATTTTAGTTTTGAGAGTATATTTATACACTTATACATTAAATAATAATAAAATTATATAGGAGTAAAATGACAAATTTTGAAAAAGTTGGTGTGTTTATGAAAACTTTTAATCAAGATGTAAAAGATTCGTCAAGTTTAAGCACAGATAAAATTAATTCGTTAAGAATTTCATTGATTAATGAAGAGTTAGAGGAACTTAAACAGGCAATATCAGAAAAAAATTTGACTGAAGTTGCAGACGCATTAACAGATATTTTGTATGTTACTTATGGTGCAGGTCATGCTTTTGGTATTAATTTAGATAAATGTTTTGAAGAAGTTCAAAAATCTAATATGAGTAAATTGGGAAAAGATGGAAAACCAATATATAATGAGTTTGGAAAAGTTATGAAAGGACCAGACTATTTCAAACCAGATTTATCAAAATTTATTAAATAATTTATACCCAATTTGGTTTTAACACTTTTATTTTTGCATCACCACACTCTAGATCTTTATCAAAATTAAAGCTTTTATCTTCTAATTTTAGTAAAGCAAATGGATTTTTATTATTGATTAATAACTTTCCTAAATTTTTATTTTTAGAAGTAATTTCGTCACTATTGATCTCTCCGTCTAAAACTTTAATTGCAAATAGTCTTTTATTAAGTTTATCTTTAAGTTTTATTCTAGCTGTATTTTCTTGTCCTACATAACATCCTTTTTTAAAGTCAATTCCATTTAGTTCTTCAAAGTTACATTCAATTCCAAAAATTTTATATTGCAGATTATTTGTATCAATTTGAGCAATTCCCAATTCATGACTGTAATTATAATATTCATTTACATCAGAAACTTTTAATCCCAATTTTTTTATAGAAAGATACAATTTTTCCAAATTAATTACCAATCTAGCTCCTAATTTATCAGACCTTGGATCTAAAAGAATAGGATCTTCTCTGAATTTTATAGTAAAACCCATCTCATCTTTAGAATTTTCTAATTCCAGAAATTTTTCCTTTGTTAAATTTGCAACAACGAATTCATTACTTAGATTTAAAATTTCTACTTTAGATCTAAGCTTGTATAAATTTAACTGTTTATATAAATTATCGATAATTTTCTTTTCACAATCCAAAAAATAGCCTGATTTATGTTTAATAATTATAAAATCGTAAAGATATTTGCCTTGTGGGGTTAAGAGAGCTGAGAAACAACTTTTATCATCTGATACATTTTCAATGTTATTTGTAATTATATTTTGTAAAAATTCTTTAGCATCATCTCCATTAATATAAAGAAGACCCCTATCCTCAAGGATGTAAATATTATTTCTATTCATATTGTAATACTATAACGAATGATATAAGTAGTTTTTTTATAAATGTTAGACCTAATAATCAAAAATGGAAAGTGTTATATTGATAAAAGTCTCAAAGACGTTGATATAGGTATTCAAAACAGCAAAATTGTAAAAATTGGAAAGTTACATGAAGATTCAAGCCAGTCAATTGATGCAACTGGACTAACTGTTCTTCCTGGTTGTATTGACACTCAGACGCATTTTAGAGAACCAGGTTCAACAGACACTGAGGATTTAGCCTCTGGAAGTAGAGCAGCAATTGTTGGAGGTATAACCTCAGTATTTGAAATGCCAAATACTAATCCTGCAACTACAAACAAAGCAGAATTTCAAAGAAAAATAGATTTAGCAAAAAATAGAATGTATTGTAATCATGCATTCTATTTTGGAGCAACTCCAACTAATCAAAGCGAATTAGCTGATCTTAAAGGTTTAGACGGATGTTGTGGGGTAAAATTATTTGCAGGCTCTTCTACGGGAACATTATTAGTTCATAAGGAAGAAGACATTGAAAAAGTATTTGAAAGTACATCTAAAATTGTTGCAGTTCACTCAGAAGATGAAGATATTTTAAATTTAAGAAAGAAATTAAGAGAGAAAGGCAATGTTCATTCTCATCCAATTTGGAGAGATGAAGAATGTGCGATTTCATCTACTAGAAAGATTGTAAAAATTGCAAAAAGATTAGGTAAAAAGGCTCATATCTTACATATTACAACAAAGCAGGAGATTGATTTTTTATCTCAGAATAAGGGAGACATAACTTTTGAAATAACCCCACAACATTTAACAATGTTTGCACCAGATTGTTACGACAAACTAGGCACTTATGCTCAGATGAATCCGCCTATTAGAGAAAAAAGTCATTACGACAGACTGTGGTATGCTGTAAGAAATAATTATAATGATACTATCGGTTCGGATCACGCTCCTCATCTAAAGGTAAATAAAGACAAAGAATATCCAGATACCCCCTCAGGAATGCCAGGGGTTCAGACCTTATTACCTGTGATGCTAAACCATGTAAATGATGGAAAACTAACTTTAATTCAGCTTATGAATCTCATCTGTGAAAATCCAGCGAAAATTTTTGGTATTATAGGTAAGGGGTATATAAAGAAAGACTATGATGCAGACTTTACAATTGTGGATATGAATAAAATTATCGAAATCAAAAATGAAAAAATAGAAAGTAAGTGTGGATGGTCTCCTTTTGATGGACATAAGTTTAAGGGAACCCCGGTTTATACAATCATTAATGGAGAGATTAAAATGAAAGATGGAAAAATCCTTGGAGAAGCATCAGGTAAGCCCATCAAATTTGATAACTAATCTAATCTATTTGGCAAGAATATTATTATCTATTAAACTTTGTTTAATCTCATCTAAAATTGCAGGATCATCAATTGTTGCTGGCATTTTATAATCTTCCTTATCAGCAATTTTTCTAATAGTTCCTCTTAATATTTTTCCTGATCTTGTTTTAGGCAATCTTTTTATAATTATAACAACTTTGAATGCAGCCACTGGTCCAATTTTATTTCTAACCATTTGAATACATTCTTTAGAAATAGCTTTATTATCTTTTTCAACACCAGACTTTAAAACCACCAAACCAATAGGTAATTGTCCTTTTAATTTATCTGCAATTCCAAGAACAGCACACTCAGCAACTGATTGATGTTCAGATAACACCTCTTCAATTGCACCAGTTGATAATCTGTGACCAGCAACATTAATTATGTCATCTGTTCGTGACATTATCCATATATATCCATCTTCATCAATGTGTCCTGCATCATAAGTTTGATAGTAGCCTTTATAATTAGTCATATAATTTTCTTCGTATCTCTTGTCTGCATTCCAAAGCGTAGGAAAAGTTCCTGGAGGTAAAGGTAATTTAACAACTATATCTCCCATTTCATTTGTTTTTGCTATTGATTGATCTGGTTTAATTACTTTTACATCATAACCTGGAACTGCTTTACATGCTGAGCCATACTTAGTTTTTTGCATTTCTATCCCAGTACAATTTGAACTAATTGCCCAACTAGTTTCCGTTTGCCACCAATGATCTATAACAGGAATATTTAAAAGATTTTCAGCCCACTTAATTGTATCTGGATCTGCTCTTTCACCAGCTAGGAATAAAGATTCAAAAGAACTTAAATCATACTTTGAAAAAAACTTTCCATCTGGGTCTTCTTTTTTAATAGCTCTAAATGCCGTTGGAGCAGTGAATAAAGATTTAATTTTATACTCTGAAATTATTCTCCAAAATACTCCAGCATCAGG
>CACKZV010000002.1 GCA_902604795.1 uncultured Pelagibacteraceae bacterium | reverse complement strand
TGCAAAAGAAGCATTAAACTTGTTAGATAATCTTGAGAGATCAAAAGCTGTATTAGAGAATGATGAAAAATTAAAAGAAACAGATGCACTTAAAAAAATCGTGGAACATTTAAATATTATAAATAGTGATATGCTTTCAATATTCAAAAAAAATAATATTGAGCCTATAAAATCTATTAATGAAAAGCTTGATCCAAATCTTCATCAAGCAATGATGGAAGTAGAAGATGATACAAAAGAACCTGGAACAATCGTACAAGAAATACAAAAAGGATTTATGATGAAAGATAGATTATTGAGACCATCTTTAGTTGGTGTTTCTAAGAAAATTGTAAAAGAAGAGCAAAGACAAGAGCCGAAAGAAGATCATAAAGATGAAAAAAATCAATAAAAACAGCCAAAATTTAATTTTTTTTGACGGTTGTAGTCTAAAAATTAGCACTTATATGACGAAGAGGTATTAAAATTATGAGCAAAGTAATAGGAATAGATTTAGGAACAACAAACTCTTGTGTAGCTGTAATGGAGGGTACACAGGCTAAAGTATTAGAAAATGCTGAGGGTGCAAGAACAACTCCTTCTGTAGTTGCATTTTCTGACAATGATGAAAAATTAATTGGACAACCTGCAAAAAGACAAGCTGTAACAAATCCTGAGAATACAATATTTGCTGTTAAAAGATTAATTGGAAGAAATTTTGATGATCCATCTGTTAAAAAAGATGTTGAAACTGCACCTTTTAAAATTATTAATTCAGATAAAGGAGATGCTTGGATTGAAGCAAAAGGTAACAAATATTCTCCATCTCAAATTTCTGCTTTTACGCTTCAAAAAATGAAAGAGACTGCTGAAAAATATTTGGGTCAAGAAGTTTCTCAGGCAGTTATTACTGTTCCAGCTTATTTTAACGATGCTCAAAGACAAGCAACAAAAGATGCTGGTAAAATTGCAGGGTTAGAAGTTTTAAGAATTATTAATGAACCAACTGCAGCGTCACTTGCCTATGGATTAGACAAAAAAACAAATAATAAAATTGCCGTTTACGATTTAGGTGGTGGAACATTTGATGTTTCAATACTTGAATTAGGGGATGGGGTATTCGAAGTTAAATCTACAAATGGTGACACCTTTTTAGGTGGAGAAGATTTTGATAATACAATTGTTGACTATTTGCTTACAGAATTCAAAAAAGAAAATGGAATAGACTTAAAATCTGACAAATTAGCATTACAAAGACTTAAAGAAGCTGCAGAGAAAGCAAAAATTGAATTGTCATCTGCTGCACAGACTGAAATAAATTTACCATTTATTACAGCAGACAAAACCGGTCCAAAACATATAAATATGAAAATGACTAGAGCAAAACTAGAAGCTCTTGTTGAAGATCTTATATCAAGAACTATACCACCGTGTGAAACTGCACTTAAAGATGCAGGTTTAAGCGCAAGCGAAATTGATGAGGTGATACTTGTTGGTGGAATGACTAGAATGCCAAAAGTTATTGAAGAGGTTAAAAATTTCTTTGGTAAAGAACCAAATAAATCTGTAAATCCTGATGAAGTTGTTGCAATGGGTGCAGCTATTCAAGCAGGAGTTTTACAAGGAGATGTAAAAGATGTTCTATTATTGGATGTAACCCCACTTTCACTTGGAATTGAGACTTTAGGTGGAGTTTCAACTAAATTGATTGAAAAAAATACGACAATACCAACTAAAAAAAGTCAGGTTTTCTCAACAGCAGAAGACAACCAGCCCGCAGTTTCAATAAGAGTTTTACAAGGTGAAAGAGATATGGCCTCTGACAATAAGGTTTTGGGTAATTTTGAATTAGTAGGTATAGCTCCAGCTCCAAGAGGAGTTCCTCAAATTGAAGTTACGTTTGATATTGATGCCAATGGAATTGTAAATGTCTCTGCTAAAGATAAAGGAACTGGTAAAGAACAAAAAATCCAAATTCAAGCATCAGGTGGTTTGAGTGATGAAGAAATAAATCAAATGGTAAAAGATGCTGAAACAAATAAGGAAGCTGATAAAAAAAAGAGAGAAGCAGTAGATGCAAGAAATCAAGCTGATACCCTGCTTCATTCTACTGAAAAAAATTTAAAAGAACATGGTAGTAAAGTTTCCGATGCAGATAAAAAAGCTATTGAAGATGCATCTGCAAATGTAAGAAACGCATTAAAAGGAACTGATGTAGAGGAAATTAAAAAGAAAACACAAGATTTGGTTCAAGCTTCAATGAAACTAGGAGAAGCTATTTACAAATCACAACAAAGTACAAAACCTGGTGATGCACCTAAAGATGCAAAAGATGAAGGGAAAAAAGACGATAATGTTGTTGATGCAGACTTTGAAGAAGTAAAAGACGATAAAGAAAAAAGCGCCTAAACTATCAACCATTTGTCTATAACTAGTTATGGCAAAAAGAGATTACTATGATGTCTTGGGTGTTCAAAAAAGCGCAAGTCCAGACCAAATAAAAGCAGCTTATAGAAAACAAGCTGTAAAATATCACCCTGATAAAAATAAAGGCGATAAAGGAGCGGAAGAAAAATTCAAAGAAGCTTCTGAAGCTTATCATGTTTTATCAAATTCAGAGAGAAAGCAAAATTACGACAACTTTGGGCATGCTGCATTTGAAAATGGTGGCGGAGGTGGCAGAGGAGGCTTTGGAAACTTTGACTTTTCAGGATCATTTTCAGATATTTTTGAGGATTTTTTTGGTGAAGGTTTTGGTGGAGGTGGAAGAAGATCGAGAAGATCTAACAACCGTGGCTCTGATTTAAGATATGATCTCTCTATAAGTTTAGAAGAGGCTTATGCTGGAAAAAAACAGGACATTAAATTCTCAACATCAGATAGATGCGATACTTGCAGTGGTTCAGGCTCAAAACCTGGACAAAGCGCAAGCACATGCTCTATGTGCGGCGGCCACGGACAAGTTCGTTCTAGCCAAGGTTTTTTTACTGTTCAACAAACATGCCCTCAATGTGCTGGTTCAGGTGAACAAATAACCGATCCTTGCACAAGTTGTGGTGGTCAAGGTAAAAAACAAGCAAGTAAGCGCCTTTCTGTTACTATTCCTAAAGGAGTAGACGATGGAACTAGGATTAGATTATCTGGCAAAGGAGAAGCAGGTTCTAGGGGAGCTAGTAATGGTGATCTTTATTTATTTATAAATGTTAATTCTCATGAACTTTTCAAAAGATCTGAAGAAAATTTATTTTTTGAATGTCCTATTTCGATAGCAGATGCAGCACTTGGAACTGAATTAAAAATACCAACAATAGATGGTGGTAAAGCTAAGATAAAAATCCCAGCTGGAACACAAAGTGGTAAACAATTTAGATTAAGAGAAAAAGGAATGCCCTTAATGAGAGGAAATGACTATGGAGATCTTTATGTACAAGTAAACACTGAGGTACCTGTATCTTTAAATAAAGAACAAAAAGAATTACTTGAGAAATTTAGAGAAATTGAAAATGAAAAATCAAATCCAAGTATTAAAAAATTCTTTAAAAAAGCAAAAAGTTTTTGGAAAAATTAGATGAAGAAAAAAATCAAATATACAATTTTTGGAATTATTTATATTTTAGCAATTCTAATTCTAGGTGCCTATTTTTATAAAGAAGGAATTGGAATAATTTAATTATCTTTTGCTAATCTTATAAATATATCTCCCATACCACCTTGTACTTCCTCAAGCGGAGCATTATTTCTTAACTCACAATATTGTCCGGTAACCTCATGACTATCAATAGCAGCAATACTTTGAGAATTACATTTTTTGGCGTTATGAAATAAACCTATTACTAGTCTCTCATCTAATACAAATACTTGATTATTATCGAGTTTATTTCCATCACAAAAATAATCCTTATTTACTTCTCTTGGAAAATCTTTTTTACCACAGGGATTTTTTATTGTGAGAACAAAAAATTCTTTTTCACCATCTGTAAAAGTATATTTCATTTTTTTTACATTAGAGTATTTCATCAAATCACACGAACATGGATAACAACACTTATAATAAAATCCACATATTTTCTCTTCATTTTCAGCATTTTTGAGATAAACAAATTCTGGTTTGCTATTTGGATCAATCAATGATCCAGATACAGCACAATATAACTTATTGTATTCTAAAAAATCTTGGTATGTGATTTCTTTTGATAAAATATGTTTGAAAAATTTTGGACCTGCGGCATTTCTATTTTGATCGGGGAAAATTTTTGGCCAATCTTTTACTAAATCAGCATAATAATTAAATTGATTTGAATATGTTGGTTTTATTAAACTAAAAGTTACTAGCAGAAAGAAAATTGTAAAGTGTTTTAATTTTTTCATGATCTAATATTTAGAATACTTCATTAAGTTTACTTGTTGAATTGAGTATTATTGTCCTATTATTTCTGATTTACTTCTATTGTTTTATTAAATTCATTTATTTTAAGTGACTGAGAAGAACCATCAGTCCAAACTATTTTTACTGAAACCTTTTTTTCACTCTCTCTGATGCCATAATGAGCTACGGGTTCCATCTGACATAAATATCCAGAACCTGCATCAATAGTTTTAGCGTGATTTCTTAAGTTTGAATTAAGTATAACTGTTGCACCTCTTGCAGGCGCACCATACTTATTTAATGGTTTAATTCTTATATAATTAAAGTTTTTTTTAATGTCTGCTTTATACATTGTAAGTGGTTGCATGCCAGATTCTCCATGAGAAACTAATAATTCTAAAATTCCATCTTCATCTATATCTGCAACTGCCGCTCCCGTTCCTAGACCATTTGACTCATAAGCATTTTGAATTTTTATCTCTTCAAAAAATCCATTGTCTTTTATTTTGAATAATTTATTAGGTTCGCCAATATTATTCATAAATATTTCATCATACCCGTCATTATCAAAGTCTGCTGATATCACTGTTCTTATTCTAGAAGGAATATTATAGGTTGGAGTAGCGATATCTTTAAATTTGTTATCTTCTAGTACAAAAGCTCTATGATAACCGTTCCAATTGGATGTAATTATATCTAATCTCCCTCTATAAAGTATGTCTGATAAAGTTGTACCTCTTCCATTTTCAAATTGATCATCAACTTTATAATCCTTAGCTATATCCTGGAAGAAACCATCAGAATTATAATATAAAAAATTTTTTCCTCTTTCGTTTGCTGCAAATATGTCAGTTTTTCCTGATAAAATATTTCCTGCAACTACAGCTCTACCACCAGTTATTTTATCGATTTTCAGCTGCTCTGCTAAATCTTGTATTTGTCTGGAACTTTTTTCATAAAACCTAGTTGGACCCCCGTAATTAGCAACATATATACCATATTTTCCATCACCATTTCTATCCACACATACAACAGACCTACCAGCAGTTAGGTTTAAATTTTTTTTATTAATTCCTTTTTCAAATAAATCAATAAAACCATCACTAGTAGTATCAATCAATCTATCTGAATATTTTTTTTCTCCACTATATGTATCGGTATTTAAAAAATAAATTTCTTCATACCCGTCTTGGTCAATGTCGCAAGCAGCAACTCCAATCGTTTTTCTTTTAGCATCATCAAATATTTCATTTTTATTTATATTTATAAGTTTCCCATTTCGGTAAGACAACGCTAAGTTTGAAAACCCAAACCCAGTAACGACAAATTCATATTTATTATCTTGATTTATATCAGTGACAGACACACCATAACTTAGTCTAAAATCATTATTATCAATTAAAGATGTTATATCTTTAAAAAAGTCAGCTTTAGATTGATTGATAAACACGAAAAAAATTAAAACCAAAAATAATTTTAAAAGGTATTTAATAGCCATAATTGTTGTATATTGTAAAAAAAATATATTAAAATAATTTAATGATCAAAGTAAATTTAGCGATATCTGGTTGCATGGGACGAATGGGCCAACAACTGATAAAATCTTCAAGAGTTGATAAAAATTTTAAACTAACAACTCTTACAGAAAATAGATTAATAAAAAAAAAAATTTATGGAATTAAACCTAGTTTAAATAATCAAAATTCCTTCAAAAATGTTGATTTAATTATAGATTTTACTGTTCCTAATTGTACTTTTGAAATTCTTAAAATTGCATCAAAACTTAAAAAAAGAGTTGTTATTGGTACAACTGGATTTACCAAAAAAGAAGAAAGTCTTATTAAAAAGTTTTCAAAAAAAATTCCAATACTTAAAGCGGGAAATATGAGTTTGGGAATCAATTTATTAATGTATTTGACTGAAATCGCATCAAAATCATTAGGAAATAATTTTTTAAGTAAAGTGTATGAAGTTCATCATAAACATAAAATAGACCATCCATCTGGAACAGCGTTAATGTTAGGTAAAGGGATTGCTGTTGGCAAAAATAAAGATTTTTATAATTTACTTGGAAAAAAATATCTTAATAAAAAAAGTTTTCCTTATGGAAAAAAAATAAATTTTAACTCAATACGAAAAGGTAAAACAGTTGGTGAACACGAAGTTAAATTTTCAAGTGGAAAAGAAATCATTACATTAAATCACGAAGCATTTGATAGAGCTTTATATAGCGAAGGAGCTTTAACAGCAGGGAAATGGTTAATGAAAAAAAAGCCAGGTTTATATTCTATGCGTGATGTTTTAAATTTTAAATGAATGAAGAGCAAAGGGCAAAAATTGTTCTTCTAACTTTAAACAAAATATATCCAAAAACGCCGATTCCTCTTAAACACAGAAATATTTTTACTTTACTGGTTTCTGTTCTTTTATCTGCACAGTGTACAGACGTAAATGTTAACAATGTTACTAAAAATATATATCCAAAATATAATAAGCCTGAACACTTTGTAAAATTAGGAAGAAAAAAAATTGAAAAACTAATAAGAAGTATTGGTATTTTTAGAATTAAAGCAAAAAGTGTTTATAATTTATCAAAAACTTTAGTTGAAAAATACAATGGAAAAGTCCCAAAAACATTCGAACAACTAGAGGAATTACCAGGAGTTGGACACAAAACTGCTAGTGTGGTGATGTCCCAAGGGTTTGGACATGCTGCTTTTCCGGTGGACACTCATATACATAGACTGGCACAAAGATGGGGTCTAACCAATGGTAAGAATGTAGTTCAAACAGAAAAAGATCTTAAAAGACTTTTTCCTAAAAAATATTGGAATAAGTTGCATCTTCAAATTATTTATTATGGAAGAGAATACTGTAAGGCAAGAGAATGTTATGGTTTATCTTGTAAAATCTGTACTACTTGTTATCCTAAGAGAAAAAAACCACTTATAACCAAGAAAGCATAAATAATGAAAATATTAGGAATTGGAAACGCAATTGTAGATGTAATTTGCAAAGTTGAAGATAATTTCATAACCAAAAATAATTTAACAAAGAGTACGATGAAATTAATTTTTGATGATAAAGAGTTTAAGGAGCTATTATCAAGTCTAAAGATTGAAAAAACAGTCTCAGGAGGATCAGTTGCAAACTCAATCGTCGGCTTATCTCAACTTGGAAATAAAGTTGGTTTTATTGGTAAAGTAAATGATGATGAACTTGGCAGTAAATATGAGGATGGTCTCAAACAAGAAAATGTTGAATATTTTTATTCTAAAAAGAAAGAGACATTACCTACAGGAACTTGCTTAATTCTGGTTACACCAGACTCTGAGAGAACAATGTGCACATTTTTAGGAACTGCAGGGAAAATTAACGAGAATGATGTAAGCTCGGATGTAATTAAAAAAAGTGAGATAATACTTTTAGAAGGATATCTCTGGGATGAAGGAGAGCCTAAAAAAGCATTTGAAAAAGCAATTCAAAGTGCAAATAAAGTTGCTATGTCATTATCAGACCAATTTTGTGTTGATAGGCATAAACCTCATTTTTTAGAATTGGTTAAAAATAAATTAGACATAACATTTGCAAATGAGCAGGAGATAATTTCTTTAATTGATGCAAAATCTTTTGATGAAGTAATAGAATTTTCAAAAACACTTGGAAAGATTATTGTACTAACTAGAGGTGAAAAAGGCGCAGTTGCAATTAATGGGGATGAAGTTGTTGAATGTGGAGTAAAAGAAGGTCTTAAAATAGTCGATTTAACAGGTGCTGGAGATCTATTTGCAGCAGGTTTTTTACATGGTCATGTAAACAAATTATCATTAAAGGAAAGCCTAGAAAAAGGTACTGAAATGTCATCTAAAGTAATTCAACAAATAGGTGCAAGAATTTAAATAAATATCTATTTTTTTTTTCTTTTAAAAGAACCTTTTCCTTTTTTAGGTTTTATTTTTTGTGGCTTATATTTTTTCGAAAATAATTCTTTAATCATAATATTCTTTTTATTCATGGTTAATTTTTTTTAAAACGTAACCCTGTTTAGTACTTGATATAAAATTATCATCTTTGAAACTCTTACTTATTTTTGATCTTAACCTATATATATGTGTCTCAACTGTATGAGTTTCTAATTTTGAATTATGACCCCATACTTCAGTCTGTAATTTTGAAATTTTAACGGGTTTTCCAGACTTACTTAAAAAAATTATTATATTTGCTTCCCTTTCAGTCAAGTTTAATGAGTTTTCATTATTGAAAATCATTCTTGAATTTAAATTTAGCTTGTAATTTCCTAAATCTATTTCTGATTGTTGGTTATAAATTTTTTTTAAAAATTTTATGTTTATACTTTCTATTAACTTAGGTATTTCAATTGGAAGCTTATCAATTATAATTAAGTTGTCTTCATTTTTAATTTTTTTTGGAGAAATGATCAGAAAATTATCCATATTTTTTAGTCTACAATCTTGAAGTTTATTTTTAGATATATTAATTAGTCTAAAATTAAAATGATCTTCAATTTCCTTAAGTATTTTATATATTACACTAAAATCATAAATTACTAATGTTTGATCATTCATATATATATAATTAGGATATGACAATTTTTCTAAAAAATAAAGAAACTCTTAAAATTGATGATTTTTATTTTAGATGTTGTATCGGAAAGAAAGGTTTAGGGAAAAAAAAGGTTGAAGGAGATGGAAAAACTCCAGTTGGCAAATTTTCATTAGGAAATTTATATTATAGGAAAGATAGAAATTCAAAACCAATAACTAAACTAAAATGTGTCCCAATAAATAAGGAAACTGGGTGGTGTGATGATACAAGAAATTCAAAATATTATAATAAGTTAATTAAGATTAAAAAAAAAATTAAACATGAAAAATTATTCCGAAAGGATAATAAATACGACTTTGTAATACCAATTAATTATAACACTGAAAATACTAAATTAGGTAAAGGTAGTGCAATATTTCTTCATTTAACAAAAGATTTTAAACCGACCGCAGGGTGTATAGCGCTTAAGAAAAAAGATTTTTTAATACTTATAAAATTAATTAACAGAAAAACTAAAATTAAATTAGCTTAACCTCTTTGACCAAATATGTTTGAACCAATTCTTAAATATGTAGCTTTATATTCTAAAGCTTTAAGGTAATCTGAGGACATTCCCATACTTAATTGCTTTAGATTTACGATTTCATTAAGTTCACTCATTTGTGAAAAAAAAACAGTAGAATCTTTATCGAAAGGTGGAATACACATTAATCCAATAATATCTAAATTAAGTTTTATTGCGAAATTGTAAAATTCAACTAAATCTTTTTTTAAGATTCCAGATTTTTGACTTTCCTCACCTAGATTAATTTGAATAAAAATTTTTGGTTTTTTTTCTTGCTTTAGTTGCTCGTCTGCAATTTTTTGAGCTAACTTTTCATTATCTAAAGAATGAATGAAGTCAAAAATTTTTACTGCGAATTTAACTTTATTAGTCTGTAATTTACCTATTAAGTGAAGATTAATTTTACTATTTTGATTTTTTATCTCTGACCATTTTTCTAAAGCTTCTTGAACTTTATTTTCACCATAATCTAGGTGACCATACTCAATTAAAGGCAAAATATGATCAATCTTAAATGTTTTTGAAACTGCTATGATTTTTGGTATTCTTTCTTTTACTTTTAAGTCTAATAATTTTGATTTAATTAAACTTTGAATTGATATTAAATTTTGAACTGTCTTATGCATTATAAATTTATAAAAAAATATTACTTTATAGAAAAATTTGAAAAAAGTAATATTGATAAACAAGATTTAAATACAACAATAATTTACCGCAATTACAAAAAAAATTATAAAATTGATGAAATTCTATTTTTAAGGAACTATTGTAGAGTCAAAAAACTGAAGTTTATCTTATCCAATAACATTAAATTATCTTTAAATTTAGACTTAGATGGCGTTTATTTACCTTCCTTCAATAATAACTTTTCTCATCTAAGTTATAAATTCAAAAGAAAATTTTTAATACTAGGATCAGCACATAATTTAAAAGAATTGAGAATTAAAGAAAAACAAAAAGTTGATACAATTTTTATATCTTCAATTTTTAAAAAAAATAAAAACTTTCTAGGAATAAATAAATTTAATTTAATTTCTAGACTTTCAAATAAAAAGATAGTTGCTCTTGGGGGAATATCTAAGAAGAATTTTAAGTTAATTAATCTTACTCAATCAACTGGTTTTGCTGGTATTTCATTTTTTGATAAAAAAAAGGCCCCTAAAAGGGGCCTTTTTCATAAATAAATTACTTCTTCAATTAAAATGAAAAAGAAAAGTTTACTTCGTATGATGAGTTATCAGCTGTTGCTGCTCCAGCTACATTGTCAGTAGTCTGATGCGAAGCTGAAATCGCTACACCACCTGCTGTAAATGAAACACTTACTGCAGACGAATCTTGATCTTGTAAAGTTGAAGAATAATCAAGTGAAGATACGTTGTAAGATACAGAAACATCGTCACTTACTGCGTAAGAAACACCATATGCTGTAAAGTCTTCATCCGTACCAGTACCTGCGTCTGATTCGTTTGTTTGTATACCAACTGTAATTGGACCAGCTGCATAGTTTGCACTGAATACACTTAAGTCGATTTTGTCAGCTGCAGTGTTATTTTCACCCATTGCAGCACTAACAGTTAAACCATCAATACCTGTGTATACAACACCGATCTCAGTTGAACTTTCAAGCGGAGTACCTTTTGATGGTATGTAAGCTGCTTTAAGTGCAATTGCATCAGATAGAGTATAATCATAAATGAATGAATTGTTACCAATTGCAGAGTTAGTTGGACCATCAACTGTAGCTCCGATAGATGTTCCCCAAGACTCTTCGTTTGCACTTGGAGTTAAATCATCCCATGCACCAACTGGTCCTGAAGATCCGTGACCTGAGAATGTTAATTTACCCATATCACCTGTATCGATTGTTATACTTCTGTCATCAAAGTGACCGTTAGTTGTTGCAGCAGCACCAACTCCGTCTAATTGAAGACTAGTTGAAATTGTGAAACCATTATCCATTTCACCACTAGCAGAGAAAGTAACTTGATCAGTCATTGACCAACCATTTCCTGAGTTACTGTTATCTTCTCCACCGAAAAAGAGTGACGTACCACCTGAAACAGACATAGTAGCAGCTGACGCTGAGCTAGCTACCATTGCAGTTCCTAATGCTGTCAATCCTATTTTCTTTAGATTGTTCATATTATTACCTTTCGTTAATTGTTTAATATTAAACAGCTAAACTAGTATCAATTTTTAACTATTTTACTGACATTTAGTTAATCAATTCGAGTTTTTTTATAAAAGTGTTGTAATTTTACATCACTAAAAATGTTGAATTATTTGATATTTTTGTCATTACTAAAAAAATCCTTTTAACTATAGTGTTTTTTCATCTATTACTAAGTTTTTAGAACATTTATGGCAAATTTTTTAAATTTACGAGTCACAAAATTTTTGATGATTGGAATATTTGCACTGACATCATGCAAGGGTATTGAAAGTTTGCCAGGTGGAGATGCGCGAAAAACTTCACCAGACCCTAAGGAAAGAGTGAAAAAAAATCTCGAAGAAGGAAGAGGGTTCAGACTAGATGATGCATTTAAAGGCTCAGGTAAAGGTGGAGATTTTATGTTTGCTAGTGCTAACGAGTTATGGAGAGCATCACTTGATACTTTAGACTTTATGCCTCTCTCCTCTGTAAATTATGGCGGAGGCATAATTATAACAGATTGGTATTCTGAAGGTAGCAATTTAGACGAGTCAGTAAAAATATCTATTCGTTTTTTAACAAATGAAGTTAGGGCTGATGCATTAGATATCAAAGTTTTCTATAAAAAATGTAACCAGGTTGCAAATTGTGCGATTTCTCAAAAAACAGGATCACTTTCAGCTGAATTAAAAAAACAAATTTTATCTAAAGCAACAATTTATAAAAAACAAAATAAAGATAAAAATTTCAAGCCTTATAAAGGTGGAACAACTACCAGAAAAAAATAATTAGTAGTAATTTTTAATTTAATTTAATGGAAAGATATAATTTTAAAACGATAGAAAAAAAATGGCAAGAAAAATGGATAAAATCGGGAGTTTTTAAATCTAAAATAGATCATTCAAAAGAAAAGTTTTATTGTCTTGAAATGTTTCCTTATCCTTCAGGCAAAATTCACATGGGTCATGTAAGAAATTATACTATAGGTGATGTTTTATCACGTTATAAGTCTTTACAAGGTTTTAATGTAATGCATCCAATGGGTTGGGATGCATTTGGTATGCCTGCAGAAAATGCTGCAAGAGAAAATAATTTAGATCCAAAAGAATGGACAAATAAAAACATTTCAAATATGAAAAGCCAGTTAAAAAAACTAGGGCTCTCCATTGATTGGGACAGAGAAATTTCTACCTGTTCTGAAGAATATTATAAGCATCAACAATTATTTTTCTTAGAGCTTTACGAGAAAGGATTAGTTTACAGAAAAGAAAATTATGTAAACTGGGACCCAGTTGATAAAACTGTGCTTGCAAACGAGCAAGTTATTGATGGAAAAGGGTGGAGATCTGGAGCAGTAGTTGAACGTAAAAAGCTAAATCAATGGTTTTTTAATATTTCAAAATTTTCACAAGAATTACTAGATGGCTTAGATGATCTAAAACTTTGGCCTAATAAAGTTAAAATAATGCAAAAAAATTGGATTGGAAAATCTTTTGGCTGTGAAATAGCATTTAAAACAGAGGGAGATATTCCTGTAAAAGAAATAAAATGTTTCACAACGAGACCCGATACACTATTTGGATTTTCATTTTTAGCTCTGTCTGTTGATCATGAAATTTCAAAATATTTTTTAAAAAATAAAGAATTTCAAGATTTTAAAACAGAGTGTTCAAAGACAGGAACGACTGAAGAAGCAATTGCAATTGGTGAAAAAATTGGTTTTAAGACAAATCTTGAAGCAATAAATCCCTTAAATCCAAAACAAAAAGTCCCAGTTTTCTTTGCAAATTTTGTTTTAATGGATTACGGTTTTGGAGCGGTATTTGGGTGTCCTGCACATGATCAGAGAGATTTCGACTTTGCTAAAAAATATGGTCTTAGTATTAAAACAGTTGTTAAGCCAGATGGTGAAAAAGAAAGTTTTGAGGTAAAGGATGAGGCATATTCAGGTCCTGGAGTTTTGATAAATTCAGAATTCCTAAATAAACTTAAAGCCCCAGAGGAATCAATTAAAAAAACAATTGATATTTTAGAGGAAAAAAAAATTGGTAAAAAGAAAATTAATTTTAGACTTAAAGATTGGGGAGTTTCAAGACAAAGGTATTGGGGTTGCCCTATACCAATGGCTTATGATGAAGAGGGAAATGTAGTAAAAATTCCAAAAAATAATCTACCAGTTAAACTTCCAGACAATATTGATTTAAATTCAAAAGGTAATCCCCTTGACTCAAAAACAGATTGGAAAAATTTTACCATGAATGGGAAAAAATATATTAGAGAAACAGATACTCTGGATACGTTTGTTTGCTCATCATGGTATTATCTTAGATTTTGCTCACCGGACAATTTAAAATATGGATATAAACAAGAAGAGATTGACTATTGGATGCCCGTTGATCAATATATTGGTGGAGTTGAACACGCAATTCTTCACTTATTGTACTCAAGATTTTTTACCAAGGCCATAGGATTTAAAAATAATAGTTTTAAATTTAAAGAGCCATTTGAAGGTTTATTTACTCAAGGGATGGTATGCCATGAGACCTATAAAGACCAAAATAATAATTGGTTAAGTCCAGAGGAAATAGAATTGGTTGGAAACCAGTATTGTAAAAAGGGGGATAAAAAAAATAAAGTTAAAGTTGGTCCTTCAGAGTCAATGTCAAAATCAAAAAAAAATGTCATAGATCCTGAAAATATAATTAATAGCTATGGAGCTGATGCAGTAAGATTATTTATATTATCAGATAGTCCACCTGAAAAAGATGTGCAATGGTCAGATCAAGGGATGGTTGCTTCTTTTAAATTTTTACAAAAACTTTGGATATTACATACCAAAATAAAAGAAAAAATTAAAAATAATAATAATAATAATTCAGAAGATAAAACTTTACAGAAATATACAAATCAAATGATAAACAAGATAACTAACAACCTTAATGGTTTTAATTACAACGTAATAATAGCTAATATTTATGAGACATATAATTTTCTCAATAAGGAAATTGAAAAAAAAATTAATAGCAAAGTTCTTAAGGATAGTTATAAAAAAATATTAATTTTGTTTTCACCTGCGATCCCACATTTTACAGCTGAGTGTATGGATGAATTAGGATTTATTGATCAAATAAAATGGCCTAAAATAGACAAAAATCTTTTAGATGAAGAAAGAATAGATTATGTTGTACAAATAAATGGAAAAAAAAGAGCAATTTTAAAGGAAAGTAGAGATATCGATCAAAATAGTCTGATGAAGAAAATTAGATCAAATGAATTGTCAAAAAAATATTTAAAAGATAAATCTATAAACAAAATCATATTTGTAAAAAATAGATTAATTAATTTATTAATAAATGAATAAAATCCTAATAAAAACTCTAGCTCTTTTTTTAATAGTAGGAATAACTTCATGCTCTTATCAGCCAATTTTCTTGGAAAAAGATTACAATTTTGAAATCAAGGAATCTTTTTATAATGGTGAAAGAGATATAAATAGAATTATAAGAAATAAACTTAAGTTTATCAAGAATACAGAAAATAAAGACAAAAAAAAGTATGTAATAAGTGTGAATTCAAAAAAAGAAAGAAAAATTGTATCAAAAGATTCAAAAGGAGATCCTTTAAAGTTTGAAATGAATATCATAGTTGAATATAGGATAATCAGTAACGATAAATTACTCCTCACAAATAAAATAGAAAAAAATAATATTTATAATAATGACTCTGATCAGTTTAAACTTGAACAAACAGAGGATATTATTGTAGAAAATTTAACTGGGAGTATCAGTGATAATATCATTTCGTCAATTACAAATCTAAATGATAATTAAAAGTTTTGAATTAGAAAAATTAGAATCATCAAAATTAAATATACATCTAATTTATGGTAATAACGAAGGAGTTAAGCAAGATATAATTAATAATTTCTATTTAAAAAATTTTAAAGGTGAAGTTTTGAAATATGATGAGCAGGATATATTAACAAACAAAGATGAATTTATATCAAGTTTGCTAAATAAATCTCTTTTCGAGACTGAAAAATTAATTATTATTTCAAGAGGTACAGATAAATTAATTACTGTTATTAATGAACTTTTAGAAAGAAAGGAAATTGGAGCAAAAGTAATAATTAAATCTTCAAACTTAGAAAAGAAATCTAAATTAAGAAATTTATTTGAAAAAGAAAAAAATGTAATTTGTATACCGGTTTATGAAGACGATTCTCGATCATTAAATTTTATTATTAATAACTTTTTAAAAGATTATAAATTAAGCCTTTCTCAAGAAATAAAAAATATTCTTATCGAAAGATCGAATGGTGATAGAATAAATTTAAAAAATGAACTATCTAAATTAAAAAACTTATCAATTACTAAAAAAAAATTAAGTATTGAAGATATATTAAAACTTTCTAATCTTGCAGAAAACTACAGTGTATTCGAATTATCAGATAATTATTTAGCAAAAAATTCAAAAAAAGTGTCAAATATTCTTAATGAAAATAATTACTCATCAGACGATTGTATCTTAATAATAAGAACAATATTAAATAAATCAAAAAGACTTTTAAAGATAAGAAATGAAGTTGATAATAATAAAAATATTGATCAGGTAATATCTACAATTAAACCTCCTATATTTTGGAAAGAAAAAGAAATTGTAAAAAAACAAGCTCAGTCCTGGTCAACTAATGAGGTAAAAGATATAATATTTAAGATCAATGATTTGGAAGCTTTAGTTAAGAAAAATACAGCAAATTCAATGCTTTTTGTCTCAAATTTTATCAGTAATTACTAATAATTTTGTTTAATAATCTCTACCAACCTATCAAGCTGGTCAGCTCCCTTATACTCTAAACTAATAGTGCCAGAGTTATTTCTTTTATTCTTAACAAACACCCTCATTCCAATTTTATCTGTTAACTCCTCTTCAAGAGTTACGATGTTTGGATCTTTTTTCTTAATAGAACTATTGGAACTAGATTTTAACATACGAACTAAACTTTCTGCTTGCCTAACTGACAATTTTTTTGAGATTATTTTCTTTGCTAAAAGAATTGCATTATCTAATCCAACTAAGATTTTTGCGTGTCCTTGAGACAATTTCTCTTCAATTATTAATTCTATTATTTCTTGTGGAAGAGATAGCAGTCTCAAACAATTAGATATATGTGCTCTACTTTTACCAATAAATTTTGATACCTTGTCCTGGTCATAACTAAATTCGTCTATCAATCTTTTATAACCCTCAGCTTCTTCAATTGGATTCAAATCCTTTCTTTGAACGTTTTCAACAATAGCAAGTTCTAAAGATTTTAGATTATCTACATTAATTACGACCACTGGCACCTCATGAAGTCCTGCGTGTTGTGCTGCCTGCCATCTTCTTTCGCCAGCTATTATTTCTAGTTTATCATCCTCATCAGAGGATGGCCTAACTATGATTGGTTGAATTATGCCTCTCTCTCTTATAGAATTAGTTAATTCTTCTAAACTTGCTTCGTCAAATTTTTTTCTTGGCTGATACTTATTTCTAACTAACGAACTTATTGAGACATTTTTTTTATTTTCAATTTTTTCACTATCTCCTATCAAAGAAGATAGTCCTCTTCCTAGTCCCTTTTTTGATTTAAATGGATTGATCATGCTGCACTCTCCACTGGTTTATCTTGATTTAAGAATTCTTCTGTAAAACTAAAATAAGCTCTACTACCTGGACAAGTTTTGTCATAAATTAAAACTGGAACACCGTGTGAGGGTGCTTCTGATAATCTGACATTTCTAGGTACTGCTGTGCTGTAAACTTTATCCTTAAAATAGTTCCTTGCCTCTATTTCTACCTCCCCTGATAATTTATTTCTCTTATCGTACATGGTCAGGAGTATTCCTCTTATCTCCAAAGATGGATTTAGGTTCGACTTTATCCTCTCAATAGTTTTCATAAGTTGTGTAAGTCCCTCCAAAGCAAAAAATTCTGTCTGAAGTGGTACCACTAGAGCATTGGAAGCTACCAAGGCCATGATTGTAAGGAGGCTTAAGGATGGTGGGCAGTCAATTATGATATAGTCATAAGTCGGCTCAGAATTGTTTAAAATCAATGTTAATTCATCTTTTAATTTAAAGGCTCTACGACTATCATCTGCTGTCTCTACCTCTAGTCCAGACAAATCAACATTCGATGATATCAAATCTAAATTTTTAAGTCTCGTAGACTGGATTACCTCTGAAATTTTTTTATTTCCATTCAAAACATTGTAAATTGTTTGATCAGAACTTGTTGTGTTAGATAATCCAAGGCCTGTTGTAGCATTACCTTGTGGATCAAGATCAATAACAAGAATTTTTTTTTCTTTCATTGTTAGACCGGCAGCAAGATTGATAACTGTGGTAGTCTTACCCACTCCACCTTTCTGATTTATGACTGAAATAATTTTTTTATTCATATTTTTTTTTCAAATTTGAAATTCTTACTACTGACGACAGATCACTTGTTAGACTTTTCATTTCTTCTATATCGAATTTCCACTTTGTAGAAACATCTTTTAAATTTTTTTTACCACTCTTTCCTAGATACATAACTATGTATTTGAAATTTTTAAAATTCTTTGTCGCTATTTCAAAAATAACCGGTAATGGTTTGAATGCTCTACAAATTATTACGTCAGTTACTAAATTTTTCTCTTCAAATATATTTTTTTGATAAATTTTTGCTTCTAATTTAAATTTTTTTACCATCTCTTTAAGAAAATTACTTTTGTGGTAACTCTTTTCATAAAAAATCAGCTTAAAACCTTGCTTTTTGGATTTCATCAAAATACCTAAAACTATGCTAGGAAGACCTGCACCTGAGCCAAGATCTGTGCACACTTGAATATCATTTTTATCAATAAAATCAATGGTTTGTGCACTATCAAAAATATGTCTTGTATTTATTGACTTTTCAGTGCTTGAACTTATCAAATTAATTTTCTTGTTTGTTTTTAAAATTGACTGTGAGTACTCATCCAGCTCCTTTAATGTTTCACGTGAAGCATTTGGAAGGTAAATTTTGTCTTTTTTTATTATTTTCGAATCAATCAAGCTATATGCTTAATAGACTTTCTTTTGACATGAGACAACAAAATATATACTGCTGCTGGCGTAATCCCATCTATTCTAAGTGCTTGGCCAAGTGTTTTTGGTTTTATTTCCTTAAATTTTGATTTTACTTCATTTGATAACCCTGAGAATTGATCATAATCTAAATTTTCAGGAATTTTAAGATTTTCATCTCTTTTAAATGCTAATATATCTGCATCTTGTTTCTTCAAATAGCCTTTATAATGAGCTTTTATCTCGATTTGCTCATCTATTTCACGTGAAACATATTTGATTTCTGGCCAAATTTCCCTAATTTTACTCATTTTTACTGATTTCTGACTCAATATTTCTATTGCATTTCTTTTAACGCCATCTTTCGCAATATTTATTCCGAATTTTGTAGCTTTAGATGGAGAAATCAATGAATTTTCCATTTTTTTTAGACTTTTATCAAGTTTAGAAGCTTTTTCTTTATATGTTATTTTTCTTTCATCAAGTATAAGCCCAATATCAATTCCTTTTTGAGTAAGTCTAAGATCTGCATTATCAGATCTCAAAGATAACCTATATTCTGCCCTTGAGGTAAACATTCTATAAGGCTCAGCAACTCCTTTTGTGACCAAATCATCTATCATCACGCCTATATATGCCTCAGATCTATCAAGGATAAATGGTTCTTTACCCAATATAGAAAGAGAAGCATTAATTCCAGCAATCAAGCCTTGAGCGGCTGCCTCTTCATAACCAGTTGTACCGTTTATTTGTCCTGCTAGGTAAAGATTTCTAATTTTTTTTGTCTCCAATGTTAGAAATAGCTCTCTTGGGTCCACAAAATCATATTCTATAGCATATCCAGGTCTTAATATCTTTACATTCTCTAAACCATTGATATTGTTACATATTTCTTGCTGTACGTCAGCTGGAAGAGAAGTTGAAATTCCGTTAGGATATATAGTTTTATCATTTAGGCCCTCGGGCTCCAAAAATATTTGATGCTTTTGTTTATCGGCAAACTTTACAATTTTATCTTCTATAGAAGGGCAGTATCTCGGACCAACTCCCTGAATACTTCCAGAGTACATAGCACTACTTTTTATATTTTTGGTAATGATATCATGCACTGCTTGGTTGGTATAAGTCATCCTACAAGAAATTTGTTTATTAATATTTTTTTTTGTAAGGAAGGAAAAAAAATACGGATCTTCATCTGCGTGCTGCTCCTCTAGTTTTTCAAAATTAATTGTCGTTGCATCTAGTCTTGGTGGTGTTCCTGTTTTTAATCTTCCAATTTTAAAATTATATTTTTCTAACTGTTCACTTAAACCAGTTGAAGGTTTTTCATTAAATCTCCCTGCAGGTGTTTTTTCATTACCAATGTGGATTAAACCATTTAGAAAAGTTCCAGTTGTTAGAATTACTTTTGATGAGAGTACTTTTTTTCCTTCTTGTGTAACAAAACCGATTATATTGTTTTTTTCAAAAATAAAGGCAATTACAGGATCTGAAAAAATACTTAAATTACAATAGTTTAAGAGTTTTTCTTGCATATATTTCTTATATAATGATCTATCACTTTGTGTCCGTGGTCCACGCACTGCAGGACCTCTGCTTCTATTTAATAATCGAAATTGTATTCCTGATTTATCCGCCACTTCTCCCATTACACCATCTAGTGCGTCTATTTCTCGAACAAGATGGCCTTTGCCTAGTCCTCCTATAGCTGGATTACATGACATCTCACCAATAGTATCAAATTTATGTGTAAATAACGCTGTATTTACTCCCAATCTAGCAGATGCTGCTGCAGCTTCGCAGCCAGCATGCCCGCCGCCAATTACAACTACATCAAATGACAACTCATTTTTCATAGCTGTAATTTATTATTGATCCTGAAATTTACAAGGAAACACTTAAAAATGCATAAAAACCGAGTAAATTCAGTACTTATTTACCTATACAAAAGTCGTTAAAAATAGACCCTAATATTTCTTCAACATCTACTTTACCAACAATCATTCCTAAATGTCTGGTTGCCAGTCTTAAATCTTCTGCAGCTTTATCAAAATCTTCTTGAAAGTTTTTTTCCTCGAAGTTGATTAAATTTTGAACACAAGCTTCTAAACTTTGTCTATGTCTTTCTCTCGTAATTAAAGTTTCGTTTGAACTAACAAATTTATTTTTTAATTTATTTTTAATTCTATTTATTAACTCATCCAAGTTTGTTTCATTTTTAATTGATAAAAAAATTGGATTAAACTTTTCAATTTGTTGATTTATCTCTTTATAACCAAGATCTATTTTATTAATTACAATTATTGATTTTTCACTAACCAAAT
The DNA here is from genome assembly GCA_902604795.1 of uncultured Pelagibacteraceae bacterium. Taxonomy (GTDB): domain Bacteria; phylum Pseudomonadota; class Alphaproteobacteria; order Pelagibacterales; family Pelagibacteraceae; genus Pelagibacter. The sequence continues at coordinate 137,017 of CACKZV010000002.1, read as the reverse complement.
CGTTCATAAACCCTGTAAAATTAACACTTTTTGGCTCTATTACTATTATGTTTAAATCAGCATCCTCAGCACGTTTGAGGGCTAATTTAATTCCTTTTTTTTCTATCTCATCTTTGCTATCTCTTATTCCAGCAGTATCAGAAATCACAACAGGATATCCATCTAAATTTAAATGAGCTTCGATAACGTCTCTTGTTGTTCCTGCAATTTCTGAAACGATAGCTACATCACGATTGGAAAGATAATTAAGCAAAGATGATTTTCCTGCATTGGCTGGTCCAATAATTGCAATTTTAAAACCTTCTCTAATTCTTTCTCCAACTTTTTGATCGTTCAAAATTTTTTCGATTTCTAATCTTATTTTTCCAGAATCATTTTTTATATTTTTAGTTACATCATCTGGGAGATCTTCTTCAGGAAAATCAATTTTAGCTTCAACGTTTGATAAAATTTTTAAAAGTTTTTCTCTAAGTGAATTAAATTTATCTGAACTTTTACCACTCATAATTTTAATAGCTTGTTGTCTTTGAATTTCTGTTTCTGCAGAAATGAGATCGGATATGCTCTCGGCTTTAAGAAGATTTATTTTTTCATTTTGAAATGCAATTTTTGTAAATTCACCAGGCTCAGCAAGTCGACAATTTTCAATTTTTGATAATTGATCTAAAATTGTCCTCACAACAGCAATGCTACCGTGCACATGTATTTCAGCCATATCTTCGCCTGTGTAGCTCTTAGGGCCTGGAAACCATATTAATATTCCCTCGTCTATAAGTTCAGAATTGTTGATTTTATTGAATTTTTTTAAGGTTGCTTGCCTTGGCTCTGGAAGTTGATCATTTGTTATTAATTTTACGATCTCTTCAACTTTAGATCCAGACATTCTAATAACCGCGATTCCTGATACACCAGGTCCAGAAGAGAGAGCATAGATTGTCATAATTAATTATTATAGTTTTATATTTATCTAAATTATATATTTATCTTAATGATTATTTGGTTAGCTTCATATCCCAAAAGTGGAAATACATGGGTAAGGTCGTTTTTGAATTCACTATTATTTAATAAAAATAGTGAAGCAAATTTAAGCGAAATAGCTAAAATAGATCAGTATCCTAAAAGATCTCATTTTATAAATTTGGTAAGTGAAATTGATAATCTAGAAAAGTTATCCTTAAATTGGATAAGGTCACAAAAAATTTTAAATGAAGATAATAAAATTAAATTTCTTAAAACTCACCATGCACTTTGCAAATATAAAAATTCTGTTTTTACAAATGAGGATGTCTCACTAGGAGCAGTTCACATTGTAAGAGATCCAAGAAATGTGATTTCGTCCATACTTTATCATTTTTCAAAAAGAAATTTCAATGAGGCGAAAAGATTTTTATTTGATGAAAACAAAGCTCTAGGAAAAAAGTTTGATTTAAATGATCCAAATGCAAATAGAAATATTTTTACTGTAATATCTTCATGGAGAAATCACTACAATTCATGGAAACAGTTTAGAAAAAATTATTTGCTAATTAAATATGAAGACTTAATTCAAGATCCTCATAAAGAATTTAATAAACTTGCAGAATATCTATCTAAACTTTTAAATTTAAAATTTGAAGCAAAAAAAATTGAATTAGCAGTAAAGTCGAATTCCTTTGAAAATCTTAAAAGGTTAGAAAAAGAAAATGGCTTTGCTGAAGCTGTAAGTGATAAAGAAACTGGTGAGAAAAAGAAATTTTTTAATCTAGGACCTGATAATGATTGGGAGAAATTGATAGATAAAAAGTTGAGGGAAGATATAGAAAAAGAGTTTAAAATCGAAATGATTGAACTGGGATATATTTAAAATGATTATTTGGTTAGCTTCATACCCTAAAAGTGGAAATACTTGGTTAAGATTTTACATTCTTTCACTATTGATGGGTAAAAGGACTGATCTTAATTTAAATCACTTAAAAGCAATCATGGCCTACCCTCATTCTACTCAATACGAAGGTTTGGTCTCTGACTTATTTGACTTAGATGAAATAGCAAAGAATTGGATAGCCTCACAAAACAAAGTGAATTCAAATAAACATTTAAGATTTTTTAAGACGCACAATATGCTAGGTAATTACAAAGGACACCCATTTACCAATACTGATAATACACTTGGAGCTATTTATATTGTAAGAGATCCAAGAAATGTAATTACCTCTTTGAAAAATCATTACTCATTGTCTAATTATATTGAAGCTAAAGAATTTATGTTTGATGAAAATAAAATTCTAGCTATGTCTGAAAAACAAAAGAAAATATTCATGAAAAGTAAAATATTTCCTCTCAAACAATTTGTAGGTTCATGGAAAACGAACTATTTATCTTGGAAACATATGAGTTATAACTATCTACTAGTTAAATATGAGGATTTAACCGAAAATCCAAAAAACGAATTTACAAAAATTGCTGATTTTGTTGGAAATTTATTGAAGTTAAAATTTACTGAAGACCAAATTGATAGTGCAATTAACTTAAGTTCATTTGAAAAATTAGAAAAGATGGAAAAAGAGAACGGTTTTACAGAAAGTACTGTAAATAAAGAAGGGACAAAAAATAAATTTTTTTTTCTTGGACCAAAAAACGATTGGAAAAAGATTTTAGATACTAAGATTTCTGACGATATAGAGAAAAAATTTGAAGCAGAAATGAAAGAATTAAATTATCTTTAAACTCTATGATGGTTTATTCATTGAATTAAAAAACTCAGCATTGTTTTTTGTTGACTTTAATTTAGAATTTATAAAATCAATGGCATCCATCGATCCCATCGGAGCAATTATCCTTCTTAATACATTCATTTTTTGAAGATCGTTTTTATCAAATATCAGTTCTTCACGTCTTGTCCCTGATTTAGTAATATCAATTGCGGGATATATCCTTTTTTCTGAAATTTTTCTATCTAGAATAGTCTCACTATTTCCTGTTCCTTTAAACTCTTCAAAAATCACTTCATCCATCCTACTACCTGTATCAATTAAGGCAGTTGCAATTATTGTTAAGGAGCCACCTTCTTCAATGTTTCTAGCTGCCCCAAAAAATCTTTTAGGTCTTTGGAGAGCGTTTGCATCGACTCCACCAGTCAAGACTTTTCCAGAACTTGGTACAACCGCATTATATGCTCTGCCTAATCTTGTTATAGAATCTAGTAAAATTACAACATCTTTTTTATGTTCAGTCAATCTTTTAGCTTTTTCAATTACCATTTCAGCTACAGCTACATGACGTTGTGCCGGTTCATCAAAAGTTGAACTGATAACCTCTCCCTTTACAGTCCTTTGCATATCTGTAACTTCCTCTGGCCTTTCGTCTATCAACAAGACCATTAAATAGCATTCTGGATGATTGGCAGTTATTGAGTTTGCTATACTTTGTAAAATCATTGTTTTACCAGCTTTTGGAGGTGATATTATTAACGATCTTTGACCTTTTCCAATAGGACTTACTAAATCAATTAGCCTAGGTGTTAAATCAGGTTTTTTTTCAATCTTATTGTTTTCTACTTCCATGCCTAATTGTTTGTTTGGATATAAAGGAGTTAAGTTATCAAATGCAATTTTATGTTTAAATTTATCTGGTTCTTCAAAATTTATTTTACTTACTTGAAGAAGTGCAAAATATCTTTCTCCATCTTTTGGAGATCTGATTGGTCCTTCTACCGAGTCTCCAGTTCTTAGACCAAAACGTCTTATTTGATTAGGGCTTACATATATATCATCTGCACCTGGCAAATAATTGGATTCCATCGCTCTTAAGAAACCAAAACCATCTTGCAGTAATTGCAAAACTCCTCCACCCGTAATTTCTTCTCCTTTTTCTGCAAGCTTTTTTAAGATTGCAAAATAAATTTCTTGTCTACGTAATGTACTAGCATTTTCAATACCAAGCTTTTCAGCCTCAGTAATTAACTTTTCGGATGTTTTTTCTTTTAATTCTTGAATATTCATGTTTGGAAGTTTTGGTTAAAGATGAATTAAATATATATACTGATTTAAAAATTTCAACCCTAGAGAGGTTTAAAAACTACTATAAAAACAATAAAAACAAGTAAAACGGTAGGAATTTCATTGATAATTCTATAAAATTTTGAGGATTTTTTGTTTTCTTTTAATTTAAGCAAACGCATACATTTACCAAGGTATTCATGATATATGGTCAAAATTATAACTAAAATTATTTTAATCTGAACCCATAAAAAGGCAAGACTTTCTATACCATTAATCCAAATTAAAATAATTCCAAATAACCAAGATAAAATCATAGCTGGTCTCATTATGTAATTGTAAAGCTTTCTTTCCATTGTCTCGAAAATTTCTGTAGCTTGTTCTTTTTCAAAGTTTTCTACGTGATAAACAAATATTCTTGGTAAATATAACAGTCCAGCCATCCAAGAAATAACTGCAATTAAGTGAAGAGATTTAAATAAAAGATATCCACTCATAAGTTATAAGTTTTTTGTAACTAGATGTTTTAACAATGAAATATGATCTTCACTATCGTTTAAACATGGTACCATTTCAAAATTTTCACCTCCTGATTTGATAAAACTTTCTTTTCCTTGGATCGATATTTCTTCGAGGGTTTCTACACAATCAGATGAAAATCCAGGGCAAATAACCAAAATATTTTTTTTACCTTCTTTAGGTAGAGCTTCAAGAGTTTTATCTGTGTAAGGTTGCAACCACTCTTGTGGACCAAATCTAGATTGAAAGGTAGTCTTTATTTCAATATCTGAATACTGTTCTGAAATCAATCTGGTAGTTTTGTGACAATAACAATGATAAGGATCACCTTTATCAAAATATTTTTTTGGAATTCCATGATATGATGCAATTATTAAATCAGGCTTCCAATTAATTTCACTTATCTTTTTTAAAATACTATTTTTAATCGCCTCAATATATAATGGTTCAGACTCATAATGAGGAATTATTTTAAGGTTTGGTTGCCACCTCATTTTCATTAAAGTTCTATAAACTTCATCACAAACGGTTGCTGTTGTTGCTGCTGCATATTGTGGATACAATGGAAGCACAATTAAATTTTCACAACCCTTTTTTTGAAGACCATGAATTTTATTTTTGATACTTGGATTTCCATATCTCATTGCGAAATCGACAATTAAATCTTCTTTGCCAATTTGATTAGATAGCTTTTCTGCTTGTCTTTCTGTAAAATATCTTAAAGGAGACATGTTTTTATCATTCATCCATATTTCTTTATAGGCTTTCGCAGTTTTAGAGGGTCTGAAAGTAAGTATAAATAAGTTAAGTATTGCCTGCCAAATTAAGGGATTAACTTCAATTACTCGTCTGTCTGATAGGAATTCTTTTAAATATTTCCTAATATCTAACCAACTCGTAGAGTCAGGTGTACCAAGATTAACAATCAAAATACCTGTCTTTCCATAGTTAATTTTTGGATGGTCTGGCGTCATTTAAAATTTCTTACAATCTTGATTAGTTCTTCAACCATTTCAATTTTAGTCTCAGGTAGTATTCCGTGACCTAAATTAAAAATGTATGGATGATCTTTAAAAATACCAAGATATTTTTCAACTTCTATTTTGAGAGTTTTTTGATCAGCTAATAATATTTTTGGGTCAAGGCCGCCTTGTATTGGTATTTTGATTTCATTGACTATTTTCCTTGGGTCAACATCATAATCTATGTTTACAGCATCGGGTTTAACAATTTCACAAAAATTTTTGTAATCTTTTATACCTCTGGGAAAACAAATAACAGGAACTCCTAGTTTTTTTATATATTCAACAATGTTAAGGGTTGGTATATAAATATATTCTGGAATTTTATCTTCCAATAATCCAGCCCAACTATCGAAGATTTGAATGACTTGAGCTCCTGCTTCAATTTGATTTTTTATATGAAGTTTTAAAAATTTTTCTATAATTCCTAGAAGTCTATTAATTAAAAAATCATCTTTAAAAAATTCATTTGATAAACCTTTTTTAGGAGAAGATTTATTAATCATATAAACAAGAATGGTCCACGGAGCTCCGACAAATCCAATCATATCCCTTTTCTTCATTAAGGGGTCTTTTGATGTTTTTGAGATTGCTTTATAGACTGTATAAACTTTTTCAGTAAAATTTACTTCATCGATGTTTTTTATTTTTTCTAGATCTATGTTTCCTAATTTAGGTCCAAAATTTTTTTCAAATTTTACATTTTGACCAAGTCCATAGGGCAAAATTAAAATATCTGAAAATATTACAGCTCCATCAAATCCAAACCTTTTAATGGGTTGAAGAGTAATTTCTGATGCCAAATCACTATTTAGACAAAGTTTGATAAAATCTTGGTTTTTTTTTCTAATATCTCGAAACTCTGGAAGATATCTTCCTGCTTGTCTCATCAACCATATAGGATTTGATTTAGTATCTTTATTTTTAATACAGTTGCTTATGGGACTCATATAGATAGATATATATTATTTACTTTATTAGTATTATGTATTGTGAATAACGTAAATTAGTCAATTTACACAATTAATTAACTTATTATCAACAATTTTGATCTTAAATTAATAAGAATTTATATGAATAAATTAACAATATTCAGATTTTATACACATTTTGGATAACTATTATCACATTTTATAATTCACTTAATTTTATAGGAAAAAAAATAAGTTCTATGTCTTCAAAGCATAAATCTGCATTTTTCTTATTTAACTAATAGTTTATAAACACTTTATACATGAGAAACTTATATCAAATTTACTTAATATCGGATTCTACTGGTGAGACATTAGATAGAATTTTTTTGGCATTAAAGGCACAATTTCCTAATTTTGAATATGAAACTAATCATTTTTCTTTTACCCGTACCGAAAGTCAAACCTTAAGTATTCTAAAACAAGCGAAGAAAGATAAAAATTCTATAATTTTATATACAATAGTGAACAGTAAACTTGCAAAGTATCTTACAGAAAAGGCTTATGAAAGAGAAATACCGTGTTTTGGTGTCCTTGGAGATTTAATATTAAATTTTTCAAAAGTGCTCAATCAAAAAGCTTCGCATCAACCAAGCGGTCAACACATTCTTAATGAAGAATACTACGATAGAATTGAAGCTATTCAGTTTACTATGAATCATGATGATGGTAATCAGACTGATGATATAGAAAAATCTGATATCATTCTGTTAGGAGTAAGCAGGACAAGTAAAACTCCAACAGCAATTTATTTAGCTAATAGAGGTTTTAAAACTTCAAATATTCCATTAGTAAACAAAAACTCTATTCCACCAAAAGTTACAGAAAAAAATTTTTCTCCCTGTGTTGTAGGTTTAGTAACTGAGGCTGATAGACTATATGATTTAAGAAAAAACAGATTGAATTCTCTTAAAGAAGATCAAAATAGTGAGTACGTAAACATAGACAAAATTAGGGATGAATTAGATAGTTCTAAAAAGATATTTAAAGAGAACAACTGGCCCACAATAGACGTGACTAGAAAGTCAGTTGAAGAAACAGCAGCATCTGTAATTAAAATTTACGAAATAAAAAATAAAAAAAATGCCTAACATTATTTTAGCTTCTAAAAGTAAGGTAAGAAAAGAAATTTTAGATAATCACAATATTAATAATAGGGTTGAAATATCAAATATTGACGAAGAACCAATAAAAGAAAGTCTATTAAAAGAGGGTGCTTCACCTGAAATTATCTCTAAAAATCTTGCAGAATTGAAAGCAAATAAGGTAAGTCAAAAAGTTAATAATACTTTAGTTTTAGGAGCAGATAGTGTGATTGATCTGAGAGGGGAGTTAATATCAAAACCAGAGAGTAGGGAAGAAGCTTTAAGTATTTTGAAGAATCTAAATGGAAAAAGACACTCTTTGATCAGTTCGGTTTGTATATCTAAAAATGGATCCATGGTTTGGAACTATACTGATAAAGCTTACTTAACCATGAAGCATTTTTCTGAAAATGAATTAATCACTTATTTAAATAAAATAAGCGATGAGGCTCTGTATGCTTATAATGTCTATCAAATTGAAGGAGAAGGAAGGGCTTTATTTTCAAAAATTGATGGTGATGAAGACACGATAATGGGCTTACCTATTAAAAAAATTAAGGAATATTTAGAACTTCAAAAATGAAAAAATTTCTTGTTATAGGAAACCCAATTGAACATTCTTTATCACCAAAGTTACATAATTACTGGATAAAATCTAATAATTTGAAAGCTGTTTACGATAAAAAAAAATTAGATATATCAGAATTAGATAATTTAATTAAAGAAGTAAGAGAAAAAAAAATTGATGGAATTAATGTTACTGTTCCTTTTAAAAATTCTGTAATTCCTTTTTTAGATAAACTATCCAATGAGGCTCAAAAAACACAATCAGTAAATACGATATATTTGAGAGATGGAATGGTAATAGGTCACAATACAGATATAGAAGGATTTGAGTTGGCCATCAAACATACAAATTATGACACTGTTGGGAAAAATATACTAATATTGGGTGCGGGAGGAGTTTCACCATCAATAATAGTGGCTTTAAAAAATATGAGTGCCAAAAAAATATTTATAAGCAATAGAACGATGAGCAAAGCTGAAAATTTAAAAAAAACCTTTAATGAAATCGAAATTATTAAATGGGGAACAATACCAGATTTTGACATGATTATTAATGCAACTAGCTTAGGCTTGAAAAATAACGAAAATATTATTTTAGATTATTCTAAAATCAGCCCAGAAAAATTTTTTTATGATGTCATATATAATCCTTCAGAAACTAATTTCTTAGGATCCGCAAAAAAAAATGGAAATAAAATAGAAAATGGAAAAAAAATGTTTGTTTATCAAGCTCAAGCCTCCTTTAAAATATGGAATAACTTTGAGCCCAAGGTAGACGAGAAAGTCATGGAGCTTTTAAATTGATTAAAATTGGTATTTTAGGTGATATAGGTTCAGGCAAAAGTTTTGTTGCAAAACAATTTGGTTATCCAGTTTTTAATGCTGATAGAGAGGTGAGTGATATCTACAGAAATGATAAATCTTGTTATAAAAAAATAAAAAAGAAATTTCCAAAATTTATTACATCACAATCTTTAAAAAAAGATGAACTTGGAAGTATTGTAAAAGCAAACAAAAAAAATCTGAAAAAAATTTCAGAGATTGTACATCCTATCGTTAGACAGAGAATGCAATTTTTTTTTAAAAAAAATAAGAGAAAAAAAATGGTAGTGCTAGATATACCATTATTAGTTGAAAATAAATTATTCGACAAAAATTTTTATTTGATCTATGTTCAATCAAATAAAATTGAGATAAACAAAAGACTTAAAAAAAGGCCTTTTTATAATAAAAAAATTATTGATAGTCTAAGAAAATCACAAAGATCTTTGGCTTATAAAAAGAGAATATCTAATTACATTATTAAGAACAATTTTAAACTACTAAGCTTAAAAAAAAATATTAAAATAATTAAAAGAAAAATTTTAGATGAAAGAAATAGTTCTTGATACAGAAACAACAGGATTATCAGTAAGAGACGGGCACAGAATTGTTGAAATTGGATGTATTGAGTTAGATGATCTAGTCGTAACCAAAAATATATTTCACGTTTATTTAAATCCAGAGAGAAAGGTATCAGAGAAAGCCTTCGAGGTTCATGGATACTCGGATGAATTTTTGTCTAATAAACAAAAATTTTCAGAAGTTGCTGAAGATTTTTTATCTTTTATTCAGGATAAAAAAATTATAATTCACAACGCTGAGTTTGATATTGGGCATTTAAATAACGAATTATCCTTAATAGGTAAGCCCAAAATCAATAATTCAAATATAATTGATACTTTAGATCTTGCTAGAAATAAATTTCCAGGATCTGGGATAAGCCTAGATGCATTATGTAAAAGATTTAGAATTGATAATTCTAAAAGAGAAAAGCACACTGCCTTGATTGACTGCGAGTTACTTGCAAAAGTTTATATTAATCTTATTGATCAAAAAGAACCTACTTTTGATTTAGCTGAAAATAATGAAACAAAAATCACATTGGATGATAAACGTGACTACTACAAAAAAATTGTTTTACCTTCTGAAAAGGAATTATTAGATCACTCTGAATTTTTAAAAAAAAATTTAAAAAAAAATTATTTCTAATTTAGTCTAGCTTTATATAACTCCTCGAAATCAACTTTTTTTCCAAATTTTAAATCAGGAAGACCTGAATTTTTAAGAATGGTCAAAAACTTTTGCTCTAAGTCAGGATATATTTTTGTTTGTAGATCACACAAAATTATTTTCTCTAATTCTTTTTTTTCAATTTTTAAATCTAAAATATCAATAACTGTTGCATATTTAATTTGAAAATAACCTTTAGCTTTTTTTTTATTTGGATTTGCATAAGTCAAAGTAGTTAATACTTCTATCATTTTCCTTTTTGAAGGTTTTGAGCTTATATCAACACTCATTCTATATTCTGGTGTTGTATTTCTAATTGTTATTAAATCTTCAGGACTAGGTATTTCAACTGATAAATCTTGTATATAACTTATTATAATTTTGTATTTATTTTCCATCTTTATCTTCTATATCCTCATACTCACCTTCAATATAATTTTTTTTATTACCACTATTTTTATTTTTTGTAGAATACTTTTTGGAATATTTACTTAAAATTATTTTTCTTGTAATTGGAAATACCAGTAGAATTCCTATTATGTCAGTAGCAAATCCAGGTAATATTAGTAGCAGAGCTGCAAAAGCAATTGCTGCTCCAGAAACTATCTCATAAAGTGGAAGTTCATTTTTGACTAACTGTGACATCCCTGAACGCAATGTGTTAAATCCTTCATATCTTGCGTACCAAATACCCACAACTGCAGTTGTAAGAATTAATAAAATGGTGTTTAAAGCTCCTATTTCTGATCCAACCTTTATAAATAGGTAGATTTCAATAAGAGGTATCCCTAAAATGAGAATTATTGCTGTGTTCATTTGTCTATAATGTAAATTGCAGGTTGAAATTAATCAACATAGTAAATATTATTAATATATGAGTTACAGCTTTGAGTACATCGATATAATATTGTTGGCAATGATAGCGGGTTTTATTTTCCTAAGATTAAGAGGAATTTTAGGTAAAAAAACTGGTTTTGAAGAAAATATTAATTCGAGTTTTCCTCATGAAGAGGTCCCAGAAACAAAAACTTCTCCTATTTTAAATGCTGATACATTTGATGATGCGGCAAAGAAAGATTTTTTAAATGGTGCTAAAATTGCTTATGAAAGCATTATTACTAGTTTCTCTAAAGGGGACCTAAAATCTATAAAAAATCTTTTAGCAAAAAATGTATACGAGCAGTTTGACGAAGCAATCAAAGACAAAAAAGCAAGAAATGTCACTTCTGATACTACGTTTATCGGTATTAATTCGGCAGAAATCAAAGAGCATAATCAAAATAAAAATATGCTTGAAGTAACTGTTGAATTTGTAAGTGAAATTATTTCTTGCATAAAAGATAAAGATAATAAAGTCGTATCTGGTGATGCTCAAAAAGTTAAAAAGGTACTTGATACTTGGAAGTTTACAAAAGATAGTACATCAAAAAATCCTAACTGGTTAATAGTAGATACCCAGGCTTAGTTGATTAAAAAAATATCAGACAAAGATAAACAAGACTGGCAAGATTTCTTAAATAGTACTGATAAAGTAGAAAATAAAGACCAAAAAACTTCTTTGAGACCCAGAAGATATATTGAAAGATCAATTGATTTGCATGGCTATACTTTAGAGGAAGCAAATCAAAAGATGACCTCTTATATAGAAGAATGTTTTGTTAATGGAGTAAACAAAATTAATGTCATTACGGGAAAGGGTTTAAGATCAAAAAATTTAAATGATCCATACCAATCTAATAATTTAAGTATATTAAAACACTCAGTACCTCATTTTATTAAAAGTAACGATCAGTTAATGAATAAAATTGTTAGTATTGATTTTGAAGCTGTTGAAAATCCATCTGTAGGAAATTTTGATATTTTTTTAAGAAAAAAAAAATAGGAATTACAAAATAAATTTTGAAAGATCTGCGTCTTTAACTAGTTCTCCGATATTTTTCTTAATATAATCCGAGTCTATACTGATTTTTTCTCCAGCTCTATCTGTTGCTGTAAAACTTATTTCATCTAAAACTCTTTCAATGATAGTATGTAGTCTTCTAGCACCTATATTTTCGACAGTTGTGTTTACTTCACTTGCAATTGTTGCGATGGTATCAATGCCATCCTCTGTAAATTCTAAATCAACATTTTCAGTTTTAAGTAAAGCTTTGTATTGTTTTATTAAACTATTGTCTGGCTCTTTTAAAATTCGCTTAAAATCCTTACTATTCAATGCATCTAGCTCAACTCTGATCGGTAATCTCCCCTGAAGCTCAGGTAATAGATCTGATGGCTTTGCTAGCTGGAAGGCTCCTGAAGCTATAAATAATATATGATCAGTTTTTATTGGACCATATTTAGTACTTACTGTTGTGCCTTCTATTAATGGAAGTAAGTCTCTTTGCACACCTTCTCTTGAAACATCTCCACCAACTCTATCAGTTCTCGCTGAAATCTTATCTATTTCATCTAAAAATACTATTCCATTATTTTCAGTAGTATTTTTTGCTGACTTAATGATTTTGTCTTGTTCAATTAATTTATCTGCCTCTTCATTAAGTAAAATTTCATGAGACTCTTTTACTGACATTTTCTTCTTCTTAGCTTTTTGACCCATAGATTTACCAAGCATGTCTGAAATATTAATCATTCCAACATTTGCACCAGGCATCCCGGGTATTTCAAATGACGGCATTCCACCACCACTTTCAGTTACAGCTATTTCAATCTCATTATCATCTAAATCACCATCTCTTAATCTTTTTCTAAAACTTTCTCGTGTTGCAACACTTGCTTTATTTCCAACAACTGCATCAAGAACTCTATCTTCAGCTAATTTTTGCGCTTTAGCGTGAACTTCTTTTCTTTTTTTGACTTTCTCCATTGCAATAGCAATTTCTAACAGATCTCTTATAATTTGTTCAACATCTCTTCCAACATAACCTACTTCAGTAAATCTTGTTGCTTCAACTTTTACAAATGGTGCCTCAGCTAATTTTGATAATCTTCTAGATATTTCTGTTTTACCAACTCCAGTAGGCCCCATCATTAAAATATTTTTTGGAAGAACTTCGTCTTTCATGTCGCCTTCTAAGGCTTGTCTTCTCCATCTATTTCTTAAAGCAATTGCGACAGCTCTCTTTGCATTGTTTTGACCAACAACAAATCTATCTAATTCTGAAACTATTTCTCTTGGAGATAATGAGTTTTGAATATTATTTTTTTCTTTTTTTACTTTAGCGTTTGGTAGAGTTGTGACATTTGATTTTTCCATATTAAATTTTCTCTATATTTAAATTATCATTTGTGAAAACACATATTTCAGATGCAACTTTAATTGCTTTTTTTGCAACTTCTTCTGCCGACAAATCTGTATCCATTAATACCTTTGCAGACGCTAATGCATAATTTCCACCAGATCCTATTCCAATTACATCACCCTCTGGCTCTAAAACATCACCTGTTCCAGAGATAATAAAACTATTTTCTTTGTCACCAACTGCCATTAAGGCTTCTAATCTTCTTAAATACTTATCTGTTCGCCAATCTTTAGCTAATTCAACAGCTGCTCTTGCTAAATTTCCAGCATGTTTTTCTAGTTTAGACTCTAATCTTTCAAATAATGTTAATGCATCTGCAGTAGATCCAGCAAATCCTGCGATCACATTTCTTTTCTCAATCTTACGAACTTTATTTGCAGTTTTCTTAATTACTGTATTTCCCATACTAACTTGGCCATCTCCAGCAACTACTACTTCATTGTTTTTTCTTACTAATACTATTGTTGTCATGGATTATAGATGGATACTAAATCTTATAGTTCAAGACCGAGCCTGGAATTATTGCCATAATTGAATAATAGATATATACCTTTTTCAGATTATGAAACGTAAAGCCAAAATTAGTAGAAAAACAAAAGAGACTAACATTAGTGTTGATTTAAATATTGATGGTAAGGGTAAGTACAAAGTTGACACAGGCATAGGATTTTTAGATCACATGCTTGAGCAATTATCTAAACACTCTTCAATGGATATGAATATCAAAGCTAAAGGTGATACGCATATTGATCTTCACCACACAACTGAAGATACTGGAATTGCAATTGGCGAATGTTTAAAAAAAGCTTCTAAAAAATTTGTAGGTATTAAAAGATATGCTCATGCAATGATACCAATGGATGAAACATTAACTAGAGTTGCAATTGATGTATCAAATAGACCTTATTTAATTTGGAAAGTAAAATTGAAAGTAGAAAAATTAGGTGAGATGGATACAGAACTATTTAAAGAATGGTTCCAAGCTTTTTCACAAGCCGCAGGAGTTACCTTACACGTTGAAAATATTTACGGGGATAACAGTCACCACATTATTGAGTCCTGTTTTAAAGGGTTAGCAAGATCTTTACGAGCTGCTCTAGAAATGGATCCAAGAAATAAAACTACAATACCTTCTACAAAAGGTTCTTTATAAATTTAATGAATGTCACAATTGTTGACTACAATTCAGGTAATATAAGTTCTGTAATTAATTCGTTTAAAGAAGTTGCAAAAGATAAAGTAAACATTGAAGTAACATCAGACCTTTCAACCATAAAAACTAGCGATAAAGTTGTATTACCAGGACAAGGTTCTTTTAAAAGCTGCATTGATGGGCTCAATAGCATTAACGGTTTGACAGATACTCTTAATGAATTTGCATTAGAAAGTAAAAAACCACTTCTTGGAATTTGTGTGGGGCTTCAAATGTTTGCTGATATTGGCTACGAAGAAGTTGAGACTAAAGGTTTAGGATGGATTTCAGGTAAGGTATCTAAAATTGATAACCAAGACGGTAAATTTAAGCTTCCACACATAGGTTGGAATGAAATTAACATTAAAAGTCAAAGTAAGATTTTTAAAGGCATAGAGAATAACGCTCACATGTATTTTGTACATAGTTATGAATTTGTTCCAGAAGATAAATCTGTGATTTTAGCAACAACTGATTACTCGACAAACGTTGTTTGCGCTGTAGAAAAGGAAAATATATTTGGCACCCAATTTCACCCTGAAAAAAGTGATAAAATTGGCCTAAAAATTATTGAAAATTTTATTAACTTATAAACATGAAAAATATAGATCTAAGTCATTTAGTTGGAAAAGACGTGTCGGTCGCTTTTAAGGAAGCGCAAGAGCTTTTTGAAAAAAATTTAGAGGGGAAAATTCACGCACACAAAATTTATAGCCATTTGATTGATCAAGTACCAAATGAATATTCAGAAAAGAAATTCCATGTTTTAAGAGGAATGATAAGAGAAAAAATCTGGAAATGCGAAAAAAATTTTTTTTGGAATGAGAAATTTTTTTCACAAGCAGGACAAGATAAAATTATTAAAAACCATTTTTTTCAAAATAAAAATATAGGTTTTTTTGTAGAGATAGGAGCATACGATGGAATCATTGGCAGTAATTGTTACCATTTTGAGAGATTTTTAAATTGGGAAGGAATTGCAATAGAAGCATCCAAGATTCAATACGACAAGCTTAAAAACAATCGAAAGTGTAAAATTGTGAATAAAGCAATAAGCAATAAGATAAAAAATGTTGAGTTTATGGAGGTTATTGAAGGACTTACTCAAATGAGTGGAATAAACAATGAAAACAATACTGCAATTGAATTAATCAAAAATAATGAAAATAGTAAAACAAAAATATCAAAAATTACTACAACAACATTTGAAAAAGAGATAACAAGTAATTTGGAAATTGATTATTTATCAATCGATATTGAAGGTGAAGAACTAGATTTATTAAAATCAATCGATTTTAATAAATATACAATCAAAGTAATCTCAGTAGAAAATAATGTTCCAGATAAATTTAATTATAAAACTTTTTTTGAATCAAAAAATTTTTCATTTTTTGATAGAATTGGGCAAGATGAAATTTTTTATAATAATAACTTTTATAGATTTAATAAATGAAAATTTTTCCAGCCATAGACATAAAAGATAGAAAATGTGTTAGGTTAGTTAAAGGGGATTTTGATAACAAAACTGAGTATGAGATGTCACCAGTTGATCAAGCTGGCAAATATAAAGATCATGGGTTTAATAATTTACATATCGTTGATTTAGATGGCGCTCTCAATGGAGAGATTGTAAATATTGATATTATAAAAGAAATTTTGGGTAAATTTGATCTTAAAATTGAAATTGGTGGAGGTATTAGAAATTATGAAAGTATTAAAAAATATGCTGAAGCAGGAGTTGAGAAAGTAATTTTAGGAAGTGCTGCAATAAAAGATAAATATTTTTTAAAAAAGGCGTGTGAAAAATTTCCAGATAAAATTGCTTTAGGCTTAGATGCTAAAGATGGTTTTTTATCTGTTTCTGGTTGGAAGGAAAATTCAAATATAAAAACTTTAGATTTTTTAAAAGAGGTAAATGATTTTGGAATTAGTAGATTAATTTATACAGATATTAATAGAGATGGGATGAAGTTAAGTCCTAATTTTGAAGAAACAGAAAACATTGCTAATAATTCAAATTGTCCTGTAATTATATCTGGAGGTGTTTCTTCGATAGATGATATAAAAAAAGCTAAAGATTTAAGCAATAAAAATATAGAGGGAATTATAGTTGGTAAAGCTATATATGATGGTGATATTAAATTAGATGAACTTGCGAAAGAGATAGATGCTTAAAAATAGAATTATACCTTGTTTAGATGTTAAAAATGGAAGAGTTGTAAAAGGTATAAACTTTGTTGATTTACAAGATGCAGGCGACCCTGTTGAACAAGCAAAGATCTATAGTGATGGTGGGGCTGATGAAATTTGTTTTTTAGACATCACTGCCTCAAATGAAAATAGAGATACAATTTACGAAGTTGTAAAAGATACTTCTAAAAAATGTTTTGTACCTTTAACCGTTGGTGGTGGAGTTAGAAGTGTAGAAGATATTAGTAAACTTTTAAACTGTGGGGCTGATAAAGTTTCAATTAATACGGCTGCAGTACAAAACGCTGATGTTGTAGCTCAAAGTTCAAAAAAATTTGGTTCTCAATGTATCGTCGTTGCAATAGATGCTAAGAAAAATGGAGAGAAATGGGAGGTTTTTACCCATGGTGGACGAAAAAATACTGGAATTAACGCTTTAGAGTTTGCAAAAAAGATGGAAGAGAGTGGAGCAGGCGAGTTATTGGTCACTTCAATGGATAGAGATGGTACTCAGGAAGGCTATGACATTGATCTTATGTCTAAAATTTCTTTAATGGTAAATATACCCACAATAGCGTCAGGAGGAGTTGGTGATCTTGATCATTTAGTCGACGGCATCAAATTAGGCAATGCTAGTGCGGTTTTGGCAGCATCTATATTTCACTATGGTAAATATTCTATCAAAGAAGCTAAAGAATATTTGGACTCAAAAGGAATACCTGTTAGGATTTGAGATGCTAAATACCCTTGAGAGCCTATTTATACTTGCAAGAGAAAGAAAATCTTCACCAGTTGATGGTTCGTATACTAATAAACTTCTAAGTGATAAATCTTTAAGCAAAGCAAAAGTACTTGAAGAAATAAATGAACTTATTGAGGCGGTTGAAGAAGATTCAAATAAAATTCATGAAGCAGCTGATGTATTTTATCATTTAATAATGTACCTTGAGGCAAACAATATAAAAATTGAAGATGTAATGGGTGAACTAGATAAAAGAAAAAAATGAGTCATAAATTTTATAAACCTGCAAGACCAAGATTACAAAGAAGTGAATTAGCAGTTCCAGGTTCATCACCTAAAATGTTTGAGAAAGCTCTTAGTTCAGCAGCAGATTATGTTTTTTTAGATTTAGAAGATGCAGTTTCTCCCAATGATAAAACTACTGCTAGAGTAAATGTTATTAAAGCTTTGAATGAAATAGATTGGAGAGGTAATGGTAAAACTATTTCAGTCCGAATAAATAGTTTAGATACTCATTACATGTATTCAGATTTGATAGAGATTGTTGAACAAGCTGGAGATAATGTAGATACAATTTTACTTCCAAAAGCAGGTACAGCAAGTGATGTTTATATGGTTGACTGTTTATTAACTCAAATAGAAACAAATAAAAAATTAAAAAATAAAATTGGAATTGAGTGTTTAATTGAGACAGCATTAGGAATGTCTAATATTAAAGAAATTGCAACTTCAAGTGAAAGATTAGAGGCATTACATTTTGGTGTTGCAGACTATGCTGCTAGTTTAAGAGCTAGAACAACTGTTATAGGTGGTCTTAATGAAAATTATCCAGGTGATCAGTGGCATCACGGTTTATCTGAATTAGTTATGACTTGTAGAGCATATGGACTTAGGCCAATTGACGGACCCTTTGGAGACTTTAACGATCCAGAAGCCTATACAGAAGCTGCTAAAAGAGGTGCTGCAATTGGTATTGAGGGTAAATGGGCTATACATCCTTCACAAATTGAATTAGCAAATAATGTATTCTCTCCACCAGAAGCAGAAGTTACCAAGGCTAAAAGGATCTTAGAAGAGTTAGAAAAGGCTGCAAAAGAGGGTAAAGGAGCTGCTCAGCTTGATGGCAGGATGATAGATGCTGCATCAGCTAGAATGGCTGAAAACATTGTAAATATAGACAAGTTAATCCATAATAAATAAATAAAATTATGGACATTCACGAATATCAAGCAAAGAAAATACTTTCAAACTTTGGAGTAACAATACCTCGAGGTGGAATTGTTTACAGCCCTGAGAATGCTGAGAATAAAGCCAGAGAAATTGGTGGATCAAAATGGGTAGTAAAGGCGCAAATTCATTCTGGTGCCAGAGGAAAGGCTGGAGGGATAATTGTTTGCAATACTCCATTAGAAGTTGCTCAAGCTACAGATAAATTACTAGGAAAAAAATTAGTTACAAATCAAACAGGCCCTGAAGGAAAAATTGTAAATAGAATTTATATTGAAGAAGCTACAGATATTGAAAAGGAATTATATTTAGGATTAGTTTTTGATAGAAGTTCAGAGAGTATTATGGTTGTTGCATCGACAGAAGGTGGAATGAGTGTTGAAGAAATTTCAAAGGAAAAACCAGAAACAATTATTAGATCTAAAATTGAAGTTGCAGTTGGAATGCAAAATTTCCAAGCTAGAGAATTAGCATTTGGTCTTGGTATAGAGCCAGATTTAATTAGAAGAGCTTCTGATACTATTATTGGGTGTTATAAAGCTTTTAGTGAATTAGATGCAACAATGGTTGAAGTTAATCCATTGGTTATTTCAAAACAAAAACAAATATTAGCATTAGACTGTAAAATGAGTTTTGATAACAACGCAATGTTTAGACGAAGTCAAGTTTCTGAACTAAGAGATAAAACACAAGAAGACTCAAAAGAAATTTTTGCATCAGATAGAGGTTTAAACTATGTCAGCTTAGATGGGAATATAGGTAATATTATTAATGGTGCTGGACTTGCAATGGCATCTATGGATATGATAAAATTAGCTGGAGGTGCACCTGCAAACTTTTTAGATGTTGGGGGTGGTGCAACACCAGAAAAAATAGTTAAAGCATTTAAATTAGTTACAATGGATGAAAAAGTTAAAGTAATTCTTGTAAATATTTTTGCTGGTATTAATAGATGTGATTGGGTTGCAGAAGGTATTGTAGATGCATTGAAAAAAATTGAGATTAAAGTTCCATTAGTCATTCGTTTAGCAGGAACTAATGTTGAAAAAGGAAATCAAATTTTAAAAGAGAGTAAAATAAATTATATAGAGGCAAACACATTAGAGGATGCAGCTAATAAAGCAGTTGCAGCATTAAATAAGTAAATCATGACTGTGCTTGTAGATAAAAATAGTAAGATAATTATTCAAGGTTTCACAGGTAAAATGGGCTCTTTTCATGCAGATGAGATGATAAAATATGGATCAAATGTAGTTGGTGGGGTAACTCCAGGAAAAGGAGGTTCAAAACATTTAAATTTACCAGTGTTTAATACAGTTAAAGATGCAGTTAACGAAACAGGAGCCGACGCTTCAATTTTATTTGTGCCGCCAGCTTTTGCTGCGGATTCTGCAATGGAAGCAGCTGATGCTGGAATAAAAATATGTGTAGCAATAGTTGATGGGATACCTTCTCACGACATGATCAGAATAAAAAGGTATATGAGAAGATACACTAAAAGTTCTAAAATGACATTAGTTGGACCAAACTGTGCGGGGATTATCAGTCCTGGAAAATCAATGCTTGGGATAATGCCTGGACATATTTATAAAGAAGGCAGAATTGGAATTATTAGTAGGTCAGGAACATTAGGGTATGAAGCTGCTCAGCAACTTAAAAATTTAAATATAGGTGTTTCAACAAGTGTTGGTATTGGTGGCGATCCAATAAACGGTAGCTCATTTAGAGACATAATTGAAAAGTTTGAAACAGATGACGAGACAGATGCAATATTGATGATTGGTGAAATTGGTGGTCCTCAAGAGGTTGCAGCAGGTGAATTTGCAAAAGAAAATATGAAGAAACCAGTTATTGCTTATATAGCTGGACTAACTGCACCAAAAGGAAGAGTGATGGGTCATGCAGGTGCAATAGTTTCAGCTTATGGAGAAAGTGCAATTGAAAAAGTTGAAATTCTTAAAGAATGTGGAATTACAATTTCCAAAAATCCATCTGTTATGGGTGAAACAGTAAAATCTGTTTTAGAAAAAATTTAACTATGAGTTATGATGATAATAACATATTTGCAAAAATATTAAGAAATGAAATACCTTGTAATAAAATTTATGAGGATAAATATGTTTTATCCTTTCATGATATAAATCCTCAAAAAAAAATTCATGCTTTAATAATTCCAAAAGGAAAATATGTTGACTTAGATGACTTTAGTCAAAATGCATCTCCTGAAGAAATAGTTGGATTAATAAAAGGTATAAATATTGTAGCAAATAAATTAAAAATATCTGCTCTCAGTGGTAAAGGATATAGAGCACTAGCAAATATAAGTGAAGACGGTGGACAAGAAGTTCCACATCTGCATTTTCATTTGTTTGGTGGTGAGAAAATCGGTAAAATGGTCTCGTGAAAATTAACGTAGACAGAAGTTTTTTAGAAATAAATTCAATAAGAGATCTAAACCGTTCAAAAAGTCCAGGTTCAAATTTTAAAATTTGTGAAGTAGACCCACCAGATTTCCATCTAAACAAATTTTTCTATAAACAAATTGGAAGAAAACATAGATGGATAGATAGATTAACCTGGGGAGATAAAAAATGGATTGAGTATGTTGAAAATCCTAGAATAAAAACCTTTGTTTTGAAGGATAATAACAACCTAGCTGGATATTATGAAACTGTTCGTGATCTCGACCATAATCATTCTGAAATCGCCTATTTCGGTATTTTGGAGGAATATTTTGGTAAGAAGTGTGGAGGCTATCTTCTTACTCAGGCTATTCATAAATTATTTGAGGAAGGTATGACAAGAGTTTGGCTCCATACTTGTTCACTAGATCATGAAAATGCAATTAAAAATTATTTAGCCAGAGGAATGCAGGTATTTAAATCTGAAAAAATAAATGTTGAGGTTAATTAATATATTTTTGCAAAGAAAATATTTTTTCTTCAACATTAACATTAATATTAATATCACTTAAAAAAGTCTGTATTTGATTCTGGTATATGTCTTTTGTCTCCCAACCTATTAAATCTAAACTCGCCTTATCAAAGAAAACTTTAATTAGATTATTTTCAAATTCAAAATTGAATACATAATAAAAAGGATAATTTTTGTCATTTTCTACTTCTTTCATTTTCGAAATTAAAAAATTTTTATCTAAAATAA
This sequence comes from uncultured Pelagibacteraceae bacterium, assembly GCA_902604795.1. Classification (GTDB taxonomy): domain Bacteria; phylum Pseudomonadota; class Alphaproteobacteria; order Pelagibacterales; family Pelagibacteraceae; genus Pelagibacter. The sequence continues at coordinate 115,009 of CACKZV010000002.1, read as the reverse complement.
AATTTAAAGGTGTTTTATCTAAAGGATATCTATAATAATTTTTGATTTTATCTGAATTAATTACTAAAGATTTACCATTTGAAACTAGGATTTTATTATAAATATCATAATACTTACAAAGAATTTTTTTGGGATATAAAATAATACATTCACCTTGTTCAATATTATTGTTATCTATTTTTTGTATAAATTTAAATTCTAAGGAGTTTATTTTTTTTAAATGACTTATAATTTCTTGATTTGTAGAACTTTGTGCACTCAAATTAAAAAATAAAATAAAAAAAAAAATTAAATATTTTTTCATTTGATAACTTCTCTTTTGCCAACGTGATTTGCCTTACTTACTTCTCCGTTCGCTTCCATTTGATCAACTATTCTAGCTGCTCTATTATAACCAATTTGAAGCTTTCTTTGTAAAAATGATGTCGATGCTTTTCTTTCAGATTTTACAATTTCAAGTGCAGTATTATATAGTTCATCTAGGTTTTCATTATCTTTTGAGTCATCATTATTTTCTTTTTCATCTGCAAAATTAAGAATTTCATCTACATAATCAGGTTCAGCTTGATTTCTTAAAAAATTATTTATTTTCTCAATTTCACCCTCTGACACAAATGGTGCATGAATTCTTGTCATTCTATTTGCAGAAGTCATGTAAAGCATATCGCCTCTTCCAAGAAGTTGTTCAGCTCCTTGTTCACCAAGAATTGTTCTACTATCTATTTTAGAAGTAACTTGGAATGATATTCTTGTTGGAAAATTAGCTTTTATTGTTCCAGTAATAACGTCAACACTAGGTCTTTGTGTAGCCATTATGATATGTATACCTGCTGCTCTTGCCATTTGAGATAGCTTTTGAATATAATTTTCTATATCTTTACCAGCTACAAGCATTAAATCTGACATTTCATCAACAATAACAACTATATAAGGCATAGAAATCTTATGTTTTTCGTTATATCCATCAATATTCCTCACCCCCACTTTTGTCATTAGCTTGTAGCGATTTTCCATTTCTTTAACTACCCAACCTAAAACAGATGCCGCTTTTTTAGCTTCAGTTATAACTGGGCACAATAAATGTGGAATTCCTTCATACGTAGATAACTCTAACATCTTTGGATCAATCAATATAAACTTACATTTCTCAGGGGAATGTTTGTACAAAAGTGATAAAATAATTGTATTTATACAAACTGATTTACCAGATCCAGTTGTTCCAGCTATAAGCAAATGAGGCATAGTGCTTAGATCCCCTGTTATTGGTAATCCAGAAATACTTTTTCCAAGAGCAATCGGAAGTTTGGTATCCTTTTTTTTAAAACTACTATCAGAAATTACTTCACTCAAAAAAACGTTTTCTCTTTGTGGCTTAGGGAGTTCAATTCCAATGGTATTACTGCCTGGTATAGTTGCAATTCTTGCAGACTCAGAACTAGTATTTCTGGCAATATCTTCTGAAAGGTTAATAATTTTTGATACTTTAACGCCAGGCGCAGGTTCAAATTCATATAAAGTTACAACAGGGCCTTGACTTACTTTCTTAACCTCACCTTCAACTCCAAAATCAAGTAAAATTTTTTCTAGAGTTTTTTCATCAATTTTATTTTCAGACAAATTTTTATCCCTTTTTGTAGGTATTTTTAAAAAGTCTAAGGATGGTAGTTTATATTTGATGGTTTTTTTATCAGATGATATTACATTTTTATCAAATGAAAAATTTTCTTGAACTCTAGTTTCAACGTTTATGTAATCATTTTCATTTATTAAATTTTCATCAATATTTTCAACAATACTTTTATTTGCTACTTTTTTAGATTTTGAAAAAATTATATTAATAGTTTTAAGATATTTAAGTTTAAAATTAATACTAAAAAGAAAAAATACGATAATTAAAAATATTAAAATTATATAACTTGCTTGATTATTTAATTTTATTAAATTTATTAAAAAAGTTTCTTCAAATAAACTGCCTATAAACCCATTATTACCATTTATCGTAAGCCAGTATGTTTCAGTATGAAAAACTGTAAAGAATAATGTTCCTATAATTGAGTATAAAATTACAAAAAATAAGCTTTCAATAATCTGTAATATTTTCTTATTAAATATTACAGATATTGATATGAGAATGAATGAAAATGGCACTAATAATGAAATTAAACCAATGGATTGATATAAAATATCTGATGTATAACTACCTTTTGCACCCAACAAATTGTTTATTTCAGCGCTTTCTGGAAAAATAAAGTTGGGATCTTCTGGTGAGTAACTTATTAATGATATTAGTAATAATACAGATAGAACTAATAAGGCCAAACCCGCAGCTTCTGATAGTCTTTTAAAGAGAAAATTTATTGTTTTATCGACTAAATTTTTAATTTTCATTTTGTTATTAATGATTTGTCACTTTGTATCATTTAATTTTTGTTGATAAAATTAAATAATATTATGAATATTTGTCTTTTAGGAAACAATTTAACAAATCTTGTTCTAGCAAATGTATTATTAAAAAAAAACATTAAAGTTGATATTATCTCCCAATCTAAACCAACTTTATTAAAAGATACTCTCAGAACAATTGCAATTTCGAACGATAATTACAAATTTTTAGTTGAAAATATTAGAGGTATTAAAAATTTAGGATGGCCAACTACAAAAATAAAAATTTATTCAGAAAAAAATAAATCACGCGAGTTGTTTGAGTTCAAAAATAAAAATCAAAATAATTTTTATCTGTTAAAATATATTGACCTTTTTAACTTAATAAAAAAAAATAAATTTTTAAAATTTATTACTCTTAAAAATTATAATTTAGAAATTTTGAAAAAAAGAAATTATGATTTAATAATTAACTCACAGCAAAATAATTCAATAACAAAAAAATATTTTCAAAAAAAAATAGAAAAAAATTATAAATCTTTGGCTCATACTGCTATAATACATCATAAAAAGGTTGAAAACAAAATTGCTAAACAAATTTTTACAAAAAATGGTCCGTTAGCATTTCTTCCCCTGTCTAACAATCAAACTTCAATTGTATTTTCATATAATTCAATAAAATTAATTGATAAGATAAACTTTTTAAAAATCATAAATAAATATAATTATAAATATAAGATAGATAAAATTAGCGAAGTTGAGTCTTTTAGCATTAAATTTCATGCCCTTCGAAATTATATTTTTAAAAATGTTTTATCTTTTGGAGATTTAATACATAAGGTTCATCCATTAGCAGGACAAGGTTTTAATATGACTATTAGAGATATTAAATCTTTATCTAGTATTTTAGATGAAAATATTAAATTAGGTGTTGATGATGGTGAATTAATTGCTCGAAAATTTCAAGAAAAAAATAAACACATAAATTACATGTATGGATTAGGTATAGATGCTTTAAATTCTTTTTTTGAACTTGATAATAAGTTAGAAAATAATTTATCTGATCCAATATTTAAAATTTTGAAAAATAATAAATTTTTAAATAAATATGCAACAATGTTATCTAATTAATTTGCTTTTAAATTATTCATTGCAAGGTTTTATTATTAAAATTATCTAAAATATAAGTATTCAAAATTTCTTCTAATTTTTCTTTTCTTATTTTTAAATCTTTGCTTTCGAGTAAAACTTGTTTTTCCTCTAAAGAAAATGGTGATGCCATAGATAAAGTATTTATAGTTTGATCTAAACTCTGTTTTTCAATTTCTTTCCAATTTATTTCATATCCTTGTTTTTTAAAAAGCCCTTTTAAGTTTTGAAATATCAAATTTAAATCGGAAAATTTTATTTCATTTGATTTTTCAATTAAATCATTCGAATATTCTTCATATTTAACCTCACACTCCCTATATAAATTGTCATTTTTCACTTCATCCAAAACCTTAAATCTGCATATACCATTCAAAATAATTAAATATCTACCATCATCTGTCTCATTAAAACTTGTTATTTTTCCAACACAACCCACATTATGTAAGTCTGGTTTTTTTAATTCACCAGTTTTTTTTGGTTGTATCATGCCTATCATGCGGTCACTTTTCATGCTTTTATCAATCATTTGTATATATCTAGGCTCAAATATATTTAATGGAACTGTTGTACGTGGAAAAATAATAAAATTTGATAATGGGAAAACTGGTATAATTTTTGGAAGATCTTCTTTTTTCATATAATTTAAATTATAACATCTAAGCAATGAATTCAAATAATTTAGAAAAAGAAAAAATTTTAACTTCTTTTAAAGAAAATAAATTTGAAGATGTAATAGTTGAAGGTGAAAAATTATTCAAACAGAGACAAAATGATGCACAATTAATATACTTATTAGGATTGTCATCAATTAAACTTGAAAATTTTGATAATGCAGAAAACTATTTTAAAAAATTAATTTTACTTAATAAGAATGCAGAGAATTTATATTTTTTGGGTAATATCCAAAAAAAATTAAAAAAATTTGATAATGCAATTACCTCATTTGAAGAAGCTATTACATTAAACCCCAATTTTACCGAAGCATATAATAATTTAGGTAGTTCACAAAAATCTCTAAACAAATATGAAGAAGCTATTATTAATTACAAAAAGGCTATTAGTTTGAATAAAAATAATCTTGAAGCTCATTACAATCTTGCGAGCTTATATTTTTTATTAGAAAATTATCTAAATGCTATAGATCACTATAAAAATATAATTAATTTAGAAGCAAGGAATGAAGAAATTTGTGAAAGATACACAATATGTTTGTTTAAAACAGGAAAGAAAAATGAAGTAAAAGATTTTGTTTTAAAAATTATCTCAAAATATCCCAAAAATAGAACTTTAAATAATTTATTAGGACAATCATTGTTAGCTTTAAATTCCCATAAAGAAGGTTTATCTTATATAAAGAAGGGTGCAGGTTTTTTACAACTTGATGAAAATGGAGTTAATTTGTTAAAATGAAAAGAGTTGAAATAAGTAGTGATAAATCACCAAATTTCATTGGATGTTGGCACCTTGATGATGAAAATATCAGCAAAGGTATAATTGAATTTTTTGAAAATAATAAATCTCTTCAAAAAAAAGGATCCACAGCAAAAGGAGTTGAAGAGAGTAGAAAAAGATCGACAGATATCACAATAAGCCCAAATAAATTATCAGATCCAAAATATAAGGTGTTTCAAGATTATTTTTCTGAGCTTCAAAAATGTTTTTTGGACTATAGAGAACAATGGCCTTTTGTAAAAGAATTTTTAACAAAAGTTAACATTGGTCCTTTTAATGTACAAAAGTATTTTCCAGGGGATCATTTTGCAGCCTTACATTCTGAAAGAACAGGTTTATCAACATTACACAGAATCTTTGCTTTTATGACCTATTTAAATGATGTTAATGATGGAGGCACAACTGATTTTGATCATTACGGACTCAAAATAAAGCCTGAAAATAATAAAACATTAATTTGGCCTGCCGAGTGGACTCATGCTCATACTGGATCAGTTTTAAAAAGTGGAACGAAGTATATAATTACAGGTTGGTTTGATTTTGCATCATAAAATGAATATCCAAATCATTAATTTCATTCACTTAAATGAACTCTAAGAACTTCTTAAATAATAAAAAAATTATTTTAGAATATTATAATAAAGGAAAATTTGAAAAAGTAATTAAACTTGGAAAGAAACTTTTAAAAAAAAATAACGACTTCCAAGTATTATATGCACTAGGTTTGACTTATTTAAATATCAAAGATTATTTAGAAGCAGAAAAAATTTTTAAAAATGTAATTTTATTAAAACCAAATGCAGAAAATTATTATATTTATGGTAACATTCAAAAGCAATTAAAAAATTATAATAAAGCTTCAGACAATTTTTTAAAAGCAATAAAACTCAAATATAACTATTCAGAGGCTTTTAATAATTTAGGAAATATCAAATTCAAATTAGGACTTATTGATGAAGCGACTGAAAATTATAAAAAAGCTATCAAATTTAATAAAAAAAATTTCCCAGCATATTTTAATCTAGCTCATGTTTATAGCGAAGAAAAAAAGTTTGATGATCTAAAAAAGGTACTTCAAGAGGTTTTAAAACTTGATGAAGATAATACGACAGCTTTAAATGACTTGGGCTATTTAAACCTAATACTTGGGAATATTGATGAAGGAAGGAAATTATTTGAAAAAGTAATTAATATTGATGGTAAACACATAAAAGCATTTAAGAATTATTTTTTAATCACAAAAGCAGACAAAGATAATAAATTTTTAAAAAAATTAGAAAAACTTGACTTATCAAATATAAATAATGAAAATAAAATGTTTGCATATACTACTTTAAGTAAATGTAATTTTGATTTAAATAAATCTAGTATAGCTTTAAAGTATCTTGAGGAAACACATAAAATAAAAAGAATTAGTTCAAATTTTAGTCTTCAAGCAGAAAAAAAACTTTTTGAAAAAATAAAAAATATCTTTCAACAAAATTTTAATGAACTTATAGAGCACAATTATAAAATTAATTTCACACCAATTTTTATAGTTGGTATGCCAAGATCAGGAACAACTTTTCTAGAACAAGTACTCTCATCTCATTCTGATATATTTGGCGCTGGTGAACTTAATTATTTACCTAAAATAATCGACGACTTTAAATTAAATAAACTACAAGATTTTCACAGCTTTATAAAGAATATAAGATTTGAATATCATGAAAAAGCATTTCAATTGAGTAATAAAAAATTTATTATTGATAAATTACCAATGAATTTTAGATGGATAGGCTTCATTATAAAAGCCTTCCCAGAGGCTAAAATAATTCATATTCAAAGGAATCCGATGGCCATTTGTTGGTCAAATTACAAAATTAATTTTCCTGATCCAGGTATGGATTTCTCTCTTACTCAAAAGAATACTGCAGAATATTTTATATTATATGAAGATCTTATGAAATTTTGGATGAATAAATTAAATGATAAAATAATAAACATTAGCTATGAGCAATTTGTTAATGATTTTGAAAATGAAATACATAGTTTAATTGAAAAACTTGACATTAAGTGGGAAGAGAATCTTAATAATTACAGCAAAAATATTAGGCCGGTACAAACTGCTTCACTTTTACAGGTTCGGGAAAAAATAAAAAAAAATACATCTGATGAGTGGAAAAAATATAAAGATCATTTGAAAATCATGCAAGAAACTTTGGATAGTGCCAAAATAAAATATTAAGTGGTTTAAGATTATTTTTTTGACTATTGCTTAATTATTAAAAAGCTAATAGTTTCAACACTTATAGAACAAGCGGGCATAGCTCAGTGGTAGAGCGTCTCGTTGCCAACGAGAAGGTCGTGGGTTCGAGTCCCATTGCCCGCTCCATAATTATGATTATTTGGATTGCTTCTTATCCTAAAAGTGGAAATACATATTTAAGATCTTTTATTGCTTCTTATTTTTTTTCAAAAAAAGGAAAGTTTGATTTTGATCTTCTTTATAATATCCTCCAGTTTCCCTCAATCAAATTTACAAAAAATAAAATTAATTCAGAAATAGAAGCCAGTCAAAATTGGATATATAATCAACAACAATTCTTTTCTGGAGATAAAATACATTTTATTAAAACCCATAGCTCACTTAATCAGTATAAAGATAGTTATTTTACTAACAAAAATTTAACATTAGGTGCTATATACATTATTAGAGATCCTAGAAATTTAATAACATCTATGACGCATCATTATTCATTAAGTTATGAGCAATCATATATAAAATTAATGAATGAAAAACAAACACTTCTAGAAAAATCAACAGATGGTGATTATAGTAATTTTACTTTTTTAGGATCTTGGTCGAGTCACTATAAGTCATGGAAAAATACAAATGAATTTAAAACATTATTTATAAAATACGAAGATTTAGAAAATAATAAATTTGATACTTTTAAAAAAATAATTAATTTTATAAGCAATTTGAAAAAAGAAAAAACTTCGATTAATGAAAAAAAACTCTTAAACTCAATATCTTCTACAAATTTCTCTAACTTAAGAAACAAAGAACAAAATGAAGGCTTTGAGGAAAGCGTGTTCTCAAGGACTGGAGAAAAAAAACGTTTTTTCAATTTAGGATTTGGTAATAGATGGCAAAAAATTTTACCAAAAAATATTTTAATTAAAATAAATAACTCTTTGCAAAGTGATTTAAATGATTTAGGATATGACTAATGAGTGATTTAGCTGAAAAAAAGTGTATTCCGTGTGAAGGTGGTATACCAAGTTTTAATTTAGAGGAGATTCATAAATACCTTAAAAAAGTAGATGGATGGGATGTAGAGTCTGAGAATAAAAAAAATTATTATATTATTAAAAATTTTAAATTTGATAATTTTTTAGATAGTCAATCTTTTGTAAATAATGTTGGAGAAATTGCTGAGCAAGAAGGCCACCATCCTGACATATTATTTGGTTGGGGATATGCAAAAATAAAAATACAAACACATGCTATTAACGGATTACATGAAAGTGATTTTGTGCTTGCTGCAAAAATTGACAGAATAGTCTAACTATTAATGTTTGAAGTGCCTAGTTTTTGAAAACACTAAAATGATACCTAATTTATCCGCAAATTTTATTATTTCTTTGTCGCGTATAGAGCCAGATGGTTGAATGATTGCACTTACTCCATTTTGAACTAAGATTTCTATTCCATCTACGAAAGGAAAAAAAGCATCTGATGCACCTAAGATTATGTCTTCATCATTAATCTTCTGAAATTTTTTCATTTTATTTATTGCTATTTTACAGCTATCTAATCTACTGGGTTGACCTGATCCGATTCCAATAGTTGAACTATTTTTTGTTAAAACAATTGCATTAGATTTTACATTTCTACACACATTGAATGCGAAAATTAGATCATCAAAAATTTTTTTTGATGGCTTAATTTTAGATACTACCTTAAAATTATTTTTACTAAAAATCTTGTTGTCCGCATTTTGTATTAATAAAGAGTCAAAGTTACTTATTATATTGCTTTGATTATCTAATCTTAATTTTGATGCATCAATTAATCTTAAATTTTTTTTTCTTTTCAAAATTTTAAGTGAGTCTTTATCAAAACCGTGTCCAATGATTACTTCTAAAAATATCTTACTTAATTCCAAGGCTATTTTTTTATTTACTTTAAAGTTACATGAAACAATTCCACCGAATGCACTTATTGGGTCACATGCTATAGCCTCTCTATAACTATCTATTTTACTCTTATTTACTGATACACCACATGGGTTAGCGTGCTTAACAATGACAGTTCCAGTATTTTTTGGGAGTGTTTGTGATATATTTAATGCAGCATATATATCATTATAGTTGTTATAACTTAATTTTTTTCCACTTAGCTGAAATATTTCTAGGTTATTAGTTTTACTATAGATTGCTGATTGTTGATGGGGGTTTTCACCATACCGCAAAACTTCAACTAAATTTGCATGAATGGTTTTCTTTTGAGGAAAATTATTTTTATTTTCAATATTCAAATATTCTGAAATGACAGAATCGTAATAAGCTGTTAAATTAAATGCTTCTTGAGATAGTTTTTTTCTAAATTCTAAACTTGTGGAACCTTTATTTTTTTCTAAGTTTAAAATAAATTCTTTATACTGACGTGGAGAGGTTAACACAGTTGTATACTTGTAATTTTTAGCTGCAGCTCTAACAAGAGTCGGACCACCAATATCTATACTTTCTATAAGTTTATCAAGATTTTTTGTTTTTTTTAACGTTTCTTCAAATGGATAAAAATTAGCTATAACTAAATCTATTTCTTCATAATTATTCTGTTTAAGTTCTTTTTTGTGAATCTTGTTTTTCCTCTTACTTAAAATACCAGCATACAACATCGGATGAAGAGTCTTTACTCTACCATCTAAAATCTCTTTAGTATTTGTATATTCAGATACTTCAGTACACTTGAAGCCTAATTTTTTAATTTTCTTAGACGTACCTCCTGAGCTTAATACATCCACTTTATATTTTTTAAGAGTATTTAATATTAATTTAATTTCAGACTTGTCAGAGAGCGATATGATTGCTTTTTTAATTTTATTACTCATATTTTACTAATCTTCCATTCAATTAACTGTTCATTATTTTGAGTAACACCTGAGATAAAAATATTTTGGTTCTCAATATAATTATTTTTATTACCGAAGTATAGGCCAGTTTCAACCCCTATTAACCCATCATTTGAAAAGAATCTCCAACCAGAGTTTTCTAATTCAATTAAAACAGATTTATTATCTTGAAGTTTTGTTACTTTAATATTTGGTAGAAGATGAAATCTTAATTCAAAATTCGTAACTTTAAAATTTTTTTTTTTAATAAGTTTTTCTTTACCGAAAAGAATATTTTTATCAGTATCAAATTCTAAATTTCTTTGATGTATCACTCCATATCTTGACAAATATCCATCATGTGAGCATTTAATACTCCAGAAGTTTTTTTCATAAGCTACTTCATTATTAAATGTCTTAAATCCTTTGTTAACTGTACTTGGTCCCTTACCATTTTTTCTAAAATTACAAGCAGAGGAATTATCTAATACTAATGTTGAGTGAGTTGCAGTTGATTTCGAAATTGAGTTTAGTTGGTGATTATAATCTTGAAAATAACCAGAGTTTGTAATCAGTTTTTTATTTTTAAAAAAAAATTCAAATGATAATGGTCCACTTTGATAATTTTCGGAGTAATTTTTTGATGGGTTGCTCCCGGTATCCATTGCAAGTATTGCAGTTTTATTTTTTAAAATCGTATACCCTGAAATATCAAACTTATCATTTTTAAATTTATATCTAAAAAGAGATAGGTATTTATCAAAGTCCTTACTGTCTGAATTATTATTACCATTAAATAATAAGTTTTGCTTTATAGACCCCCAAATAAAATCATAAGATTTACCAAGATAATGAATTATTTCGTTTAAGTATTCCGGAACATCATTAAGAGAGTCTTTTAGTAACTCTCTAATTAAAATAAAATGTTTTAAGTAAAATATCATCTGTCTTATATTTCTTGATTTTGGAAAGTAGTCATTATCAAAAGAAGTATTAATAATTTTTTTAAGTAAATCTAAGCCATACTTTAAAAACCTTCTATTTTTATATGCTATTCCTGTAAGAGTTATTGCTGTACACCCTATCATTTTATCATTAAAATTTGATGATCTGTCAATTTCATTGATCAAATGATTTACTTGTTTGCTAATTATTTCATTAAAACTGTTTTTATAACTATTTTCTGACTCATCATACGTTATTTTTGAATTTGAAATCCAAGCTATTACTCTTTTAGAAAGAATATCAATTTCCCAATTTTTTGTTTCGTAGTTTTGGTTCTTTTTAATCCAATTTTCAATGATTGACTGTGTAACTTCATTAGAAGATTTAAGATCTATTGAAAACAACCAATAGAAACTATGAAGTTTTTTAAAATCATTATATTTTAAACGTTTATTGTCCCAAATTGATTGAATATTAAAATCCTCAATCTTCTTTTTTTGTTTTTCGTATTTTATTAATGAACTAAGTATATTAAGATTTGGTTGATAAATTAAAACATTTTCATCAACTTTTGAAATTTTCTTATTATAAATAGACGAGTTTAAATAAATTTTTCGTATTTGGTTTTTAAAAAAAAAATAAAATTCATTGATATAATTAAAAGAACTTTTTAAAAACATTTTACATTGCTTTTAGTTTTTCAATATTAGTTTTAATATCTCCATCGTTCTCTTTAAAAACAGTGGTTCCAGATACTAAAATATCAGCTCCAGCTTCTAAAACTATTTTTGAATTACTAAAATTAATTCCCCCATCAACTTCAATATCAAATTGATACTGGTTTTTGTCTCTTATCTTTTTTAATTCTTTTATTTTATCTAATACCTCAGGCATAAATTTTTGCCCACCAAAACCAGGGTTGACACTCATAACAAGAACTAAATCAATATTATCTATTTCATCAATTAAAGTTTTTATTTCAGTTTTTGGATTTAAAGATACGCCAACTTTTTTGCTAAATTTTTTAATCAAACTTATAGACTCCTTTAAGTTTTCAGTAGCTTCAGGATGAATTGTTATTATATCAGCACCAGCCAATGCATAATTTTCAATATATTTATGTACCGGAGAGATCATTAAGTGTACATCAAATGGAAGCTTTGTATATTTTCTTAAGTTTTTGATTACTGGGGGTCCTATCGTTAGATTTGGAACAAAGTGACCATCCATAACATCGACGTGAATTAAGTCAGCTCCACCTTGTTCCAGCTTTTTAATTTCATTACCTAATTGACTGAAGTCTGCAGATAGTATTGATGGTGATATTTGTATTTTTTTCATTTGATACTAAATTATTAGTATCAATTTTTTGTTTTATTTGAATTAATTTTTACTAAATATTCTATATAATTCTTGAGCTATTTCACTTTCTAAAGGAAAAGAAAGCATGCCCATGACTGAATATCCAAGTAAATAAGGCATTAAATAGAAACGCGCCATGTAAAAAAACCAAGCAACGTAAAGTGGTACTAAAGGACCTATTATAAAGCTCGGAGTTATTGGTCTGAATATATTTATAAGTGGATTAGTAAGCTTGACGAAAACTTTCATAAAGAAGAAACTAGAGTCTTCCCTTTGAAAGATGTTCATCGCAACTCTACCGATTAAAGTCCACATAATTACTCCCAAAATATAATCAATTATATAGACTAGAGGGTGAAAGTTAGCAGACATAATTTTAAAAAAAAGGGGCGAATTAAATCGCCCCTAAATTTGAATTGTTTATTTCTGTGCTAGTATCGTTTTACCGCTTGGTACACGTACATCATCAACCATTTTCTGAGTAGCCGAGTCTGGTGCTGCAGTTATTAAACTGACAACAATCATTGAAACTAAACTTACGGCAGCTCCAACTATTCCAAAAGTAAGTTGAGTTATGCCTAAGAAACCAGATCCTCCACTTCTTACCCATATTAGGTAAGCAGTTCCAGATATAAGTCCTAGTAGCATTCCCGCAACAGCGCCTGGTGCATTAGCTCTCTTCCACCATACACCAAGTACAAGTGGGAAGAATAGTCCTGACATAGCAAAGTCAAATGCCCAAATAACCGAACCTAAGATACCTTGTATCTCTAGTGCAGCTATTGTTGCTCCTGCAAAACCAATTAATACAAGTAGTACCCTTGCAACAATTAGTCTTTTCGCTGTCTCAGCTTTTGGATTAATTATTTTGTAGTAAATATCATGAGATAATGCATTTGATATTGCTAACACTAATCCATCTGCAGTTGACATTGCAGCTGCCATACCTCCAGCAGCAACTAGACCTGAAATTACATAAGGTAATCCTGCAATCTCTGGAGTTGCTAATACAACAGCTTTACCACCCATAAAGAACTCGTTAAGCTCAAGAGTTCCATTACCATTAAAGTCACTGATAAACATTAAGTTTGCTTGGTTCCAGTTTTGATACCAATCAATAGATTGAACTTCTGCAATTGTTTTACCAATAATTCCAGTCGGTAGCGTTGGGTCTATTAAAGATAGTTTAGATAATGTAGCTAACATCGGTGCAGAAGAATAAAGTAGGAAAATAAAGAATAGTGACCAACCTACTGATCTTCTTGCAGTTCTTACACTTGGAGTAGTAAAGTATCTCATCATAACGTGAGGTAGCGATGCAGTTCCTGCCATCATACACACTGCCAATGAAATAAATGCCCAAGGAGTTGCATTAACCGAAGAATGCGCTTTAGTTATTCCAGCCAAACCTTTTGGAACTGTTGCTAAATCAGCAGCAGAGTTTTTCACAAAACCAAATTGACCTTCTAGTTCCGCGATTCTTGCAACTTCATCAGCTAACATAAAGTGTGGGAAGAAACCTGCTCCCAACTTACTGCTAATCCAAAATACTGGAAGTAAGTAAGCTATAATTAATACAATGTATTGAGCTACTTGCGTCCAAGTTACAGCTCTCATTCCACCAAGCATTGAGCACATCAAAATACTTGCTAGTCCAACATACACAGCTATTCCAAATGGAATATCCAATGCTACAGATGCAATTGTACCTGTTGCATTAATTTGAGCTGTTACATAAGTGAATGAAGCAACTGTTAAAACTATGACTGCACTAAATCTTGCTAAGTTACCACCGTAACGAGTTCCTATAAAATCTGGAACAGTATAACATCCAAATTTTCTAAGATACGGTGCTAATAACGAAGCAACTAGTACATATCCACCAGTCCACCCAACAAGTAGAGCCATATATCCATAGCCTTTGAAATAAATTCCACCTGCCATAGCAACGAAAGATGCACCTGACATCCAGTCAGCAGCAGTTGCCATACCATTAAAGACAGTTGGAACTTGTCTTCCAGCTACATAATAAGCATCAACTTGAAGTGTTCTAGACAACCAACCAATTAGAGCATAAATCAAAACTGTAAAGGCAACAAAAAAGATACCAATCAATTTTGCAGACATTCCAGCTTGTTCAGCTATAGCCATCAGAATAATAAATACAAGGAAACCCCCAGTATATATTCCGTAGACTTTTGGTAGATTATCAATAAATTTACCTTTTATCATTGATCACCCTCTCTTTCAGAAAACCCAAATTCATCATCTATTTTTTCTTGTCGACCTGCAAACCAAAAAATGAGAATGACGAAGATTGCAAGTGATCCCTGACATGTAAACCAATACGTTAAAGGATATCCAAATGGTCTAATGCTTGATTCTTGCATTTCGGCTCCGAAAAGAAAGATGCCAATTGAGAAAATAAACCAAATTGCTAATGTAATAAATAGCAAGTTCCTGGTTTTTTCCCAGTGTTGTTCTTGTTTTGACATTTTTTCTCTCTCCTATAGGTTAAAAAAATAACCATACCGATAATCAAATATATTTAAACCCCTAAAAACGCTCGATATTGTGTCATTTTTACATTATACATCATGATTTTATGTAACTAAATGGCCCTTAAATATAGATTCAACTTAAAAGATATAAAACTTGAGGACTTCAAAGTTTATTTGGTTGCAATGTTTAAAGGCATTCTGCCTAAAAAAAAAATTAAAAATATTGAAGATCTTAAAGAATTTATTCAGCAAAAATCAGCATGGGTATCTCAAGTTACTTTATATAACTATTTGAAAACAAGAATGGGTACTAAATGGGTTCTTCATTTTGACGACGAAACATTTTTAAAATCAATTAACACTGCTAAATGGAATATATATGCTATCTCGCTTCAGGATTTATCATTTTATACAATTTCATATTTAAATGTTTATTTTAATTATAAAGAAACAGACAAAGCTTCTGAAATCTATAACAATATCTTGGACAAAGAATTAGAAAATGGAATGCCTAAAGAAGTTGTTGATGAAGCGAGGATAAGTTTTCAGAAAAGATTAGATCAAATTAAATGGGATGACTATTATAAATCTTGGCCATTTAACGAAAGCGCATTAGCTTTATATAATTGGGCTCCAGTTGCTAACGAATTAAAATCTTTAGATAGAAAAATAGTCCTTAATTCTATGATTTTAAAATGGGATAATATTAAGGAAGAGTTCTCTAAACTAATAAAGATTTAAATATTTTTTCTATTATCTACTAAACTTTCAACAACTGAAGGATCAGCTAAAGTGGTTGTATCTCCCAACTGACCATGCTCATTAGAAGCGATTTTTCTTAAAATTCTTCTCATTATTTTTCCAGATCTAGTTTTCGGAAGACCTGGAGCAAATTGAATTAAGTCAGGAGTTGCAATTGGACCAATTTGTTTTCTCACCCATAGCTTCAAATCTCTTTCTAAATCAAGAGTACTTTTTTCTCCAGCATTTAAAGTTACATAACAGTATAGCCCGTTTCCCTTAATATCATGAGGATAACCAACTACTGCTGCTTCAGCAACTTTTGGATGAGCCACAAACGCACTTTCAATTTCTGCAGTACCTAAATTATGTCCTGAAACAATAATTACATCATCTACTCTTCCAGTAATCCAATAATATCCATCTTTATCTCTTCTGCAGCCATCACCTGTGAAATATTTTCCATCAAATTGTGAGAAATAAGTATCTATAAATCTTTGATGGTCACCATACACACTTCTCATTTGTCCAGGCCATGATTGAGAAATACAAAGTCTACCTTGTGCTTCTCCTTTTAAAACCTTACCATCTTTATCTAGGATTTCTGGTTTAATCCCATAAAATGGTTTTGTTGCAGAACCAGGTTTTAAGTCTATCGCACCAGTTTGAGGGCTGATCAAAATTCCACCTGTTTCTGTTTGCCACCAAGTATCAACAATCGGACATCTACCGTCACCAACAGTTTTGTAATACCATTCCCACGCTTCAGGATTAATTGGTTCACCAACAGTACCTAAAAGTTTTAGAGTTTTTCTAGATGTTTTCTTTACAGGTTTATCCCCTTCTCTCATCAAAGCTCTAATTGCTGTTGGAGCTGTATAGAAAATATTTACTTTATATTTATCAACTATTTGCCACCATCTAGATGTATCAGGATAAGTTGGTATCCCTTCAAACATTATTGTAGTTGCTCCATTAGCAAGTGGACCGTAAATAATATAACTGTGTCCCGTAACCCATCCTATATCAGCTGTGCACCAATAAATATCTTTTGGCTTATAATTAAAAATATATTGGTGAGTCATTGACGCATAAACCATGTATCCGCCAGTAGTATGTAGAACACCTTTTGGTTTTCCGGTTGAACCAGATGTGTAAAGAATGAATAATGGATCTTCAGCATTCATTTCTTCAGGCTCACATTTTGTTGCAACTTTACTTGTCATTTTGTGATACCAAACATCACGATCATTAAACCAATCAATTTTTTTGGTACCTGTTCTCTTTACTACAATACATTTTTTTACATTGGGACAGCTTTCTAAAGCTTCATCTGTAATAGACTTTAATGGTATTGTTTTTCCACCTCTCACACCTTCATCTGCAGTAATAACATAATCAGATTCGCAATCATTTATTCTACCTGAAATGCTATCTGGTGAAAAACCTCCAAATATTATGGAGTGAACTGCACCTATTCTAGCACACGCAAGCATTGAGTAGGCAAGTTCTGGTATCATGGTGAGATAAATTGTTACTCTGTCACCTTTTTGAACTCCCAAATTTTTTAATCCATTTGCTGCTTTTGAAACCTCTTTATGAAGTTCTTTATATGTAATTTTTTTTTGAACTTTAGGATCGTCTCCTACCCATATAATTGCAGTCTTATTAGCATTTTTTTTAAGATGCCTATCAATGCAATTCGCTGAGGCATTTAAAGTACCATCATAGAACCATTTGATATGAACATCATCTTTACTATATTTAACATCTTTAATTTTTTTATAAGGTTTAATCCAATTAATTCTTTTACCTTCCTTTTTCCAAAATCCATCGTTATCTCTAATCGACTCGTTATATTTTTTTGTATATTGAGATTTGTTAACTGTAGCTCTACTTATCCATTCTTTCTTAGTTTTATAAATTGTCTCTTTAGGTTTTTTAGAGATTACCTTTTTTTTAACTTTTTTTTTCTTAGGCATGAATTTTTTTTTTATTAATTCTACCCATCTTCAAAATTATTTTCCAGCTTTTAGTATCAATAGGCATGACAGATAGTCTACTTTGTCTAATTAGAGATAAGTTCTCCAAAGCCTTAGTTTTTTTGATGTTTTCAAGTGTTACAGGATTTTGAAGTTTATTTTTAAATCTAACTTTAACTGCAACAAACCTTTTTTCCTTATCTGTTGGATCAATGAATGCCGTTTTAATAACTTCGACTATACCAACTATCTCTTTTCCAATATTAGAATGATAAAAAAAACAAAGATCTCCTTTTTCCATTTTTTTTAAGTTACTTGCTGCTTGATAATTTCTTACACCATCCCAGTCAGCTCCTTTTTCTCCAGCTTTGATTTGTTGATCAATTGACCATACATCTGGCTCTGATTTCATTAACCAATATTGCATTCAATTTTTTTTCTTTTTCTTTTCTTTTTTAAGTTTTCTTTTTTCCTTTAAAGAAAGTTTAGCTTGTTTCATTACGCTAGCATCTTTAAATGATTTACCACTATATCTTTTCGACATTTATAATCTAACTCCTGCTCCTTTTAAAAACTTTGCTTTTTCGTCAAGTGGTAGTCTTGGACTTGCAGGAAGATCCAAATCATCAAATTTTTTTATTTTATACTTTTCAAGACCAACTAGTGCTATCATTGCTGCATTATCCCCGCATAATTTTGGTTCAGGAAAAATTGATCTAAAATCATTCTTCTTACATACTTTAATTAATTTTTTTCTAATACCCTTGTTGGCAGCAACACCTCCAGCGATTACAAAAGTTTTATTTTTCTTTTTGTTGGTCTTTTTGAACTCATCAAATGCTATTTGTGTTTTTACTTCTAAAATTTCTTCAATTGTTTTTTGAAAAGATGCTGCAAGATCATATTTTTCTTGTTTAGATTTTATAGTGCTTGATATTCTTAAAATGGCCGTTTTAAGACCTGCAAATGATAAATTACATCCCCCTTTACTTATAATTGGTTTAGGAAGTTTAAATTTATTTGCATCTCCCTGTTTTGCATAACCTTCTAACTTTGGTCCTCCTGGAAATTCAATACCTAAAAGCTTTGCAGTTTTGTCAAATGCTTCTCCTAAAGCATCATCAATTGTTGTTCCTAATCTTTTATATTTTCCAAGTCCATTCACACTAAGATATTGTGTGTGACCTCCTGAAATTAATAATAATAAGTATGGGAAATCTAAACTTGTACTAAGTTTTGGACTTAAGGCATGCCCTTCAAGATGGTTCACACCAATAAAAGGTATATTTAGACTAGCAGATAATGCTTTTCCAAAATTTAAACCAACAGTAAGACAAACAATTAAACCTGGTCCAGATGTTGAAGCAATTGCAGAAACATCATTTAAATTCACACCGCTTTCACTAATTGCTTTTTTTGCAATTAAATCAATTTTTTCAACATGAGATCGTGCTGCAAGCTCAGGAACCACACCTCCAAATTCTTTATGAATATCAAATTGACTTGAAACTACATTAGATAATATTTTTATCTTACCGTTTTTATCTTCTTCTATGATTGATACTGCTGTTTCATCGCAACTTGTCTCAATTCCAAGGATTATTTTTTTTTCATTCATAAATATTTATAATTAATACAATTAAACTATAAGAATGTAATAAAAATAAGAATTATGAAAAGGGATAAATTTATTATTGGTACTCGAGGAAGTCAGTTAGCTCAAATTTACACCGAAAAGGTAATAAACCATCTCAAAAAAGTTTCATCGACCCACATAGAAACAAAAAAAATAGTTACAAGTGGAGATGAAAACCAAAAGGATAGGTTGTCAAACATTGGAGGAAAAGGATTATTTTCAAAAAAAATTGAAATAGAATTAATTAATCATAATATTGATATAGCCGTTCATGCTTTAAAAGATATGCCATCAATTGAAACAGAGGGGCTAACAACAAATTTTTATTTAAAAAGAAATTCTCCCAATGAAATTTTTATTAGCAACGACAACATAAATTTCCATGACCTTAAATCTAATTCGACAATAGGTACTTCTTCTTACAGAAGGGAATACCAATTAAAAAGTATCAGATCAGATCTGGATTATAAATTAATAAGAGGAAATGTGGATACTAGGATAAAGAAATTAGAGAATGGAGATTATGATGCAATTTTACTTTCTAAAGCTGGCATTGAAGCTTTAGGTTTGACAAATAAAATTACACATGAATTTAATACTGAAGAATTAATACCGTGTGCTGGACAAGGTATTATTGCCATACAATGTAGAGAAAACGATCAAGAAATAATTAATATCTTAGAAAAGATTAATGATGATCAGTCCAGAATTATTGCAAATGCTGAAAGAAACATCTTAAAAATACTCGAGGGTGACTGCGATACAGCAGTTGGTGTATATGCAAAGATTGATAAAGATCTTGTAAATATAAAAGCTGAACTTTTTTCAGTAGATGGCAAACAAAGATTTTTTGTTGAGGAAAGTGAAAATAAAAAAATGGTTAAAGATTTAAGTATTAAGATTGGAGAAAAATTAAAATCAGAGTCAAAGGGATCTTATAAAAGGTAAAATGCATATTTTATTAACAAGACCATTAGAGGATAGTAAAGAATTAATAGTAAGATTTAGTTCTTTAGGACATAAAGTTTCTCATTTACCTGTAATAAAAGTTGAACCAATTAAATACGATGAACCTGACTATAGCCAATTTAAGGGAATAATATTCACAAGTTCAAATGCGATTAAGAATTTAAATTTAAATAGAGTTGACAAAAAAATTGAATGTTATTGTGTTGGCTCTGCAACAGAAAAAGTTGCAAAGTTAAACGGTTTTCAAAATATTATCTCTGCAGAAGGAAACGTAAATAATTTAAAAGAATTAATATTACAAAACTTCGACTCAAAGAATGGATCACTTCTTTACGTAAGTGGTCAGATAGTTTCTAGTAGGTTAGATAAAGATCTAATTTCTGAAGGTTATTCTTTAAAGAGATTGATAAACTATACGGTTTCATCAACTCAAGAAATAAAGGAGGAATTTAGAGTACAATTAAAAGCTTCAATACCTGATATAATATATGTTTACTCAGAAAATAGCGCTAAAAGTTTATTAAATTTACTAAAAAAATATGATCTTTTAGACAGTTGGATGGATACCAATTTGATGTGTATGGGTGAAAAAGCATCAGCAATTTTAAATGAGATCAAGTGGAAAAAAATATTTCTATTTAACTCTGGTGAAGAAGAGTTTTTGATATATAAAATTTAACCATGGGTGTTTTTGAGAATTTTTCAGGACTTTTTTTTTCTGTATGGCAAAAGGGAATTTTAGGTGTAAACTTTGTTGAGATCCTAATAGGTCTTGGAATATTCTTTATATTTTTAGTTTTTAGGGGGTTAATTAGCAAATTAATCATTAAAAAATTAGAACTAATTACTAAAAGAACAACAAATAAACTCGATGATACTTTCGTTAAGGCAATGGAGGGACCTGCCAGATTTCTTCCAATTGTTCTAGGAGTATTTTTTGCTAGTTACTACATGTCTTTTGCAGAAGATACGAGGTTATTTTTAGACAACGTAAATAGAACGTTAATTACAATTTTACTTTTTTGGATTATTCATCAAATTATTGAACCAATTTCCTACATACTAAGTGGATTTGATAGAATTTTAACTAGAGAACTAATTGGCTGGATTATCAAATCATTAAAAATTTTAATTTTAATCTTAGGGGCCGCAGCTGTTTTAGAACTATGGGGAATTAAAATTGGTCCTATTATTGCAGGACTAGGTTTATTCGGTGTTGCAGTTGCTTTAGGGGCACAGGACTTATTTAAAAATTTAATATCAGGAATTTTAGTTCTTGTTGAAAAAAGATTTAAAATGGGTGATTGGATTGAAGTTGAAGGAATAATTGAGGGTGTAGTTGAAAAAATAGGTTTTAGATCAACTGTTATACGAAAATTTGACAAGTCTTTAGCAATTATTCCAAATTTCCAGTTTGCAGAGAATGCTGTAATTAATAAAAGTCAAATTACAAATTGGAGAATTAGTTGGACGATAACACTTCAGTATGACTCTACCGTTGAACAATTAAAAACTATACGAAATGAGATAGAAGATTTTATAAATAGTTCAGAAGATTATGATACTAAAGTTGGTGTTTCTGTTAGGGTTGATAAATTTGCTGATAGCTCAATAGATATGTATGTAAGATGTTATACAAAAACAAATAGTTGGAGCGAGATGTTGTTGGTTAAAGAAAGATTGGCAATTAAAATTAAAGAAATTGTTGAGGGTAATAAAGCATCTTTTGCTTTCCCAAGCACTTCTGTATATGTAGAGAAGAAATGATAGCTATTTTTTATTTAGCTTTACAATTATTAAAATTGTATTCTTATGTAGTAATCGCTAACGTTGTTATAAGCTGGTTAATAGCTTTTAATGTTTTAAATACTTCAAATAGATTTGTCTATTCAATATTAGAGTTTACTTATAAGCTTACTGATCCAATACTTAATAAAATAAGGGGTTTTTTGCCCAGTCTAGGTGCTTTTGATATATCACCTATCATTCTTCTTTTGTTGATCTGGTTTGTAGAAATGTGTATGAAACTCTACATAGCACCACTTATTTTTTAATAATCATGATTTTAATAGACGGAAAAAAACAATCGGCTGAACTTAGAGAAGAATTAAAAACCGAAGTTGACGCCCTGAGAGAAAAATATAACAAAGTTCCAGGTCTTACAGTAATATTAATCGGAGATTTGGCTCCAAGTCAGATTTATGTAAGAAATAAAGAAAAATCAGCAACGCAAGTTGGTTTAAAATCTGAAGTTATTAAGTACCCAGATACTGTAGATGAAAAAACAGTTTTAGATAAAATTGAAGAACTTAATAAAGATGAAACTGTTTCAGGAATTTTGGTTCAATTGCCACTTCCAAAGCATATTAACAAACAACACGTTATAGAAACTATTTCACCACATAAAGATGTTGATGGTTTGCACCCTATGAATGTTGGTAATCTTTCATCTGGATACCAAGGTTCAATTCCTTGTACACCTCTTGGATGCTATTATTTATTAAAAAAAATAGAACCTAACTTAACAGGAAAAAAAGCTGTAATGATTGGGCGGTCAAACTTAAATGGTAAAGCGATGGCACAACTTTTACTTCAAGAAGATTGTACGGTAACAATTACTCACTCAAAAACAAAAGACCTTCAGCATGAATGTTTAGAAGCAGATGTTATTGTTGCTGCTGTTGGAATTCCTGAACTTATAAAAGGTAATTGGGTGAAAAAAGATGCAATAGTTATTGATGTTGGAATAAACAAAACAGAAAATGGTTTAGTAGGTGATGTTGATTTTGAACAAGTTTCAAAAGTTGCAAAAGCTTTAACGCCAGTTCCAGGTGGTGTTGGACCTATGACAATTGCATGTCTTTTAAAAAATACGATTGAATGTTTCAAAAGATCGTTAATTAATTAAAGATATTTGCCAAAGTTAGCAATTTTAATTCTTATTTTTTTTATCTATAATTCTTTATTATTAGCTATGGAAAAAATACCTTATCATCACTTACCAGACGGTAGCTTCAGAAATCCAGAGGGCTCACCTGAAAGAAATTCTAATTTCAAATGGTCCTTTAAAGTATTCAACAAAGAAAAGAAAAAACTTGATATGGCTATTCCCGAAGATCACGCTATTGAAAAACAAAAAGTACTTGCAGATTTAGAAAATCTAAAAAATGACGATTACGTTGGTTGGATTGGACATGCAACTTTCTTAATTAAGCTTGGAAATACAACAATTATAACTGACCCTGTCTTTTCAAAAAATGCAGGTCCACTAATTTTTGGTCCAAAAAGATATGTTAAAACAGCACTAGATTTAAATGAAATTCCTAAGACAAACTTATTTCTTCTAACTCATAATCATTACGATCATCAAGATATGACTACAATTAGAAGGTTTCCTTTTAAGGATGCAAAAGTTTTACTTCCTTTAAGGCTTGGAAAGTATTTCATGCGAAATAGCTATAAAGATGTAAAGGAAATGGATTGGTATGATGAAATTAAAGTCAATGAAGACCTTAAAGTAACATTGTTACCAGCAGTTCACTGGTCAAAAAGAAGCTTAACAGATACAAATAAAACTTTATGGGGAAACTTTTTAATTGAGTACAATAATAAAAAAATACTCTTTGCTTGTGACACTGGAGTAGGAAATATTTATAAAGAATTAGGTGAAAAATATGGACCTATTGATTTAACACTTATTAATATTGGGGCTTATAATTTTTATCCACTATCACCTAATAAAGATAAATCCTCTTACCATACCAACCCTGAGGAGGCTTTAAGTATTGCAAGAGACCTTAAAAGTAAAAAAGTTTTAGGGATGCACTGGGGTACTTTTGTTTTATCTTTGGAGCCAATAATGGAACCACCAGTTAGATTTAAAGATAATGCAGAAAAATATGGTTTTAAAAAAAAAGATGCAATTATTTTTAAAATTGGTGAATTTCAGTCTTTAAAAAATTTAGGAATTTAACAACAGCCGCAAGTTTTCTTTGGCTTACTTTTTTCTTCTTTTAATAATTTTTCTTCAGTTTTTATTATTTCTAGCACTCTTGCACTTTCTTCTAAAGCAGTTTTTTCTTGTAATAGTTTGTTTTCAAAATATGCGTAAAGAGAGTTAAAGCCTAGCTTAGAGGCTTTTTTTTCCTCGTAGTTTCTTCTTCCCTTTAAATTTTCAATTAATTCTAATATCTGTGAGTTTTGCATATTATTTTTATCTCATAAATTAAAAAAATTTCAATTACAATTTATTCAAGGTTTTCAACTATTTTAGGAATATATTTCTTAAAGTTAAAAAAACCTTTGTTACAAAACTTCCATGAATTTTGATCTAATTTTCTATAAAGAAACTCAAAATTTTTTAGTGAGTTTTGATTTATGTAATCTAAATTTTCCCCAACAGTTGGATAAAGGCAGTAACAACTTTCTAAGTTTTTAATTTCATTTATATCAATAATCTCACAATTAATTGATTTTTCCTCTAACCTTTTCTTTTGTTCCTCAATCAAACTATTTTTAAAATTCACTACATTTTCACTGAGTTTAATATTTCTATTTTCATTTTTATTATCAATAAGAAGAATTTTTTTGAATTTTTGAATTGCAAAGTCAGTGATTTCAAATGCTAAGTTATTTTCAAAAACTAGTAAGTTTTTCTCCTCAATATTTATCGGATTTTCAAAAGTTTTATGAAGAATAGTATAATTTTTGTCATTTATTATTGGAGGTGCATTTTCGATAAGTTTTATATTTTCAAATCTATTATTTGTAAATTTTTTAATATTCCATTCACTTGCAAGATAATGTTTCCCTTGAGTTTGAATACCTGCAACCCAACGCCAGCCCAAGGTATTAGATGCAGTATCACCATCATATAAGTGTTGCAAAAAAAATTCAGCACCAAGTTGCCATGGTAAGTCTAGTGTAAATATCCAAATGCTCGCAAACCACATTCTGGTATGATTATGCAAATAATTATAAGTCTTTAGTTCATTTACCCATTCATTGAAGCATTCAATTTCAGTGTTACCTTCAATGGCATTTAAATAATTTTTATTATCTTTAAATTCTTCTTTTATTCTTTTTAAATCTAATAAATAATCATCCCACACCCCTGATCTTAGTTCCAACCAACCTTTCCAGTATGTTCGCCATAAAACTTCTTGAATAAATTTTTCATTTTTTGAAAAGGAAAATTTTTCCAGTGACTTACTAATCACTTCTTTTTCATTAATCACCCCATGTGTAATATATGGTGATAAGCAAGATGTATTTGATCTTTTATCGGGACCAAAATCAAAATTTCTTAGTCTCGAATACTCTTCTAAATTTTTCTCAACAAAGGTATTGAGATTTTCAATAGCTATTTGTCTTGTTGGTTTTAAATTCATAATTAAAATTAAATTTTAGATAATTTAAATAATGAAAAAGTAAAGGGGCCAAAAAAACCTTATTGGATCCCTTATTATTTTTAAAGAATAATTTCTTTATTTTTTTCTATTTTATCTTAATTTTTTCTTATGAAAGTTAATGAATTTTTCAATGTTTGATTTATTGAAAGTTTTATTTTCTTCGAAAGAGACTTTTTTCATTGAGTAAGCACTGCTTTTAGTCATTCTCGATTGAATTGTAATATTACCTTTATAGAGTTTTAGTTTGACTGATCCATTGACCTTATTTCTTTTTAGATCGATTATTTTTTGTAGTCTAAATCTTTCCTTTGAATACCAATAGCCATTGTAAACAAGCTCTGCATACCTTGGCATAACTTGATCTTTTTTATGCATTGTGCTTTTATCTAAAGTTACAGACTCAATAGCTCTGTGAGCCACAAGCAATAATGTTCCTCCTGGAGTTTCGTAAACCCCTCTTGATTTTATTCCAATAAATCTATTTTCAACTAAATCCACTCTTCCTATTCCATTTTTCCCTGCTATTTGATTTAGTTTATCTAAAACTTTTGCTGGAGATAATTTTTTTCCATTTAGACCAACAGGATCACCATTTTTGTAATTAATAGTAACAAAGCTTGGTTTATTTGGAGCCTTTTCAGGAGAAGTTGTTCTTTGAAAAATAAATTCGGGAGCAGAATTTTTTGGGTTTTCTAAAACTTTTCCCTCAGTTGAAGTATGAAATAAATTATCATCTACAGAAAAAGGTGGTGCACCTTTTTTATCTTTAGGAATTGGTATTCCATGTTTTTTTGCATAATTAATGAGATCGGTTCTTGATTTTAACTTCCAAATTCTCCATGGTGCAATTATTTTAATTTTAGGACCAAAGTAATGATATCCCAATTCAAATCTTACTTGATCATTTCCTTTTCCTGTCGAACCATGTGAGACAGCATAAGCATTAAATTTTTTAGCTACTCTAATTTGATCTTTTGCAATTAGTGGTCTTGCTATGGATGTACCTAATAAATAAACACCTTCATAAAGAGCGTGACCTCTTATCATTGGGCAAACATAATCCTTAACAAAAATATTTTTTAGATCTTGAATTATGATTTTTTTAACTCCCAATTTTTTTGCATTCTTAATTATTTTTTTTTTATCCATTTCCTGCCCAACATCAGCAGTGTATGCTATAACTTCAGCATCGTAATTTTCTTGAAGCCATTTAAGAATGATAGACGTATCCAAACCACCTGAATAGGCGAGTACAATCTTCTTTTGTTTTTTCATTTAGGTGCAGCTTTTTTTTGCAGCGTTATAAGCTTTAGTAAAACCCATCAATGAATAGTCATCTGTAGTTCTTGTGCCACTTTGTTTGTAGGCTGTTATCATCAGCCTCGAGGCCTTTTTCATTCTTTTAATAATCTTTTGCTCTGTTTTTCCACTTGAAATCCATGCAAATTTATTTTGAGGTAAGTCAAACTCAAATTTTGATTTTCCTGATGTAGCTAATATTGTATTTTGTGAATTAAAGTCATAACCAGAAGTTATGCTCACCTCATCAGAAATTTTATCCTCAGGTCTAAAGGATACAAATAATCTTGCTTCTCTGTTGCTTGCTTTAGGAGACTGGCTTACTGGTATCGAATAAGCAAAACAAATTTTTCCAGTCTCATTAAAAACTGCAACAGCATTCCAATCTTTAAAAGTACCTAACTTTGTTAAGTCTTCTGATTGGACAGATGTGATTATAAATACTGTTAATATAAGTGTTTTTAAAAATAATTTTTTAATTATGGACATGGATTAGGATATTTTTTTTGTACATTATTTATTTCTAAAATTACTTCACTCTCAAGATTCACTTTTACACTTTCTACGTTAGTTTTCAACTGCTCCATAGTTGTTGCTCCAATAATTACACTAGTCATAAAGTCTTGTACTTCACAGAATTTTATAGACATTTGACTCATATCTAGTTCAAATTTCTGACTAATTTTGTAATAATCTTCAACTGCATTTTCCATATTTGGCTTTCTGTATCTTGTCCAAAAATCAAAATCTCTCTCCATTCTTGATCCTTTAGGAAAACGTTTATTTCTATATTTCCCGCTTAGGTAACCACTTGCAAGTGGTGAATAAGCCAAACACCCAATGTTCTCTCTTATTGATACTTCAGCCAACCCCACTTCGTAAGATCTATTCAATAGGCTGTATGGATTTTGAATTGCCATCATTCTTGGTAGGTCTTTATCTTTTGCAAGTTGAAGATAATTCATCACTCCCCATGGAGTTTCATTTGATAAACCAACATATCTAATTTTGCCTTGTTTAATAAATTTTTTTAAGTTTTCCAGAACATCTTCAAATTTATTCCAGTCGTTTTCTTTGTGTTCGTAACCCAATTTTCCAAAGTTGTTTACGTTTCTTTCGGGCCAATGTAATTGATAAAGATCAATATAATCGGTCTTTAATCTTTTTAGACTTCCGTGAAGGGCATCCTCTAAGTTTTTTCCAGTAAAACTATTTTCTCCATTTCTCATATATCTTCTGCTAGGGCCACCCACTTTGGATGCTAGTATTATATCTTTTCTTTTTTTTGTTTCCTCAAACCAATTTCCAATAATAGTTTCTGTATGACCATATGTTTCAGCTTTTGGTGGAACTGCATAAAGTTCAGCCGTATCCCAAAAATTAACCCCATTTTCTATAGAGTAATTCATTTGTTCAAATGCCTCACTTTGGTTATTTTGTTCACCCCAAGTCATTGTCCCAAGACAGATTGTGCTCACATTTACGTCAGTATTTCCTAGTTTTTTATAATTCATGCTCAGTTACACTTAATGTTTGTTATATTTATTTTGACGACTTGAAAATCTCAAAAAAAAAACTTATATAAATATTATGGAATTCAATAAAGAAAATATTCTAAGAAAAGCAACCGCAGCCAAACAAACAGATGTCATGGATGAAGGCTTAAGAGCCTACATGTTAAAAGTCTATAATTATATGGCAACCGGTGTATTGCTCACTGGTATAATTGCACTTTTATCTTTTAAGATGTCTGTTGTAACAGACCCAAATGGTGCGATTGTTGGACTAACTGAATTCGGAAGTGCAATTTATTTATCTGGATTGAAATGGATTGTGATGCTGGCTCCTCTAGGGATTGTATTCTACATGAGCTTTGGCATAAACAAAATGAGTGCATCTAGAGCTCAAACTACTTTTTGGGTATTTGCAGCTTTAATGGGATTATCACTTTCATCAATTTTACTAGTTTACACAGGTTTGAGTGTAACAAGAGTATTCTTTATTTCTTCAGCAACTTTTGGTGCTATGAGTATTTATGGTTACACAACAAAAAGAGACTTAACTAAGATGGGATCTTTTTTAATGATGGGTTTAATCGGAATCATAATTGCATCAATAGTCAATATATTCTTAAAATCATCAATGATGTATTTCGCAATATCAATAATAGGTGTTCTCGTATTTGTTGGTTTAACTGCATACGATACACAAAAAATTAAAAACATGTATGCCGCATCTGACAGTGGTGAGTTAATGGGTAAAAAAGCTGTAATGGGTGCTTTAACCTTATATTTAGATTTTATAAATCTGTTTATAATGCTTTTAAGATTATTCGGTCAAAGAAGATAAAACCTAAATTTTTTTCCAATCAACTTTATTCAACAGTATCTTAAGATCGTAGGAATTTTTTAGTATCTTGCCATTAGTATCTGTAATAAAATATTTAAGATTTTTGTTTGAAGGCTTAAAGTTTTTACAAATTTTATATATAGCTTTTTCAGCAGCATTTTTAAAAACACTGAAACTTACTTGTTTACCGGAAATCGATAGGCCATAATCTTTCCAATTACCCGAAGAAACCATTTTTGCATAAAGATCTAAAATAATTTTTAATTCAGTTTTCTCAAAAAAAAGTTTTTTACCCTCATCTTTATTCGTATTGTTTACTACTAATTTTAAATTTCTATTCATTCAGTTTGTATTTGTTTATTAAACCTATTTGAAAAGCTGTAAAAATAAAGGTTATTGGCAACATTCCCCAAACTTTAAAATTAACCC
This sequence comes from uncultured Pelagibacteraceae bacterium, assembly GCA_902604795.1. GTDB lineage: Bacteria > Pseudomonadota > Alphaproteobacteria > Pelagibacterales > Pelagibacteraceae > Pelagibacter. The sequence goes on along the minus strand of CACKZV010000002.1, from coordinate 85,297 downwards.
AAAATTCTTCTGATTGTGTTCTCCAAATTATTTCATTTAAAATCGCTAATCCAAAAAAGAAGTACGTCCATCTTTTATTTAAAATCTCCCATCCTTCATCACTTAATGGCATAGATTTACCAAGTAATTTTTTTAAAACTGGTTCATTTGTAAAGTATTTGCCAAACATTAATGCAAGACCAAACAAAATATTTATTATTGTTGGCTTCATGTAAATAAATATAGGATCATCAAAATAAATTGTTAAACCACCAAACAATGTAATCAATATTCCGCTTATTAATGGTACCTTTGGAATTGTTTTTTCAACAATCCACATAATTAAAACTGCTATTACTGTTGCAACTATAAGTGGAGGTATTGCAACAATTAAATTTTTATCATTGTTATAATAAAAATAAAAAAATATTACCAAAGGCCCTAAATCAGTAACAAATTTTAAAACAGATTTATTCACTGCTACATAATAGCAGAATAATAAAACAATTATATTTTTTTTATTGATTTTTATTTTTAAATATCCATATTTAATGTGTGACTGTTCAAAAAGGAAAATTTTCTATTGGAGACGTTGTAAAACATAAGCACTTCGACTTTAGAGGTGTAATTTATGATGTTGATTTTGAGTTTAATAATTCTGAGGAGTGGTATCAATCTATACCAAAAAACGTAAGACCTAGAAAAGACCAACCATTCTATCATTTATTGGCTGAAAATGACGAAATCACTTATGAAGCATACGTTTCTGAGCAAAATTTATTAGTGGATGACTCTGATGAACCAATTAAACACCCTTTAATCAATGAGATATTCTCTGGGAAAAAAGGCTCCGGTTACTTTAAGCCTTCTAATTAAGCTCATTTACATTATTTAAACACATTTTGTGCAAACCTTCGTCATAGATTATGTCTAAAACAAATTTTATTTTGACCAAGGATGCTTTAATCCCATTTATTTTATCTCCCTCTGTGTTCTTGGTCAGAATAACCCACCAGAAAAATTTTCATAATTTAAATTTGTGTTATAGATAACAGGAAATGTTTAACTATTTAAAACCAAAAAACTTATTAAAAATAATAAATAAAACACAAAAGTTTGTATTTATTATTTTTTTAGTAATTATAAGCATTGGCCTTGTTGAGGCATTAATACTTTCTCCTGAAGACTATAAACAAAGCGACTCAGTGAGAATTATGTATGTCCATGTTCCAGCAGCTTGGATTTCTCTTGGAATTTTTTCTTTAATTGCTATTTTGTCATTTGGTATTTTAGTTTTTAAAAATAAGAATCTTTCTTTAATAACAAAAAGCTTGGCACCATCTGGTTTTGTCTTTAATGTTATTGCTTTGGTAACAGGATCCATTTGGGGCAAACCTACTTGGGGAACCTGGTGGGCATGGGATGCTAGAATAACATCAATGTTATTACTTGCTTTTTTCTATTTGATGTTTCTTCTAAGTTGGAGGGTAACTGACAATGAAGAAAAAGCTGTAAAGATTAGTTCTTACATAGCAATAATAGGTTTAATAAATGTCCCTATAATCAAATTTTCTGTTGAATGGTGGTCAACATTGCACCAGCCTTCTTCAGTAAATATTTTTACAGAAACTTCTATTCATGCTTCTATGTTGTTACCTTTAGGTATAATGACTGCGGCATTTGCACTTTTTTCGCTTTTGATATTTTTGATGAAATATAATACAGAACTGATAAAAATAAAAAACAAAGGATTAGATAGATTATGATTAACGAGATTTTATACATGAATGGATACGGTCTGTATGTATGGTCTTCTTTTGCATTCACTCTTTCTTGTTTTTGCATTTTATATTCAGTAATCAAACTTCAATTAGTTAAAGAGCAAAAGAAATTCAGGGTTCGATTTGAAAGTTTAGAGACTGATAAAATTGAAATAGCAAAAAAACAAGAAACATATAAAGAAATACTAGCTACTTCATCTGCATCTAAAATTTAATTTTTATTTTCATGTATGGTAAAAAAGTTAAACTAAGAGCCATCTTTATATTATCTATATTCTTTTCATCAATCTTAATTGTATTTTTAGTTTTTAAATCACTTGAGGAAAATGTTGTTTATTTTAAATCACCTACAGAAATAAAAAATTTAACAGAGTTGACATCAAAAAAAATAAGAGTTGGGGGAATGGTTAAAGAAAAATCAATCAATGTTAATCAGTCAGAAGTTAACTTTGTTATAACTGACTTTAAAAATGAATTAATCGTTAATTATAATGGTTCCGTTCCAAATTTATTTGAAGAAGGAAAAGGAGTTGTTGCTGAAGGTTTTTTAAAAGATCGTAATTTTTTAACTGCGGTTAAAATATTAGCGAAACATGATGAAAATTATATGCCACCCGAGGTGAAAGAGGCATTAAAAGAGATTAATTAATGCTAAACCAAATTGGAAATTATTCACTTTATATTGCTTTAGTGTCATCTATATTAATAATCATACAATCTCCAATATTATTAAATCGAAATAATATAAATGTTAGTGGAAGAATTTTTTCACTAATTTCTATTCAATCATTAATGATTATAATAAGTTTCATTGCTCTTATAATAACTTTTATAATCTCAGATTTTAGTAATGAGACAGTCTATAATAATTCTCATACCTCTAAACCTTTATTCTATAAAATTTCAGGAACATGGGGAAACCATGAGGGAAGTTTACTTCTTTGGTTATTAGTATTATCAATTTTTTTATTAATTTTTACAATTACTTCAAAAAATCTTTCAAACAAATATAGGATTTTAACTTTATTTTTTCAGGAAATAATAATTTTAGGATTTTTGTTGTTTATTCTTTTTACTTCAAATCCCTTTATGAGCTTATTTCCAATTCCAAACGAAGGAACTGGTTTAAATCCAATACTTCAAGACCCAGCATTGGCAATTCATCCACCAATATTATATTTAGGATATGTTGGAACATCTATTATTTTTTCTTCTTCACTCGCAGCCTTAATATCAGGTTCTGTAAATAAAACCTGGGCTAAGCATATAAAGAATTGGGTACTGGTTTCATGGATTTTTTTATCTATTGGAATTTTATTGGGATCTATATGGGCTTATTATGAACTAGGATGGGGAGGTTTTTGGTTTTGGGATCCAGTTGAAAATGTATCCCTTATGCCATGGTTTTGTTTAACAGCTTTATTTCACACTATTTTAATTTTGGAAAAAAGAGAAATGTTTCATTCCTGGGTAGTAATTTTATCAATTACAACTTTTTCATTAAGTATGAGTGGAACATTTTTAGTTAGATCTGGTATTTTAAATTCAATCCATACTTTTGCAAATGATCCATCAAGGGGAGTTTTTATTCTTTGTTTTTTATTTATATTAATTACGTTGTCTATTTTTATTTATTTTTTTTATCAAAACAAAATCAAAAACAATTTCACAAAAACTTATATTGTTAGTAAAGAAACAGCTGTTCTAGTTAATAACTTGTTTATGATGTTTTTTTTATCAGTTGTCTTAATTGGCACAATTTATCCAATATTTCTAGAAGTAGTAAATAATGATAAAATTTCAGTTGGTCCCCCCTTTTATCATAAATTAATTGTACCTTTTTTGATTCCTTTTTTAATTTTTATGGCAATTGGACCAAACTTTAATTGGATAAAAGATAAAATAAATAAAATTAATCTACAGCAGCTTTTATTTTTTATTTTATCAATAATTATTTCTTTTATTTTTTTAAAAAGAGTTGGAATTTCATATCTATTTTCACTCCCACTTTTTATTGCAAGTATTTTTCTTTTCTTAATTACTATTAAAGATTTTTCAGTAAAAAAAACAAATTTGTCTCAAAAAATATCTCATTTCGGTTTTAGTTTGTTTATTTTAAGTGTTTTAGTCAATGGTGTTCTTGCAAAAGAGTACTCATCAAATATGAAAGTTGGAGATGAAAGACAATTTTTAAATAAAACAATTAAATTTGAAAGTCTTAAAGTAAATGAAAGTAAAAATTACCAGTCTTTAGAGGCAAATTTTAAAATTTCAGACAAAAATAATTCGATCAATCTGAAACCAGAAGTAAGAGTTTATGATCAGCCACAAACAATAACTAGTGAGGCCGATATAAAATCGACATTATATTCTGATAATTTTTTGGTGTTTAATATATTAAAAAATGATGGATTTTATAATGTCAGGTATCAAATAAAACCGTTTATGATATGGATTTGGATATCAATAATATTAATCTCCTTTGGAGGGATATTAAGCATTGTAAAAAAAAATGGTTAGAAATATTAAGCTAATAGCAATAGTTTTTTTAGTTATTGTAAGTTTTTTAATTCTTCTTATAGGCCTAAATAAAACAAATAATTATTCCCCCAATTTAAACTCAAGTAATATTGATTTTAACTTTAAAGCTAAGTTTCTTTATTCTAATGAGGAGACAACATTATACGAATTGATAAATGATAAAGATTTTTCATTAATAAATATATGGGCCTCATGGTGTCTACCATGTCGTGATGAGCATCCTTATTTATTAAATTTAAATTCATTAGGTAAATTAAATATTATTGGAATTAACTATAAAGATAGTGAAGTAAATGCAAAAAAATTTATTAAAGAATTGGGTAATCCTTATTCTAAAATTGTAGTTGACCCTTCAGGAGTTAATTCAATTGAGCTTGGAGCATATGGTGTACCTGAAACAATTCTTATAAACAACAATTCTAAAACTATTTTAAAAAAATATATAGGTCCACTAGATGATAAAAAACTTGCTGAACTTAAAATGATAATAAAAAATGAAAATTAAAATTTTAGTTGTTACAATATTTTACTTAATAGGTTCTTTAAATCTATCATATGCTGCTAATTCTGAAAAGGTTGATCAAATTTCAAAAAATTTGAGATGTTTAATTTGTCAAGGACAATCAGTTTATGACTCTCAATCTGATTTTGCTTTAAGTATGAAAATTTTAATTCAAAACAAAATCGATGAAGGTCAAAATGATGAACAGATCTATGACTTTCTTAAGAGCAAATATGGAGAGTGGATAGTTTATGATCCAGAAATTAACAAAAATACAGTTTTGCTTTGGGTATTACCTTTGATTTTATTTGTTTTTGGCGGTATTCTAATTCTTAGAAAAGTATCTATAAAGTAGATACAAATTTTTTATGCAAAACATTTTAAAATTATTGTTAATTTATTTTTTGCTGGGTTTTAATTTAACAAACGCAGATGGACATAGTTCTAATGAAAATTGGAGTTTTTATACTGGAACGTTTGATTTTAGTGATGAGGGAAAAAAGTCTACTTTATTTGGTATACAGCATATTAATACTGGAAAAGATAAAGAGAGTTTTTTAGGTATCCTTCAACCAGTAACAGGTCTAATGGTGACGGCAGATAACGCTGCATATATTTATACAGGTTTTCAAATTTACAATGAGGGTCCTTTGAAGTTTACTCCAAGTTTTACTCCTGGTCTATATTCTGAAGGTGATGGTAAAGATTTAGGACATGTAATAGAATTTAAAACAGAAATACAAATTTCTTATGAATTTTCTTCTAATAGTGAAATAGCAGTGTCATATAACCATATATCAAATGCGAGCCTTGGAGATAAAAATCCTGGGGCAAATAGTTATATGTTTAATTTTATAAAAAAATTTTAAACTAACCTTATGAATTTAAAAGACTGTCACAATTTTGGTGATTTTAGAAAATTAGCTAAAAAAAAATTACCCTCTCCAATTTTTCACTACATTGATGGTGCAGCCGATGATGAGATTACGTATGCTAGAAATACTAGTGCTTTTGATGACGTTGATTTAGTTCCAAATGTTTTAAGAGGAGTTGAAAATGTTGATCTTTCTACAACAATATTTGGAAAAAAATTGGATTTACCATTTTATCTAGCACCAACTGCATTACAAAGACTTTTTCATTATGATGGTGAAAGAGCAGTTGGAAAGGCAGCAAAAAAATTTAATACAATGTTTGGTGTTTCAGCTTTGGCTACAGTCAGTGTAGAGGAAATTTCTGCTATGATTGATACTCCTAAGATGTTTCAATTTTATTTTCACAAAGACAGGGGCTTGAATGACTCTTGTTTAGAGAGAGCTAAAGCAGCAAAATTTGATGTAATGGCTTTGACAGTAGATACTATTACAGGTGGAAACCGAGAGAGAGATTTAAGAACTGGTTTTACATCTCCACCTAAGTTGACTTTATCAAGTTTGTTTAGTTTTGCCACTAAGCCTATGTGGGGGATAAACTATCTGACTAAAGGTAAATTTGAATTACCGCACCTTCAAGATTTTGTAAAAGAAGGCACAAGCACTAACTCTTCAATTGGGAGTTATTTTTCTACTATGTTAGACCAATCTATGAATTGGAATGATGCTGAAAAACTTTGTTCTCAATGGGGTGGCCATTTTGCTCTTAAAGGTATTATGAGTGTTGAAGATGCAAAAAAAGCTGTAGATATTGGTTGTACTGGAATTATGGTTTCCAATCATGGAGGAAGACAACTTGATGGTTCAAGATCTCCTTTTGATCAACTTGCAGAAATTGTTGATGCTGTCGGTGATAAACTTGATGTTATATGTGAAGGTGGAATTCACAGAGGAACTCATATGCTAAAAGCATTATCTTTAGGTGCTAAAGCTTGTTCAGGTGGAAGACTTTATCTTTATGCTTTAGCTGCAGCAGGTCAAGCAGGGGTGGAAAGAGCACTAAATCAATATAAAACTGAACTGCAACGAGATATGAAGCTAATGGGTTGCACAAAAATCAGTGACCTAAACAGAAGTAATTTAAGATTCAGAGTATAATGAGTTTAAGCAATTGCTATAACTTTGATGACTTTAGAAAGTTAGCAAAAAAAAAACTTCCTGCTCCTATTTTTCATTATATAGATGGAGGAGCAGACGACGAAGTTACAATGAATAGGAACACAGATTCATTTAATGACTGCGATCTAATTCCAAATATTTTAAATAGTGTTGGTGAACCTGATTTAAAAACAGAGGTCTTTGGAACAAAGATGGATATGCCAATTTTTCTATCACCTACCGCTATGCAAAGTTTATATCACCCAGATGGAGATAAAGCTTCTGCTCGAGCTGCAGAAAAATTTGGTACAATATACAGTATGTCTACTATGGCTTCCTTTTCGATTGAAGAAATTGCTAATCTTTCAAGTGGGCCAAAAATTTTCCAATTGTATATTCATAAGGATCAATCGATAACTAATGACTTAATTGATAGATGTAAAAGAGCAAACTTCAATGGAATGTGTATCACAGTTGACACTATTGTTGCTGGAAATAGAGAAAGAGATCACAGGACAGGTTTTACAACACCACCAAAATTTACTTTAGATAGTTTAATGAGTTTTGCCATGAGACCTCAGTGGGTCTTTAACTATTTTACGCATAAAAAATTTGAATTAGCAAATCTTAAAGATAAAGTTGATAAAGGTACAAATATTGCCCAATCCGTTATGGGATATATAAATGAGCAGTATGATCCTGCCATGAATTGGAAAGACGCAGAGTATTGTATAAAAAAATGGGACGGCCCAATTGCACTTAAAGGGGTTATGTCAGTTGATGATGCTAAAAAAGCAATAGATATAGGATGTACCGCTATAATGATATCGAACCATGGAGGAAGGCAGCTTGATGGGTCTAGATCTCCTTTTGATCAAGTAAAAGCTATTAGAGATGCTGTAGGAGATAAATTAGAGGTAATTTTAGATGGTGGAGTTCGAAGAGGAACGCATGTTCTTAAAGCATTAGCAGCAGGTGCGACAGCTTGTAGTTTTGGTAAAGCATTTTTGTTTAGTTTAGGGGCTGGTGGTCAACAAGGAGTAGAAAGATTACTACAAAATATGCATGATGAAATAAGACGTAACATGATCTTGATGGGATGCAAAAGTATAGGAGACTTAGATGAGTCCAAAATTATTTATAGAAGATAAAAAATTTTAATTAATAGACATAGTTAACCTTTTCAGTTAGTTTTCTCACTTTAAAAAATAAAATTATGATATTGGCAAAAAATTTAGAAAATTTAGGAACAGAGTCTGCATTCAGCGTATTAGCTGAAGCTAAAGCATTAGAAGCAAAGGGTCACCCAATGATACATTTGGGATTAGGTCAACCGGATTTTAAAACACCAAAACATGTAGTTGAAGCTGCAAAAAAAGCTTTAGACGATGGTCATCATGGATATGTTATGTCTAACGGAATTCCAGAATGTAGAGAAGCTGTAACAAGATGGATTAAAAAACGATATAATTCAGATATTGATGCTGAAAGAATTTTGATTATGCCAGGTGGTAAGCCTACAATGAGTTATGCAATTCAATGTTTTGGCGAACCAGGAGCAGAAATAATTCATCCTACACCTGCCTTCCCAATTTATGAGTCAATGATAAATTATACTGGTTCAACACCAGTACCATACGATCTTACTGAAGATAAAGATCTTAAATTTGATCCAGATAAAATATTATCTTTAATTACTGATAAAACTAGATTGTTAATTTTAATAAACCCAAATAACCCAACGGGAAGTTTTGTTGAGAAGCCAGTGATAGATTATTTTGCTAAAGAGTTAGAAAAACATCCACATGTTACGATCTTAAGCGATGAAATCTATAGTAGACAAATTTTTGACTACAAAGAAATGCCATCGTTTTTTCATTATGAAAATTTAAGAGATAGGTTAATTGTATTAGAAGGTTGGAGTAAAGCATATTCAATGACTGGATGGAGATTAGGTTGGAGTTTTTGGCCGAAAGAACTAGTTGAACATGTGAATAAATTATTAATCAACAGTGTGTCTTGCGTAAATGCAGCAGCACAATTTGCTGGAATAGCTGCCCTAGATGGCCCGGACGATTCAATTAAAGATATGTTGGATAAGTTTACCTTAAGAAGAAATTTAATTCATAAAGGTTTAAATGATTTGCCTGGAATAGAGTGTAGTTTACCAGGTGGAGCTTTTTATGCATTTCCAAATGTAAAAGGTACTGGAATGACAGGCGCAGAATTTTGTAAAAAAGCAATGCATGAAGCTGGTGTTGCAATAGTGCCTGGAACAGCATTTGGACAAACTTGCCAAGACTACGTAAGATTTAGTTTTGCCGCATCTAGAGATAACATACAGCAGGCCTTAGAAAATATAGGCAAGATGCTCTCTAAATAGGCTGTATTTTTAAAAGATTTTTCTATAATATTTAATTATGAATGAGAATGTACAAACAGAATTGAAAAAAATCTTTAACGGAAGATTTTCAACCTCAGAGTCCACACGAGCAAATTATGCAAGAGGTGAAGATACGTATGATCCAATTCTTTCGAAAGCTGTAGTATTTCCAGAAACAAATGAGGAAGTTTCTCAATTATTAAAACTATGTAACGAACATAAAATACCTGTAGTTCCATTTGGTACAGGCACTTCTTTAGAAGGCCATGTTGTTGGAAATCAAAACGGTATTACTATTTCTCTTGAAAAAATGAATAAAGTTTTAAGTGTCAATGCTGAGGACTTTGATTGTAGAGTTCAAGCAAATGTCACAAGAAAACAATTAAACGAATATTTGAGAGAAGACGGAGTATTTTTTCCAATTGATCCAGGCGCAGATGCTGCTCTTGGTGGGATGGCAGCAACGTCAGCTTCAGGAACAATGGCTGTTAAATATGGAACTATGAGAACTGTAATTTCAGGTCTGACAGTTGTTCTTCCAAATGGAGATATTATTAAAACAGGAGCTAGAACAAAAAAAACTTCTGCGGGATATAATCTTACAAATCTATTTATAGGTTCAGAGGGAACACTTGGAATTATTACTGAAGTACAATTAAGATTATCACCCATACCTGAAAGTATTATGAGTGCAGTTTGTTATTTTCCAGATTTAGACTCTGCAGTTAAAGCATCTCAAGAAGTTATCCAATATGGTGTTCCGATTGCAAGAATTGAAATGCTTAACAAAGATCAAATGGAAATAAGTATTAAGTATTCTAAATTAGATAATATAAAAGCGTCACCTACTCTATTTTTTGAATTTCATGGAAGTGAAGCATCAAATAATGAAAATATTGGAATTGTAGAAGAAATTTCAAAAAGTAATGGTGGAAGTGATTTTCAATGGGCATCATCTCCCGAGGAGCAAAAAAAATTATGGAAAGCAAGACACGATGTTTACTATTCCGTTAAAGCTTTGGGAAATGATATGAAAGTTTATTCTACAGATGTATGTGTACCAATTTCAAGATTAGTTGAGTGTATTTCATGGGCAGAAAAAGAAGTTCAAAAGCTGGGCCTAACTGCTCCAATGGTAGGTCATGTTGGTGATGGAAATTTTCATTCTATAGTTCTTTATGATCCAGATGACGAGGATAAACAAAAAAGAATAAGACAATATAGTGATGATTTAATTAATAAAGCACTTGAACTTGAAGGAACTATAACTGGAGAACATGGTATAGGGCTTCAAAAAAAACATTATCTACTTAGAGAACACCCAGATAACGTACCTGTTATGAAATCTATTAAAAGATCGATAGATGTAAATAATATTATGAATCCTGGTAAAATTTTCGATTTGAATTAATCTACCTTAATGAAAAAAATATTGGTCACCAGAAGATTGCTAAGATCTTGTGAGGATAAAGCAAAAGAAATCTTTGATGCAAATTTAAATCTTAATGATGAACTATATTCACAAAAAAAATTAATTGAAATGAGTGAAGGATGTGATGGAATACTATCAGCTTTAACAGATAAGTTAGATGCTGAAACAATTAATCAATTACCAGACTCAGTTAAAATACTTTCTAATTTTGCAGTTGGATTTGGAAATATTGATTTAGAAGCTGCAAAAAAAAGAGGAATAGCTGTAACTAATACTCCAGATGTTTTAACTGATGCAACAGCAGAAATAGGAGTTCTTTTAATTCTTGGTGCTTGCAGAAGAGCTTCTGAGGGAATTGAAAGAGCTAGAGAAGGTGGATGGGTTTGGTCAGCAGATTTATTAATTGGAAAACAACTTACAGGTACAAGATTAGGTATTTTAGGAATGGGAAGAATTGGACAAAAAATTGCAAAAGTTGCTAAATCTCTTGGAATGATAATTCATTATCATAACAGATCAAAACTTAGTGAGGAAAAAGAACAAGGTGCAATTTATCATGATAATTTAAAAGATCTTCTATCTGTATCAGATGTGTTATCTGTATGTTGTCCAGCATCAAAAGAGACAATTGATATGATTAATAAAGATACAATCGAATACTTACCAAAAGGTGCAGTAGTTACTAATGTTGCAAGAGGAGATATAATTGAAGACGAGGCAATGGTTGATGCACTGGATAGAAGAAAAGTTTATGCAGTTGGGTTAGATGTTTATAAAAATGAGCCAAACTTAAATAAAGGCTACTATAAACATAAAAGTGCATTTATACTTCCTCATTTAGGCAGTGCCACAAAGGAAACTAGAACAGCGATGGCTAATTTAGCTATTGATAATCTTGATGAGTACTTCAAAACAGGAAACTGTAAAAATAAAGTCAATTAACAATCTCAAGTTGTATTAAGTCTTTTTATCCTCATTTTTAATAATGACTCTAAGTTACATTTGTGTTTAATTGTCGACAGTTAATTAACTATAGAGGAGAAATAAATGATTAAAGACAAAAAGTTGAAAGGTAAAAAATTACCTTCAAGACGTAAGTTCTTTAAAGCTGCTGCTGCAACTGGTGTTGCTGCTGTAGCTGCATCATCTTTAGCTGCTCCAGCTGTTGCTGCTGAAAGAATAGAAGCATCAATGGTTGCTACTTGGGGAAGAGATTTTCCAGGTCTAGGAACAGGAGCTCAAAGATTTGCACAAAGAATTGCAGATATAAGTGATGGTAGAATTCAAGTTACTTACTATGCAGCGAATGAAAGAGTTAAAGCATTTGACTCTTTTGATGAAGTTGCATCTGGTAACTCACAAATGTACCATGCTGCTGACTACTACTGGGTGAAGAAAGATCCAGCTTGGGGTTACTTTACAGCGGTACCATTTGGTTTTACTTACACTGAAATGAATGCATGGATTAGATTTGCAGGTGGTCAACAGTTATGGGATGAACTAGCTGACAAATTTGGTCTTAAAAACTTTATGTGTGGAAGCACAGGAGTTCAAATGGGTGGATGGTTTAACAAGAAGATTAGAAGCCCTAATGACTTCAAAGGTTTAAAAATGCGTATGCCTGGTTTAGGTGGACAAGTAATTGGTAAACTTGGAGGATCTCCAGTTTCATTACCTGGTGGACAAATCTACGAAAACCTTGTGTCTGGTGCAATTGATGCAACAGAATGGGTAGGTCCATGGAATGATGAAGCTATGAAATTCCAAGAAGCTGCTAAATACTACTACTATCCTGGTATGCACGAGCCTGGATCAATGTTAGCATGTGGAACAAACAAGTCTTGGTTCACAAGCTTAAACAAATCAGATCAGTTATTGATTGAAGCAGCTGCAGCAATGGAAAACGACGTTATGATGTCTGAGTACAATGCTAAAAACGGTGCTGCTTTAGCAAGATTGATCAATGATCATGGTGTTAAACTAGAGAAGTTTAGCGACAAGGTTTATGATGGCTTTGCTGGTGCTGCTAATGAAGTGTTTGAAGAAACAAGAGCTAGCAGTGGTCTTGCTGAAAGAGTTCACTCGAGCTTCTTAAAAGCAAGAAAAGACATTGGATCTTGGACTAACTTGTCTGATTCACCTTACATTTCGCAAAGAAACAGAGCTTTAGGAATGTAATTGAACTTAATTTAATAATTAAAAGGGCCCTTTTTGGGCCCTTTTTTTTATTTTAAAATTAAGTATTACTTTTAAAAAATTTAAAATCATATGGGTCCAGAAAATACTAAATTGTCTACTTATTTGAGAGTTTTAAGCTACTCAGTCTTAGCATTTACTTTAGCATTTTTAATTAATAACTTATTTACAGTTTGGGGTGACTGGCCAGGCATTAAAAAAGTTTTTTCTCATTATGATTTGTTTGGTTATAAGCAAAAGTCTTTAGAGTCTTCCGATTTAACTTATGGTTATATTCAAATTATAATATATGTAGTTTGTATTCTCTCAGTTGTTTTTTATGTCTTCAAGACATACTCACAAACCTTAGTTGACGATTCAAAAATATTATCAAAATTTTCAGCGTATTTAATTAGAGGATCTTTTTGGGCTGTATTTTTAGTTGGTTTAGCTGATTTCATAATTTCATTTATGGTTGTTGAAAGATTATGGGAAGCTATATTTAGTCCTGAGGTAAAAGCTTTCATGGTAAAAGCTCCAGAAAGAATAACGTATATACATTTTCCAATAATATTAGTTTCATTTATAATAGGTTACTTTACAAAATCTGTTGGTTTTATATGGCTTGCAGTATTGGTAGTCTTAAGTGAATTTGTAATTGTTTTATCAAGATTTGTTTTCTCCTATGAACAAGCTTTTCAAGGAGATTTAGTTAGATTTTGGTACGCAGCGTTATATTTATTTGCAAGTGCTTATGCTTTAATTCACGAAGGTCATGTTAGAGTTGACGTACTTTATTCATCTTTTAGTGAAAAAAAAAAGGCTTGGACCAATATGGTTGGTTCAGCGTTATTAGGGGTACCTCTTTGTTTAATAGTTTTATTTTTAGGTTTAAATGGTAAAGCAAGTATTATTAATGGACCTGTAGTTGCTTTTGAAGTCACACAACAAGGTTCTAATGGACTATACCTTCTTTATTTAATGGCAGTATATTTAGCAGTTTTTGCTGTCACAATGCTATTACAATTTACTAGCTATTTTATGTCCAGTAGCCATAAAATTATTTTTAATAATATTGAAGATCAAACTCAATCAGACAATCCAGATCAAGTCAGACTAGAAAAGGTAGAGAGTAATTAATGGAATTATTATTTTTAGCAATTCTGGTATTAATTATGATCGCAGCACTTGCCTCAGGTTATCCTGTGGCTTTTGCTCTTCCCGGTTCAGCAATAATTTCCATTGGTTTAGCCGCATTTTTTGGAGCAATATTTGAAGGAGACTCTAGTGCTTATTTCACAGTCGATGGGCCTATAGAATGGTTAGTCGCTGGAATTACTAATTTTAGAAGTAACTATTGGGATGTTGAAACAGACACTTTAATTGCAATTCCTTTGTTTATTTTCATGGGGATAATGCTTCAGAAATCTAAAATAGCTGAGGACTTACTCATTACAATGGGTCAACTGTTTGGTCCTATTCCTGGTGGATTGGGTATATCGGTAATTTTTGTAGGAGCCTTACTTGCTGCTACAACTGGAATAGTTGGAGCTACTGTTATCGCAATGGGACTAATTTCTTTACCAACAATGTTAAATAATAATTATGATCGTAAACTTGCGAGTGGTATCGTTTGTTCATCCGGAACTCTTGGACAGATAATTCCACCTTCAATTGTTTTAATTATTATTGCTGATCAATTAGCCAGTGCATCAGATGTTGCTAATAATATTAGACAAAATGATTACAAAGCAATTACTGGTGAATTTAACATGCCTGGTGAGTTTAGAGTTGGATCATCTAGTGCTGGAGACATGTTCTTGGGTGCTTTGTTACCGGGACTAGTTCTAGTAGCATTGTATATGATATATGTCTTTATTTATGCAAGAATTAAAAAAGGTGTAGCACCTCCTGTTCCATTTAAAGGGACTTTCGATTTTAAATTTTGGTTGAGAGTTATAGTTATTATCATCCCTCCTTTAGCACTTATATTTGCAGTATTAGGATCAATATTAATGGGGATTGCAACTGTAAACCAAGCTGGTTCTATTGGAGCAATTGGAGCAACTTTAATGGCTGGATATAGGTTGTTTGAAGGTAAGAAAAGTGCATTTTATCCTTTAATACTAATTATTGGATCAATAATACCTATTACTTTTCTGGCTTCAACTTATGAACTCAATGTAAAAAATTTAGAGGAAAGAGATTTGGGTGCTATCTACATTACAGCATTTTTTGTGATTATACTTGTTTACGGAATAGCATGGAGCTTCTGGAGAAGTTATAAAACAGATAATGTACTAAAAGAAGTTGTTACAGAAACTTGTATTACCACTTCAATGGTTTTCATAATTCTATTAGGTGCTGCAATGCTTACATCAGGATTTAGAGCATTTGGTGGAGAAGAGTTGGTTAGAGATTTTCTTCAAGATCTACCTGGAGGTTTCTGGACTCAGTTTATCGTGGTTATGGTTGTAATTTTTCTTCTAGGTTTCTTTTTAGACTTTATAGAAATTGCTGTTGTAGTAGTTCCGATTATTGCACCAATATTACTTGCTGAAACAGGAGCAAATGTTACAGCAGTATGGCTTGGAGTAATGATAGGTGTAAATCTTCAGACATCATTCTTAACCCCTCCATTTGGATTTGCTTTGTTTTATCTAAAAGGTGTAGCCCCAAAAATAATTCAGACATTGGATATATGGAAAGGTGTAGTGCCTTTCATAGCGCTACAGCTAATTGGCCTTGGAATTGTTGGTTTTTATCCAAGTCTTGTTAATTATCTGCCCAACAGAGTTTATTTAACATCAAATGTTGCTCCACCTCCAATGAACCCTAAACTTCAATACTGTTTGCAAGAATACAAATTTGCAAACTTTGAAACTAACGGAGATCAAATTAAAACTAGTATTAATGAATTTGATGATATCATTTTAGCAAATTTACCCGCAGATAAATTAAGTTACTTCCAACGTCATGTTGATAATTCTAAATATTCTTTTGAATTGGTAGATGAAGTTAAGAGTGCTCAGTCAATCTATGATGACTATGCAGTTGATTATAGAGATTTACATTTTAAAACAAGAAAAAAACAAAAGAAAATAATGAAATTAAATAAAAAGATAGATAAGTTTAAAGCTGAAATAAGAAATCTAGATGATGAGGATGTATCAGATAAAAATAAAATTTTGCAAAAAATTGAAAATGTGAAGCTAGAGATAGAAGAAATTCAAAATACAATTCCTCAGGAGTGGAAAGCTAAAAATGATGAGTTTAATAAAATTAATAAAGCAAAAAATTTAGCTGTAAAAAAATATAAAAAAACTGTTGATAATGCATATGAAGATTTATTATTAATTAAGGAATTTATAAATGATGGTGAAAAATTTGAAGAATTAAGTCAAGATATGAAACTTCTTAAGTCAAAAATAGATAATAGAGGTTATATTGATGCAATAGAATTTATTGATAATATTTTTGAAAAAGTTGGAGAAATTTCAGGATCAGATGAATTTGCTGATAAGCTAGATTATTTAATTACCCTTATGGATGAAGATGAAGTTGATTTCGAAAAACTTCAAAGTTCAGCAAATGATACTTATGTTTTATTCCAGCAAGAGATTGACTGGAGAAAAAATTTTAAGAAAAAGCACATGGATAAAATAACTGCTCATGATAAAGTTATTAGTGAAACTATTGGATTACGTCTGCAATCAAAACTTACAAAAGAGCAAGCGATTTATGTCTCAAGATGTAATTCAATACATAGAGACATTTCTCTAAACTTTTAATTAATTCGTAATCTGATCAATTATTTTCGATCTTTTATATAATCCTAAGCCTTCAGCTTTTTGTTTTAACTTGTTGTATTCAGACTTTAAGTTTTCAGTATTTACATTAATTTTATTTCCAATTTCAATTATTGATCCAATGATTGGATCAATTTCTAGGGGACGTTTTGCGTGTAAATCTTGAGTAGTTGATGGTTTGTGGCCTTTTATTGAAATTGCTGCCTTAATTCTATGATCTATCGAAACATTAAATTTAACACCAATTTTTTCTCCCACTGACTGACATTCTTCCATCAATTTTTTCACTATTTTTAAAAGTTCTGGGTCGTTACCAATTTCATCTAAAGATTTATCGTGTAGTGCACTCACAATATTAAACGAGCAATTACCCCAGAGCTTTATCCAAATTTCATCTCTTAGATTACTTTTTTGTGGAGCTTTTAAACCTCCTGCAATTAATAAGTCTGCAATAATTTTAAGTCTTTCTGATTTTGACCCATCTGGTTCGCCTAATGTAAATCTTTCACCGCCATTGTGTTTAATAACACCAGGTTCAGTAATTTCAGCTGCTGGATAAACTACACATCCAAGAGCTCTTGAAGGCCTCAAAGAATTCCAAATTTTACCATCAGGATCAACACTATCTATGTGTTTCTCATCTAAGTTTGTCCCCGTGTTAGCTTTATGAAAATACCACCATGGTAAGCCATTCACAGCAGATATTATAGTTGTATTTTCTCCAATTAAGCTTTGAAGAGACTCTACTATATTAGAAATTGTATGAGCTTTTACTGAAATAAAAATATAATCTTGAATTCCAAGTTCTTTGGGATCATCTGATACTTTTAATTTAAAGTTTTCTGTTTTATCTTTTTTAATTAATGTTAAACCATTTTCCTCGATAGCTTTTTTGTGTGGGCCTCTAGCTATAAGTGATAAATCAATATTATTTTTACTTAAACATGCAGCTAAATATCCACCAATTGATCCTGCACCAAATATACAAATTTTTATCATTAATTATTTAAACCAAATTTTTTTGCTAAAACATTTCTTTGTAATTTTCCTGTTGCTCCTTTTGGAATTTCTTCAACAAAAAAAATTTTTTTTGGTATTTTAAACTTAGCAAGTTTTTCTTTTGCATATTCTAAAACATCATTTTCTGAACATATCTCACCGCTTTTTATTATAATTGCACTAGCAATGTTTTCTCCAAGCATTTTGTCTTCATACCCAAAACAAACTGCTTGATCTATTAATGGATGGTCCATTAATACATTATCAACTTCTAATGGAGATATTTTTTCTCCACCTTTATTAATTATTTCTTTCAATCTTCCTGAAATCTTTAAATAACCCTCATTATCGAAATAACCTTGATCGCCAGTTCTAAACCAACCATTGGTAAAACTTGTTTTGTTTGCATCTTCATTATTATCGTATCCAAGAGTTACATTTTCACCTTTTATACACACTTCTCCTTCATCACCTTGTTTTAGCACTTCCCCATTTTCATTCATAATGCATACCTCTGGACCTGCTGGAAGGCCTACAAATCCTGCTTTTTGTTGCTTAGGTGGTAATGGATTAGAAGTCATCTGATGAGTAGCTTCTGTCATACCGTATGCTTCAATTACTGGACAACTAAAAACATCATTTAAATCATTAAATACTGCTGGTGGTAAAGATGCAGATGATGACCTAATTAATCTTAGTTCTAGCCCCTTAGCAATTTCTAAATTTTTATGTGCTCTTAATAAAATAGTTTGATGCATTGTGGGTACTCCAGAGTACCAAGTTATTTTTTCTGATTTAGCTATATCTAAAAACTTGATAGCATTAAAACCATTTGATGCACATACAGATGCACCAGCTTTCATTGATGAAGCTAAAATAGCTATTAGACCATGTATATGAAAAAGTGGCATAATATTAAGACAATGGTCATTTTCTGAAAGATTTAAACTTTTAGAAATATTTTCTGCTGAAGAAAAAATATTTTTATTTGTTAAAGGAACAATCTTTGGTCTCGATGTAGTACCAGAAGTGTGTAGCACTAATGCTTCATCATTTTCATTGGGTAAAGAATATTCACTTTCTTTTTCGTAAATATTAAATATTCCTGAAGGTCCATCCTTTTCAGGATTAATTTCACATAATTCTATTTTTAATTTTTTTGCTACATCTACAACTGGATTTTCAGAATTTTTCTCAACCAAAACAATTTTTGGATTTAAATCTTTTAAATAAAATTCATACTCCTCAGATTTATATGATGGATTTAAAGGGGCAGCAGACATATAGCTTGAAATTGCCAAAAAACTTGAAGCCATGTATGGTCCATTTGGTAAAACTATCGCTGCTCTATCTTTGTTTGATAATCCATTTCCAGCCAGTTGTTTAGAAATTTTATTGATAAATAATTTTAAATCTTTGTAACTTAGTTTTGTGCTGATTTCAGAGGTTAGAGCAATATTTTCATCATTCACATTTTCAAAAATGTTTCTTACAATTCTTTTTGACATTATTTAGTACCCTTTTGCGTAACCGTCTTTTCTAGGATCAGATCCTCCCAAAAGGTCCCCTTCTGATCGATTTATTTTAATAGCTTGACCTCCACCATGAGTACCATCAATATACTCAATATTATGACCGATTTCTTTCAATTCATTAAAAATTTGATTATCGACTGATTTTTCAAGCTTATAAATATTGTTAAAATGAAAAGCTCTAGGAAAACTTAAAGCCTTTTGAGGACCCATACCGTAATCAATCATATTATTTAAAACATGCACCTGTCCTACTGGTTGATATTGTCCTCCCATAACTCCATAACTCAAAGTTGTGTTGTTATCTTTGTCAATGACCATACCTGGAATAATAGTGTGTAATGGTCTTTTTAAGCCCTCAATACAGTTTGGATGTCCATGCTCTACTCTGAAATTTGTACCCCTGTTATGTAAAAGTATTCCACTTTTATTTGTAGTGATACCTGATCCAAATACGTAACAAACTGAATTAATGATGGACACACTATTTAAGTCTTTATCTACAACTGTTAGATAAATAGTTTCTGGGTGAGCTGGAATATTTAAGTCACCAACATCACTGCATGAATTGAGCTTAATTTTATTAAAAATATCCTCAATATTTTTATCACTTAAAATTTCATCTAAATCAAAATTTACAAAATTTGGATCGCCTAAGCTTGTTTCTTTAACTTTATAAGCTTGTTTTGTAACTTCGGCTTCAAGATGAAATCTTTCAGTACTATTGAATTTATAATTATGAATATTTAGTTTTTCTAACAATTTCATCATAATCAAAACAGTTACGCCAGGTCCATTTGGAGGACATTGATGAATAAAATCACCCTTATAACTAGATTTTATTGTTTCTGATCTTATTGTGTCCTGTTTAGAAAAATCCTCAAAAGTATGAACACCCCCTAATTCACTTAAACTTTCAATTATATCTTTTGCAGTTTCACCCTCATAAAATTCTTTACTTCCTTTTTTACTAATTGCCTCTAATGTTTTTCCTAATGGAATATTTTTCATTAATTCATTTTCTTGATAAGTACGACCCTCTTTCAAAAAAATTTTTTTTGAATTTTCATTTCCATTAATTTTATTTAAGCTATTATGCCAAGCATTTGACACTACTTTAGAAATTTTGTGACCATTTTTTGCAATCTCAATTGCACCTGTAAATAATTGTTCAAAATCTAATTTTCCAAATTCTTTATGAATAGTTTCCCAAGCATGAACTGCACCAGGAATCGTTACAGAATGAGGACTTGTTAATTCAATTTTATCTATATTTTTTTCCTTGAAGAAATCATAACTTAATTTCTCTGGTGCTAACCCAGATCCATTAAAAGATACTGCATCCTTATTATTCATTTTGACAATTGCAAAACAGTCTCCACCAATACTTGTTGCATTAGGCTCAACTACAGATAAAACAATTGAAGCTGCTATAGAAGCATCTACTGCATTTCCACCCATTTTTAGTATTTTTAAGGCCTCTTCGGTCGCTAATGGATGAGAAGTTGCAGCCATAGCATTTGATGAGCGTGCATCTTTATCTTTTGTTGATTGATTATTCATAGTACAGATTAAATCTCAAAAATTTATAAATGATTACTAAAGTAAATAAAAGCATTATCATATTCTGTATTTTTGCCTTCGGTTTTTTATTATCAAATCTTGTTAGATCTATTACTGCAACATTAACGCCGGTCCTGACATATGAATTCGATTTAACTGCAGGGAATTTAGGACTGTTAGCAGGAGGCTATTTTATTGGCTTTTCAATTATGCAAGTCCCAATAGGACTACTACTTGATAAATTCGGACCAAAAAAGGTTGTTGGGTATTTTTTAATAATTGCATTGGTAGGAACCATATCATTTGCATTAGCAAAAAGTTTTTCTGGGTTACTTATTTCAAGAATATTTATTGGGATCGGCGTGAGTGCTTGTATGATGGGACCTCTAACAGGATACAGAGTTTGGTTTGCTGAAAAATATCAACAGCGCGCTAATTCATGGATGTTAATGGTAGCAAATATAGGTTTTGTATCATCTACTTTACCTGTACAGATTTTATTACCATTCATAGGATGGAGATGGATTTTCATTTTAATAGCTATACTTATCTTAATAAGTATTATTTTAATTTTCTTATTCACTCCTAATTGGGAACAGAAAGAAAAATTCACTGTTGATGAAGAAAAAAAAGGTTTAGCACAAATTTGGAGGAATAAGTTTTTTATCAGTATGATACCATTAGCATTTATTAATTATGGCGGTATACAGGCAATCCAAACGCTTTGGGCCGGTCCTTGGATGCTAAATATTACAGGGTATTCTCCGTTTCAAAGTGCTACAGGCTTGTTTTGGATCAATGTAACTATGTTAGCATCATACTTTTTGTGGGGATATATTCTCCCCAAACTCTCTGATTATGGAATAAGTAGTGTTAAACTTATTAAATTTGGACTCCCAATAAGTTACTTTGTTTTTTTTCTAATAATCTTTTTTGGTCCTAAAGCTGGAGCTTTTTTATTTGCAATATACATTATGACTTCAATTGTAATTTCTCTAACTCAACCAGCAATAGCTTTAAACTTTTCACAAAATTTAGCAGGCAAGTCACTTACTTCATATAATGTATTTATTCATTCAGGAACATTCTTTATGCAATGGGGTATTGGATTATTTATAGACTTATTTAATTCTAAAGGATTTGATATTGTAAGTAGTTATAGAATTTCTTTTTCAATTTTTTTAATTCTTTGTATATTAAGTTATATTTTTTTCATTTATCTAAATAGAAATAATGATTAATAAAAAAATGACACTAACAAATATATTATTATTAATATTAATAATTTATACGTTTATTTGCATTTTTATTTTTTTTTATCAAAGAAATCTTCTGTACCATCCAGGAGAAAATAATTATTTAGATGAGGGACCTTTAAATCACAAAATAGAAAAGGTATTTATTAACTCTGAAAGTAGTTTGGTCGGATGGCACTTTCAAAAGAACGAAAATTATAAGACTATATTACTTTTTCATGGCAATGCTGGCAAACTTGATAATCGTATTTATAAATTAAATGAACTCTCAAAAATGAATGTTAACTATTTGATATTTGCTTATAGGGGATTTAGTGGAAATGATGGAAAACCTTCAGAAATAGGCCTTTATGAAGATGCTTTGGCAGCAAAGAAATGGCTAAATTCCAAGAAAATTGAAGATAAAAATATAATCTTGTACGGGGAGTCGTTGGGTACAGCAATTGCATTAAATCTAGCACAAGATTATTCTTTTAGTGGTGTGATATTAGAGTCACCGTTCACATCTATGGAAACACTAGCAAAAAGTTATTATCCATATTTGCCAGTTAAATATTTGTTAAAAGATAAATACAATTCGATTAGCAAATTGAATAAAAATACATCTCCAATTCTTGTAATGCATGGTATGAAAGATAAAATTGTGCCATTTAAAATGGGAAAAGAAATTTATGATAAATTTAGAGGAAAAAAATCAAATTTTTTTGTTGAAAATGATGATCATATGATGGATTTTAACGAAAATCTCATAAACTCAATTAAGTTATTTATTACAGAATTAAATTAAGACACAATTCAAACAAATATTCAGCAACTTTATATTTTTAAAGTCATATATGGCAAGAATTTTATCTATATTAATTGTAATTTTTTTTTCAAATTTTTCTTACGCTGAAATTAGCAACGATACTAGGAATAAATATTTTTATGTTGGTAAAATGAAATCATATAATAGTCAATTTACATTATATTTCAAAACAAGAGACAAAGCCATTTTGGCTAGAGGAGAAGATGCAAATTATATTAATGATTATCCACAAGATCTATATATTTATAATCATAATTCAAAAGAGGATCTCCCTTTACTAACATATGAATGGTTTCCTAAAAAAGTTAAAAAACTTGTAAAAAATTATACCTATCCAGTTTTTCCTGAGGACTTTGCATATTATTTAATGAAAGATAATAATACTTTAATTTTAGTAAGTGGTAAAAAAAATTTTCATCAAAATCTAGAATATAATATTCAGTCTAAAAAATTAAAAAATTTCGAGAATGACGGGAAACTAAATTTCATTATTTCAAGTTATGCAAAAGTCTGTGGATATGAAACAAATAAGAATAATTTTGAATGTTCTATTGAAAAACCTTTAATTTCTAAAAATCTAATTAATTAAATTGAGTAAATGCATTTGCAAATTGTTCAGCATTGAAAATTTGTAAATCATCTTCTTTTTCTCCAAGTCCAAGGCCTAAAATTGGAACCTTATATTTTTTTGAAATTGCAATTAGTACTCCTCCTTTTGCTGTCCCATCAAGTTTTGTCATAATTAAACCAGTAATTTTTATAATTTTATCAAATTCTTCAAGTTGATTTATTATATTTTGCCCGGAGGTTGCATCTAGAACTAAAACAACATCATGAGGTGCACTTTCATCTGTTTTTTTTATAACATTTGCAATTTTTTTGAATTCATCCATTAAATTTTTCTTATTTTGCAATCTGCCAGCGGTATCAATTAGTACCCGTCTAATATTGTTGTTTTTTGCATGTTCTATCGCCTTGTAAGCTACTGAAGCAGGGTCAGACCCTGGGTTTGATTTGATAATTGTCGCTCCAATTTTATCAGACCAAGATTCTAATTGCTCTATTGCTGCTGCCCTAAAGGTATCACAAGCAGAAAATATTACTTCTGAGCCGTTATCTTTAAATATTTTACCAATTTTACCGATAGTGGTCGTCTTACCTACCCCATTTACACCAGAAATTAATGTTACGTTTAAATTTTCTTTATTTTCAAAAAAATCTTTTCTTTCTAAGGGTACCATTAACTCTAAAATATATTCTTTTAAAATAGCATTTATCTCCTCAACTGCATTTTTCTTAGGATCAATTTTTTTTTGAGAGATAATATTTTTTATTTCAGCTGAAGCGTCAATGCCAACATCAGAACTAATCAAAAATTCCTCTATTTTGTTTAAAGTTTCATCATCAACTTCCTTTTTTACTATTATATCTCTAAGCCCTGAGGAAATACTATCAGCACTTTTTTTAAAACCTAATTTAAACTTTTCGAAAATACCCATTAGATATTTATATCTATTTCTCTGATACTAGATACAGGTCCTTTCATATGAATTTGTTGACTTTCATCAATAGAAATTATTAATTTTCCTAAACTGAATTCAATTTCAGTTCTAGAATTTTCTAATTTTTCTAAATTTGCAGCCACTGCTGTTGCGCACGCAGCAGTTCCACATGCTTTTGTTAAACCTGCACCTCTTTCCCAAACTTTAATTTTATAATGATTTTCATTTAATTTTTGAGCAAGGGTGAAATTACATTTTTCAGGAAAAAATTCATGATTTTCGATCTCAGGTCCAATTTTTTCTAAATTGAAATTTTCTACATCATTTACAAAAAAAATAGCATGAGGATTACCTACGTTAATAGCTATACCGCCACTCACTGCTTGGTTATTGTTATCTTCTATAATAATTCCTAAATTTTTAGTGTCTAGTTTTTTAGATAAAGGAATTTCATTCCAATTAGTTTTTGGTACACCAATTATTGTTTCAACTTGACCATCATCAAGCAACTTTGAATTCAGCTGTTTTGATGCTACTTGAACGCTTATATTTTTTGTATTTTTTTCTTTTGATAATAAAAAGGCAACACATCTTGTACCGTTTCCACATGCGTCAGCTGCCGAACCATCAGAATTATAAAACTCTAGATCAGCGTCAGCATTATCACTGTTGTTAATATAGACTAGTTGGTCACAACCAATAAAGTTTCGATCACAAATTTTAATAACTTGATCCTTGTTTAATTCCACATTATTTGACCTATTATCAATAATTACAAAATCATTTCCAAGACCGTCCATTTTAAAAGCTTTAAATTCCATATACTTCAGTATTTAACTTATTTATTGACATTTTGAACCTCTATTATAGTTTATCGCCGTTTCCGCAAAATACAGCAATTTGCGGTGTCTTTGGTAACAAAGAGATCGACACCAGTCAGCGAGAGTTCGCCCACTGGTGCGATACTTGCTGGATGTGATTATGTTTGAAAATTTAACAAATAAATTTGAAGAAATATTTTCTTCTTTAAAAAAGGCGCCTTCGCTTGATGAAAAGCAAGTAGATGAGGGTTTAAGAGAGATTAGGCTTGCTCTTTTAGAAGCGGACGTATCTTTAGAAGTTGTAAAAGAATTTATAAATAGAGTGAAACCCAAAGCTCTTGGTCAAGAGATCGTCAGATCAACTTCACCCGGTCAGATGGTAGTTAAAGTTGTTAACGATGAGTTAATTTCTTTCTTAGGGGATAAAAATTCTGATATTGAATTAAATGCAGTACCTCCTGTTCCAGTGATGTTAGTAGGGTTACAGGGTTCTGGAAAAACTACAACTACAGCTAAGTTAGCAAGATTTTTAGAGGCTAACAAAAAGAAAAAAGTTATGATGGCTAGTCTAGACGTTTACAGACCTGCTGCACAAGAGCAACTAAGACTTTTGGGTGAGCAAAATAATATAATAACGCTTCCAGTCATCAAAGATCAACTTCCTGCAGATATTTGTAGAAGAGCGATTAGTGCTGCTAATCTTAGTGGAGCAGATGTAATTCTATTTGATACAGCCGGAAGAACTCAGATTGATTTACAAATGATGAGTGAGATTAAACAAATTGAAAGTATTATAAACCCGTCAGAAACAATTCTTGTCGCAGATTCTTTGACTGGGCAAGTAGCTGCCAATGTAGCTAAAGAATTTAAAAGTACAGTAAATCTAACAGGTATTATTCTTACAAGAGCAGATGGTGATGGAAGAGGTGGAGCAGCATTAAGTATGAAATATGTTGCAGATGTTCCAATTAAATTTTTAGGAGTTGGTGAAAAGATAGAAAATTTTGAAGTTTTTCACCCAGACAGAATTGCCAATAGAATTTTAGGTATGGGAGATATTGTTTCCCTTGTTGAAAAGGCTGCAGAAGATCTAGATGAAGAAAAATTAAAAAAAACAGAGGAAAAATTAAAAAAAGGTCAGTTCTCGTTAGAGGATTATCTTACTCAGCTAAGACAAATGAAAAAAATGGGTGGTATTGAAGGTATAATGTCTTTTTTGCCTGGTGTTTCAAAAGTTAAATCTCAAATGGATCAAGCTGGAGTGGATGAAAAAATAATTACTCAAAACGAGGCGGTAATATTATCTATGACTCAAAAAGAGCGTGAAAACCCTAAGATTATAGATGGTTCTAGAAAAAAAAGAATTGCTAATGGCTCAGGAACAGACGTAGCCACTATCAATAAATTGCTTAAGCAATTTAAGATGATGTCAGAAATGATGAAAAAAATGTCTAAAGGAAATACAAAAGGGATGATGGATAAAGGCATACCACCAGAACTTTTTAATCAATTAAAATAAATAGGAGAACAAATGTTAAAGATGCGTTTATCAATGGGAGGAACTAAGAAGAGACCAGTATATAAGATAGTGGTTGCTGATAGCAGATTCCCAAGAGATGGAAGGTTTATAGAAAAACTAGGTTTTTTTAATCCTCTAATTCCAAAAGAAAAAAAAGAAAGAATGGGATTAGATGTTGAGAGAGTTAAGTATTGGCTGGGTCAAGGGGCGCAACCAACAACTAGAGTTGCAAGATTATTAGGAGAAAATGAGATTATGCCTATGCCAGCAAAAGGTAATAATCCTCAAAAAGCAATTCCAAAAAAAGATAGAAAGAAAACTGATGAGGGTGGCGAAGCTAAAGCAGATGCTCCTAAAACAGAAGCTCCAAAAGAAGAAGCTAAAACAGAAGAGCCAAAAGCAGAGGCACCAAAAGAAGAAGCTAAAACAGAAGCTCCAAAAGAAGAAGCCAAAACAGAAGCTCCAAAAGAAGAAGCTAAATAGAATAATGTTTTTGTCTAGAGTATTTACGTTGTATCCTGAATATTTTCCAGGTTATTTGAGCAAAGGTCTTTTTGGAAAGTCAAAAGGAAAAGAATGGGATTTAGAAACAGTAAACATAAGAGATTATGCATTAGATAAACATAAAACTGTTGATGACACTCCTTATGGTGGTGGAAATGGAATGATTATGAAAGCAGATGTTTTAGCAAATTCATTAGACGCAAATATCAAGACTAAAGAAAAAACCCTTTATTTAAGTCCAAGAGGAAAAGTTTTTAATTCTAAACTTGCAAGAGAGTTTTCAAATGAAAAAACAATCAATTTAATTTGTGGTCATTTCGAAGGAGTAGATGAAAGAATACTAGAAAGTAGGGATATTGAAGAGATTAGCATAGGTGACTTTATATTATCAGGGGGTGAAGTTGCTGCATTTGTTGTAACAGACTCTATTCTAAGATTTATTCCTGGAATTCTAGGTAATATCAATTCCTCAAGAGATGAAAGTTTTGAGAATGGCCTTCTTGAATATCCACAATTCACAAAACCCCAAGTTTGGGAGGAAAAAAAGGTCCCAAATGTGCTGATTTCAGGTGATCACGCCAAAATTAAAGACTGGCGTTTATCCCAATCTGAGGCTATAACACGCGACCGAAGACCAGACTTATGGCAAAAATATAAGAAAAATTAAAATGAAAAATATTGAAGAAATAAACAGATCAAATTTAAATAAGATTATTTCTGAGAGAAAACATCCTAATTTTTTCCCTGGAGATATCGTTAAAGTTGGGGTTAGGATAACAGAGGGTAAAAGAGACAGAATTCAATATTTTGAAGGTGTATGTATCGCAAAAAAGAGTAGAGACATCAATTCATCTTTTACTGTTAGAAAAATTTCTTTTGGTGAGGGAGTAGAAAGAACTTTTGCATTATACAGTCCAATTGTAGATACAATAAAAGTTGTAAGATCAGGAAAAGTAAGAAGAGCAAAATTATACTATCTAAGAGATAGAACTGGTAAATCTGCTAGAATAGCTGAAAAAATTAAGAAGACTGTTGGTATTGATTTAGAAACTAAAATTAATGAAGTTACTGAGGAAAACGTAATGCCATCAACTGATCCTCAAACAGAAGCTCCTAAAGAAGAAGTTAAAGCAGAAGCTCCTAAAGAAGAAGTTAAAGCAGAAGCTCCTAGAGAAGAAGTTAAAGCAGAGCCTGTAAAAACAGAAGAACCGAGAGAAAATCAAGAACAGAAAAAATAATTTTTTTCTAAATGCCTTTTACAACTTACGATAAAATTTGGAACGATCATCTAGTTGATGAACAACCTGATGGTACATCACTTTTGTTTGTAGATAGACATTTAATTCATGAAGTTACAAGCCCTCAAGCATTTGAAGGGTTAAGAAATTCAAACAGAAAAGTAAGACACCCTAAACTAACTCTTGCTGTTGCAGATCATAATGTTCCTACAACTGACAGGTCAAAAGGTATCGCAGATGAAGACTCGAGAATTCAAGTTGAAACGTTGAACAAAAACTGTAAGGAATTTGGCGTAGAGATTTTTGGAATGGATGATAAAAGACAAGGCATTGTCCATATCATAGGACCTGAACAAGGTTTTACACAGCCTGGAAATATTATTGTTTGTGGTGATAGTCATACTGCAACTCATGGAGCATTTGGAGCTTTAGCTTTTGGTATTGGAACTTCAGAAGTAGAACACGTTTTAGCAACACAAACTTTAGTTCAAAAAAAATCAAAAAACTTTAGAATTAGCGTAAATGGTTCATTACCTATTGGCGTAACATCAAAGGATGTCATCCTGCAGATAATTGGAAAAATAGGAACGGCAGGTGGTACTGGCTATGTGATTGAGTATGCCGGTAACCTTATATCTAATCTAAGTGTTGAACAAAGAATGACGATTTGCAACATGACGATTGAAGGTGGGGCAAGAGCAGGACTAATTCAACCAGATGAAAAGATATTTCAATATTTAAAAGGTAAACCAATGTCACCAAAAGGAGAAAACTGGGAAAAGGCTTTGGAATATTGGCATAAATTGAAATCTGATAAGGACGCAAACTTTGATAAAGAATTAACGTTAAATGGATCACAAATTAAACCAATGGTAACTTGGGGAACATCTCCCCAGGATGTGGTTGAAATAGACGGTAAAGTTCCCAATCCTGAAAGTGAAACTGACCCAGATAGAAAAAATTCAATTAACAGATCATTAAATTATATGGGATTAAAACCAAATACGAATATTCAAGATATTAAGATTGATAAAGTTTTTATAGGGAGCTGCACTAACGGAAGAATAGAAGATATAAGAGAGGCAGCTAAAATATTAAAAGATAAAAAAGTTGCATCACATGTACATGCAATGATTGTTCCAGGTTCCGGTTTAGTTAAAGAACAAGCAGAGCAAGAGGGTCTGGATAAAATATTTTTAGAATCAGGCTTTGAATGGAGAGAGCCAGGCTGTTCAATGTGTCTAGCAATGAATGCGGATAAGCTTAAACCTGAGGAAAGATGTGCATCTACCTCTAATAGAAATTTTGAGGGTAGACAGGGAAGAGGTGGTAGAACACATTTAGTTAGTCCAGCAATGGCTGCAGCAGCTGCAATTTCTGGAAACTTAGATGATGTTAGAAAATACCAAAATTAAATGAATAAATTTATCTCAATAAAAAGTGTTCCAGCTTATCTACCTATCGTCAATATAGATACAGACATGATAATTCCTAAACAGTTTTTAAAAACTATAAAAAGAACTGGACTAGGAAAAAATTTATTTTTTGAAATGAGATATGACCAAAGTGGTAAAGAGATAGATGACTTTATTTTAAATAATAGTCCATACAATAATTCTAAAATTTTAATTGCAGGAAAGAATTTTGGATGTGGCTCTTCTAGAGAACATGCTCCTTGGGCTTTAATGGATTTTGGAATAACTTGTGTAATTAGTTCAAGTTATGCAGATATATTTTATAATAACTGTTTTAAGAATGGGATTCTCCCAATTACAATTTCAGAGGATCAAATCAAAGAAATTTCAGAGTACTCGAATAGAAAAGAGGAAATTTCTGTAAATTTGCCTGAGCAAACAATAAGATTTGGTAATAAAGAAATAAAATTTGAAATAGATCAATTTAAGAAAAAATGTCTAATAGAGGGATTAGATGACATTGCGTTATCTCTAGAAAAATCTGAAAAAATAGTTTCATACGAAAATAAAATTAAAGAGGCAAAACCTTGGATATTTAATGATTAAAATTAAAAAAAGAAAAATTTTATTATTACCAGGAGATGGTATCGGACCAGAGGTAATTGCTGAAGTCAAAAAAATAATTGAATGGTTTAACTCAAATAAATCCTTGGATTTTGAAATTGACCAAGATTTGGTTGGTGGTGCTGCTTATGACAAACATGGAACTCCAATAACTGATGAAGCATTTTATAAGGCACAAGAAAGTGCCGCAGTAATACTAGGTGCTGTTGGTGGACCAAAATGGGATAATATTGATTTTTCAAAAAAACCGGAGAGAGCTCTATTAAAATTAAGAAAAG
Source organism: uncultured Pelagibacteraceae bacterium (assembly GCA_902604795.1). Classification (GTDB taxonomy): domain Bacteria; phylum Pseudomonadota; class Alphaproteobacteria; order Pelagibacterales; family Pelagibacteraceae; genus Pelagibacter. The sequence goes on along the minus strand of CACKZV010000002.1, from coordinate 54,606 downwards.
AATTAAAATTGTTTGCAAATTTGAGACCTGCAATTTGTTTTAAACAACTAGTTGATGCCTCAAGTTTAAAGCCTGAATTTGTTTCTAATTTAGATATTCTTTTTGTAAGGGAATTAACGGGTGGGATTTACTTTGGTGAACCTAGAGGGATAAAACCAATTGATAATGGTGAAAGAAAAGGAATTAATACTCATGTCTATACTACTAGTGAAATAGAGAGAGTAGCCCGTGTTGCATTTGATCTAGCCAGAAAAAGGAATAATAAAGTTACTTCCTGCGAAAAGTCGAATGTCATGGAGGCAGGTCAATTATGGAAAGAAGAAGTTCAAGCAATTCATGAAAAAGAATATAGTGATGTAGAATTAAAACATATGCTAGCAGATAACTGTGCAATGCAGTTAGTTAGAAATCCTAAACAATTTGATGTGATAGTAACAGATAATCTTTTTGGTGATATGTTATCGGACGAGGCTGCAATGTTGACTGGTTCTCTAGGACTTTTGCCATCTGCGTCCCTTGGAGCCAAAGATAAAAACGGTAATATGAGATCTTTATATGAGCCAGTTCATGGGTCAGCACCTGATATAGCAGGTCAAGGTATTGCCAATCCAATTGCAACAATACTTAGTTTTGCGATGGCTTTAAGATATTCTCTAGATCTTGATAAAGAGGCAGATAGTTTAGAAAAGGCCGTTCAAGGTGTACTTGATGAGGGTCTTAGAACTAAAGATATTATTTCTAAGGGAATGAAAGAAGTATCAACATCAGTGATGGGAGATGCGATAATTTCAAAATTGCAATAATTAGACATTTATTCTAAAGTATATCTATGCCAACTTATAACGCACCAGTAGATGATATGATGTTTCTCTTTGATAAATTGAGGAATAATAAAAAATATAATGAAATTGAAAAATATAAAGAAGTTAATTCAGAATTAGTTAAAGATATTTTAGAAGAAGCAGCAAAAATTACTCAAAACTTAATCTTACCTCTTGCAAAAAGTGGAGATGAAACGCCAGCTGTTTTAGAAAATGGAGTGGTTAGAACGCCGCCAGGATATAAGGAAGCTTATCAAAAATTTATAGAAGATGGATGGATTTCCTTATCTTGTGATCCGAAATATGGTGGTCAAGGAATGCCTAAAACAGTAAGCACTTTCTTTGATGAAATGTTATCATCAGCAAGTTTATCTTTTAAACTTTACAGTGAACTGACTATTGGAGCGTATAACTGTCTGTTAAGGCATGCTGATGATGAAATAAAAAATACTTATTTGCCTAAAATGGTTGAGGGTAAATGGAGTGGTACAATGTGTTTAACAGAACCAGTATGTGGAACAGACTTAGGTCTTCTAAAAACTAAAGCAGTAGATCAAAATGATGGAACTTACAAAATTAGTGGTCAAAAAATTTTTATTACTTCTGGCGATCAAGATTTAACAGAAAATATCATTCATTTAGTATTAGCTCGATCAACAGACTCACCAGCAGGAACAAAAGGTATTAGTTTATTTTTAGTTCCAAAATTTGTTTTAAATAAAGATGGATCAGTTGGGCCAAGAAACGGAGTTTCAACAGGTTCAATAGAAAACAAAATGGGTATTAAAGGATCTGCAACTTGTGTGTTAAATTTTGATGATGCTGTTGGTTATATGATTGGACCTAAAAACAAAGGCCTTAACTCTATGTTCACAATGATGAATTTGGAGAGAATTATTGTTGGAATTCAAGGTCTAGGCATTTCTGAAATTGCATACCAAAATTCCCTTACTTACGCTAAAGAAAGAAAACAAGGTAAGGCATTTAATTCAAAATCAAATAATGGTGCAGATTTTATTATTGATCACGTTGATATTAGACGGTCACTATTGAGTATGAAATCTATGATAGAGGGACAAAGAGCCTTGAGTTTCTGGCTGTCTCAACAAATTGAAGTTAGCTTAAATCATTCTGATGAAAAAATAAAACAAGAAGCCTCAGATCTTGTTTCATTAATGACACCAGTTGTTAAATCGCTTTTCACAGATAATGCAATGGAGATAACAAGTGAAGCAATGCAAATTCATGGAGGATATGGATTTACGAAAGATCAAGGTATTGAACAATTCTACAGAGACAATAGAATTACACCTATTTATGAGGGAACAAATTCAGTTCAGGCTGCTGACTTAGTCTTCAGAAAATTAATTAACAAAAATGGTGATATTATTGAAAACTATCTAAACTTAGTTAAAGACGAGATTAAAATTACTGATAAAAAAGCTGAGCCTTTTGTAAAACAACTTAACTATCATCTTGATATTTTGTCAAAATTTACTGATTGGATGAAGGAAAAAATAAAAAATTCTCCAGAAGACGCAAGTGGAGCATGTAACGATTATTTAAAAGTTCTTGGTTTAGTTGCAACCGGACATGCTTGGTTAAAAGTTCTAGAAGTTTCCTTCAAAGAATATGAGAGTAATAAAGATTTTTATGAGGACAAAATCCAAACTGCCAACTTTTTCTTTAATAGAGTGCTTCCTAGGATAGAAAGTAGTTATATTACTGCAACAACTGGAAGTAATTATATTATGAATTACAAATTTAATTAGAATGAACCCTTATGAAACAAATTTGGATAAAAACGAAGCCAATTATGTTCCATTAACCCCTTTATCATTTCTAGAAAGAGCAAAAGATATTTATCCAAACTACGAAGCAGTAGTTTATGAAAGTAGGAAATACACTTGGAGTGAAGTTTACAAAAGATGTATTAAGTTTGCTAGTGCATTAGATAAATTAGGAATTAAAACAGGTGATACGGTATCTGTCTTAGCTTTTAACACACCTGAAATATTCGAAGCGCATTATTCCATTCCTATGGTTGGAGCAGTTATAAATGCTATTAATACAAGACTAGACTCAAAAACAATTAGTTATATTTTAAATCACAGCGAAGCGAAGGTACTAATTGTAGATAGACAATTTCATGATGTAGTGAAAAAAGCTTTAGAAGAAGTTAACTCAAAAATTACTATAATTGATATAGATGATAAAGATGCAAAGCTAACCGATTCAAAAAATATAGGATCTTTGGAATATGAGGAGTTTTTAAATTCTGGAGATGAAAATTTTAAATGGAAAATGCCAAAAGATGAGTGGCAAGCTATAGCATTAGGTTATACTTCTGGAACAACTGGTAATCCAAAAGGAGTTGTTTATCATCATAGAGGATCATATTTAATGGCAACAGGAAGTGCAGTTGCATGGAATATGCCTAATCAGTTAAATTTTTTATACACAGTACCAATGTTTCATTGTAATGGCTGGTGTTATCCTTGGACAATGTCAATGATTCATGGTCGAGTAATTTGTCTGAGAAATATTGATGTAAAAAAGATATTTGAATTAATTGATAAATATGAAGTTACTCATTTTGGTGGAGCACCAATAGTTTTAAACATGTTAGCTAATGCACCTGAGGATCAGCAAAAGGAATTAAAAAGAAAGGTATATGTATTAACAGCAGGTGCTCCTCCTCCTAGTATAATTTTTGAAAAAATGCAAAAATTAGGCTTTGAAGTAATGCATGTATATGGTCTTACAGAAACCTATGGTCATATTTTGCAGTGTGCATGGAATCAAGAATGGGATGAATTAGATCAAAATAACCAAAACGAAATAAGAGCAAGACAAGGCGTAAGGTATCCTAATACAGAAGGCGTCATTGTAATGGACCCTGAAACCATGAAGCCAGTTCCTCATGATGGAAAAACAATGGGTGAAATTATGATTAGAGGAAATGTGGTGATGAAGGGTTATTTTAAAGATAAAGAAGCGACAGAAAAATCAATGGATGGAGGATGGTTTCATTCTGGCGACTTAGCTGTAACTCATCCAAGTGGTTACATAAAAATACAAGACCGATCAAAAGATATTATAATTTCAGGAGGAGAAAATATTTCATCTATCGAAATTGAAAATACAATTTCAAAACATCCTGCTGTATCACTGGCAGCTGTTGTAGCAAAACCAGATGAAAAATGGGGTGAAACACCTTGTGCTTTTGTTGAATTAATCGAAGGAAAATCAAGTTCAGAGGAAGAAATTATTAAATTTTGTCGAGAAACTCTTGCTGGATTTAAACTTCCTAAGAAGGTTGTGTTTACTCCGCTACCAAAGACATCCACTGGAAAGATTCAAAAGTTCGAACTGAGAAAACAAGCTAAGGAATTAAACTAATATAGTTTCTTTACAAAAATCAAATAAGATGGCAGTAATGCTCAAAAAAAAATGAAAACTTTTTTAATAGCAAAATCAAGAAGGCTTAGAGGTACACCGTACACCTCTAGAATTGAAAAACAAGGTGTAACTGCTTATACTATATATAATCATATGTTGCTGCCAGCTGCATTTGGTTCTGTAGAAGATGCTTATCATCACTTGAAAGAGCATGTTCAGATATGGGATGTTGCTGCTGAAAGACAAGTTGAAATTTCTGGTAAAGACTCAGCAAAATTGGTTCAATTGATGACTTGCAGAGATTTATCAAAATCCAAAGATGGAAGATGTTATTACTGCCCAATCATTGATGACAATGCAGGTTTAATTAATGATCCTGTAGTTCTAAGATTAAATGAAAATAGGTGGTGGGTCTCTTTAGCTGACTCAGATGTAATTCTATTTGCCAAAGGATTAGCGATTGGAAACAAATTTGATGTAAAAATTTCTGAACCTGATGTTGATATAATGGCAGTTCAAGGACCAAAATCATTTCAATTAATGGAAAAAGTTTTTGGAGAAAAAATTGTAAATTTAAAATTTTTTGGTTTTGATTATTTTGAATTTGGTGGCGATAAACACCTTATTGCAAAGTCTGGATGGTCTAAACAAGGTGGCTATGAAATTTATATGGAACACAACGAGTCAGGTTTAAAACTATACGATCATCTTTTTGAAATTGGAAAGGAATTCAATATTAGACCAGGTGGACCAAACCTTATCGAACGTATTGAGAGTGGTTTACTTTCCCATGGTAACGATATGGACAATGGAGATAATCCATATGAGTGTGGTTTTGACAAGTATGTTAATATAGATAGTGATGTTGATTTCTTAGGTAAAGAAAAACTAAAAAAAATTAAAGATGAAGGAATTAAAAAAAAACTTATGGGAGTAAAAATTGATGCCAAGGAAATAAGTGTTAATGGCTCAATGGATCTAGTAGATGAAGATAATAATATAATTGGAGAATTAAGATCTGGTTGTTACAATCCAACTTTTAAACAAGTCATTGGGATTGCAATGATTAACAAACCACACTTTGAGAATTCGAAATCCTTTAAAATCAATATAAATGGCTCTGATTTTGATGGAAAAGTTTGTGATTTACCTTTCATTTAGTATAAAACTTTAAAATATCATGAATATAGCAATAGTAGGAGCGACAGGAAACGTAGGTCGAAAATTAATAGAAGTTTTGGAAAAAAAGAATTTTCCAATAACAGAGGCGTACTTAGTTGCGTCTCCAAATAGTGAAGGAAAAAAAATTAATTTTTTAGGAAAAGAGCATACTGTTAGTAATTTAGAACAATTTGATTTCTCAAAAGTAAAAATTGCTTTTTTTGCAGCTGGTTCTTCTATTGCTGAAAAATGGGCACCGATCGCAGCAGAAAAAACAATTGTAATAGATAATTCAAAATTCTTTAGAAAAGATCCAGAAATTCCTTTAATTGTTCCAGAGGTAAATTCCAAAGAATTACCTAAATTTAAAAATAAGAATATTATAGCAAATGCCAATTGTTCAGTAATACCAATAGTTGTAGCTCTCAAACCATTACATGATTTGTATAATGTAAAAAGAATAGTTGCATCAACTTATCAATCTGTATCAGGAGCAGGTAAGGCAGGAATGGATGAACTTATATCCCAAACTAAAGAAGTCTTGGAAAATAAAGATGTTGAGTCAAAAAATTTTACTAAGCAAATTGCTTTTAATGCTATACCACATATTGATAGTTTTCTTGAAAATGGAAGCACAAAAGAAGAGCAAAAAAATCATGATGAGGTAAAAAAAATTTTAGATAGTAAAATTAATATAACATCTACTTGTGTAAGAATCCCTGTTCTTGTTTCTCACTCCATAAGTGTGAATGTTGAATTTAACAAAAAACATGACTTAGAAGAAATAAGAAATGTCTTATCATCATCACCAGGATGCAAGGTAGTTGATGAGCAAAAAGATGGAGGATACATTACGCCTGTTGAAGCCGAAGACAAATTTGAAACATTCATATCAAGAATTCGTGAGGACTCTTCTCAACCAAATTCAATTAATTTGTGGGTTGTGTCTGATAACTTATTAAAAGGTGCTGCACTTAATGCAGTTGAAATTGCTGAGGCTTTAGTAGAAAAAGATTTTTATGGAAAATAAAAATCCAATATCGCCACATATACAAATTTATAATTGGCACATTTCCTCACTGGTTTCAATTTCACACAGAATAACTGGTATAATAAACTTTTTCACTATAACTTTAATAGGTATATGGATAGCCTCTTTATTATTGGGTGAACAGAGTTATCAGAATATTAATTTGTTCTTATCATCTTTTTTAGGCAAATTTTTTTGTCTTGGAATTATTTGGTCTTTTTCATTTCAAATGCTTAGTGAAATAAGACATTTGTTTATGGATTTAGGTTATGGTTTTGAGCAAAAAACTACAAAAATAACAGGATTAATTGTGCTAATCGGATCATTTCCACTTACTGTAATAATCTTTATTGTTGGAAGAGTTTTAATTTAATGGGATCAGTTACAAAAAAATGGTTATTCTTAAAAGTAAGTTCAGCAATATTAGTGCCATTAATGCTATGGTTTGCGATTAATCTAGCTTCTATTTACGACAAAGGCTTTGAGCAGGTATTACTGTTTGTGTCTTCTCAACCTTCAAAGTTTTTGTTAAGTCTTTTTTTGATTTTTGCATATTTTTTCTCTGCACTAAGTATTAGTGAGGTTTTTGAGGACTATATCGAAGATCAAAAAATCAAAAATGCCGCAAATAAATCTTTAAATATCTTTGCTATAGTATTTCCATTATTAATCATTATCTTAATATTTAGTTTATAGTTATGAGTGAATACAAAATTATTGATCATGAATATGATGTTGTTGTTCTAGGTGCAGGTGGTTCTGGGCTAAGAGCAGCCGTAGGATTAAGTGAAGCGGGATTAAAAACTGCATGTGTCTCTAAAGTGTTCCCAACCAGAAGCCACACCTCCGCAGCACAAGGTGGTATTTCAGCAGCACTCGGAAATATGGGTGAAGATGATTGGAGATGGCATATGTACGACACTGTTAAAGGTGCTGATTGGTTAGGAGACCAGGACTCTATAGAATATTTATGTAAGGAAGCGCCAGCTGCTGTTCTAGAATTAGAAAAGTATGGAGTTCCATTTAGCAGAACAGATGATGGCAAAATTTATCAAAGACCTTTTGGTGGTATGACAAAAAACTATGGAAATGAGACTGTGCAAAGAACTTGTGCAGCAGCAGATAGAACTGGACATGCAATACTTCACACATTGTATGGACAAGCTTTAAAACATAATACCGAATTTTTTATAGAATACTTCGCACTTGATTTGATAATGAAAGATGGAGCATGCAAAGGTATAATTGCTTGGAACCTTAATGATGGAACAATTCACAGATTTAAGTCCCATACAACAATTATAGCAACAGGTGGTTATGGAAAAGTGTATTACTCAGCTACTTCAGCTCATACGTGTACTGGAGATGGAAATGCTATGGCTTTAAGAGCTGGATTACCATTACAAGATATGGAATTTGTACAATTTCATCCAACAGGTATTTATGGTCATGGAACATTAATTTCAGAGGGTGTAAGAGGAGAAGGTGGTTATCTAGTAAATTCAAAAGGAGAAAGATTTATGGAGCGTTATGCTCCTAAAGCAAAAGATTTAGCATCTAGAGATGTAGTGAGTAGATCAATTGCAGTAGAAATTAACGAAGGCAGAGGTATAGGAAAAGAACAAGATCACGTTCATCTTCATATTGATCATTTGGACCCAAAAGTTATAGATGAGAGGCTTCCAGGAATATCAGAAGCATCTAAATTATTTGCAAACGTAGATGTAACCAAGGAGCCTATACCAGTAGTACCCACAGTGCATTATAATATGGGTGGAATACCAACAAATTATAAAGCAGAGGTTCTTACATTAAATGGATCTGAAAAAACTGTACCCGGGTTAATGGCTATTGGCGAAGCAGCATGTGTTTCTGTTCACGGTGCAAATAGATTAGGTTCAAATTCATTAATAGATTTAGTAGTTTTTGGAAGAGCTGCAGCGAAAAGAGCAGCAGAGTTAGTAAAACCCGGAATGAAGCATGAAGAAATTGATAAAAATGAAACGGATAGATGTTTAGATAGATTTGATAAATTAAGAAACTCAGAAGGCTCAAATCCAACATCTGAACTAAGACTTTCAATGCAAAAGACAATGCAATCAAAGTGTGCTGTATTTAGAACTGAAAAAACATTAAAAGAAGGCGTTGATGAAATTAGAAGACCTTATGATGGAATGGACTCTCTTTCTGTAAAAGATAAATCATTAATATTCAACACAGATTTAGTTGAAACTCTAGAATTTGATAACTTAATAAGACAAGCAATAACTACAATGGATTCTGCGTATCATAGAAAAGAAAGCAGAGGAGCCCATGCAAGAGAAGATTTTCCAAAGAGAGACGATGAGAACTATATGCAACATACTCTGTCTTGGTGTAATGGTTCAAAAACTAAAATTAATTACAGACCTGTTCATAGATCAACACTTACAAATGATGTACAATATTTTCCTCCACAGGAAAGAGTATATTAATGGTTCAATTAAATTTACCTGCAAACTCAAAGGTAGAAAAAGGTCAATACTACAAAGATAAAACAGGCTCAAAAAATATTAGAAAAGTAAATGTTTATAGATGGGATCCATCTACAAATGAAAATCCAAGACTTGATACCTATGAAGTTGATATGGATAATTGTTCATCTAAAGTGCTTGATGTTTTAAACAAAATTAAAAATGAAATAGATCCGTCTATTGCTTATAGAAGATCTTGCGCTCATGGAGTATGTGGGTCATGTGCAATGAATATGAATGGAAAGAATGGTCTAGCGTGTACCAAATCTCATTCTGAATTAAATGGAGACATCGATATTTATCCATTACCACATTTAAAAGTTTTGAAAGATTTAATTGGAGACTTAAGTACTCTTTATAAACAATACGAGTCCGTTGAACCTTGGTTAAAAACCTCAAAAGTAAATGATAAAGAAAATATTCAATCTAAAGATGACAGAGCAAAATTAGATGGATTGTATGAATGTATAATGTGTGCGTGTTGTTCAACGTCTTGCCCGAGTTATTGGTGGAACGGTGAAAAGTATTTAGGTCCAGCTGTTTTACTTCAGGCTTATAGATGGATAATTGATAGTAGAGATGAAGATAGAAAAGAAAGACTTAAAAAAGTTGCTGATGAACTTAAACTTTACAGATGTCATACTATCTTGAATTGTACAAATGCTTGTCCCAAGGGCTTAAATCCTGCAAAAGCTATTGCAGAGATAAAGAAAATGCTTGCAACAGCTTGATTACTTAATTAAATAATTTCAATCATGAATTTAATCAAACATTTTGTTGGTGGAAAAGTAATATCAGGTAATTCAGAGAGAAAAGGAAAAATCTTTAACCCTGCTACCGGGGAACAAGAGTCTGAGGTTATTTTAGCCTCAAAAGCAGATTTAGATGGTGCAGTAGAAATTGCACAAAAAGCTTTTGAGACTTGGTCATTAAACCCTCCACTTCAAAGAGCAAGAATAATGTTTAAATTCAAAGAGCTTATAGAGAAAAATTTTGATGAACTGGCAAAACTAATAGTCTCAGAACATGGAAAAGTTTATGAGGATGCTAAGGGATCATTAATAAGAGGATTAGAAGTTGTAGAGTTTGCATGTGGAATTCCACACTTGCTTAAAGGAGAGTTTTCTGAAAATGTTGGAACAAACGTTGATAGTTATTCAATGCGACAGCCTTTGGGAGTTTCAGCTGGCATAACCCCATTTAATTTTCCAGCAATGGTACCTATGTGGATGTTTCCATTAGCTATAGCATGTGGTAATAGTTTTATTTTAAAACCATCAGAAAAAGATCCCTCATGTCCGATGAAATTGGCAGAACTGCTTCACGAAGCTGGTCTTCCTGAGGGAGTTTTTAATGTTGTAAATGGTGATAAAGAGGTTGTTGATGCGATATTAACAAACCAAAATATTAAATCTGTAAGTTTTGTTGGATCAACTCCTATTGCTAAGTACATTTATGAAAATGCAGCTAAAAATGAAAAAAGAGTTCAAGCATTAGGTGGAGCAAAAAATCATTTAGTTGTAATGCCAGATTGTGATTTAGATGGTGCCGTAAATGGTTTAATGGGTGCTGCATATGGTTCAGCTGGAGAAAGATGTATGGCGCAGTCAGTAGCAGTAGCTGTCGGTGATGTAGGTGATGAGTTAGTATCAAGACTATCAAAAAAAGCTGAAGCATTAAAAATTGGACCTGGTATGGATAAATCATCCGAGATGGGCCCTTTAGTAACCAAAGAACATTTGGAAAAAGTAAAAAGCTATGTAGATCTAGGAGTTAAAGAAGGAGCAAAACTTGTTCTTGATGGAAGAAATTTGAAATTGCAGGGCTATGAAAATGGTTTTTATATTGGTGGGTGTCTTTTTGATCATGTGACTACTGATATGAGAATTTATAAAGAGGAAATATTCGGACCAGTTTTATCTGTGGTTAGGGTAAAAACATTTGAAGAGGCTACAAAAATGATTAATGAGCACGAATATGGAAATGGAGTTAGCATTTATACTAGAGATGGAGATGCGGGAAGAACTTTTGCAAGTAAAATCCAAGTTGGAATGGTAGGAATAAATGTTCCAATACCAGTTCCAATGGCTTTTCATAGTTTTGGAGGATGGAAGAGGTCTTTATTTGGAGATAGTGGAACACATGGTATGGAAGGAGTAAAATTTTATACTAAATTAAAAACAATTACCTCCAGATGGCCATCAGGAATTAGATCTAATCCTGAGTTTATCATGCCAACAATGAAATAAAAAATGAGTAAAATTTCTTTAATAGGGGCAGGTCAAATTGGAGGAACTTTAGCGCATTTAATTGGATTAAAAGAGCTTGTAGATGAGGTTGTGCTCTTTGATGTAGCTAGTGGAATTGCCAAAGGAAAAGGCCTCGACATTGCACAATCTTCATCAGTTGATGGATTTAACGTAAAATTTTCAGGAACAGATAATTATGAGGATATTAAAGGTTCTGATGTAATTATCATAACTGCAGGAGTGCCAAGAAAACCAGGTATGAGTAGAGATGATTTACTTGGAATTAATTTAAAAATTATTAAGCAGGTTGCTGAAGGAATAAAAGTAAATGCACCTAACGCTTTCGTTATATGTATTACAAATCCATTAGACGTAATGGTAATGGCTTTTCAAAAATATTCAGGACTTCCGGCAAATAAGGTAGTTGGAATGGCTGGTATTTTAGATAGTTCACGTTTTAAACTTTTTTTATCAGAGGAATTAAATGTACCTGTAAGAGAAATTGATGCTATGGTTATGGGTGGGCATGGGGATACAATGGTGCCTCTTCCAAGATTTACTAAGGTTTCTGGAAAACCTTTAATGGATTTATTAAAAGAAGGAAAAATTTCTGAAGAAAAATTAGAGATTATTAATCAACGAACAAGAGATGGTGGTGCTGAGATTGTTAAATATTTGGAAAAAGGATCTGCATTTTATGCACCAGCGGCTTCTGGAGTTGAGATGGCAGAAGCATTTTTAAAAGATCAAAAAAAACTTTTACCATGTGCAGCACATCTGCATGGAGAATATGGGATTAATAATGTTTATGCTGGTGTACCTGTTGTCATCGGAAAAGAAGGCGTTGAAAGGATTGATGAAATTGATCTTAATGAGAATGAAAAAACAGAATTTAATAATTCTGTGGAAGCAGTCATCAAATTGTGGGATGCAGCATCCAAAATAGATCCTGATTTGAATAAAGATTAAATGAATATACACGAGCACCAAGCAAAACAAATTCTAAAAAAGTATGGAGCGAATGTACCCGAGGGAGTATTTGCATTTAATGTATCTGATCTTTTGCAAAAAACTAAAGAATTGAAAACTGATAAGTATGTTCTCAAAGCCCAAATTCATGCTGGTGGAAGAGGTATGGCTGGCGGAGTAAAAATTGTTGATAATTTAGAAAATTTAGAAAAAGAAGCAAATATTTTGCTTGGCAAAAACCTAATTACTCATCAAACAGGACCCTTAGGTAGAGAAGTAAAAAGACTATATGTTGAGGAGGTATCTAATATTAGTAAAGAATTTTATCTTTCTTGTCTAGTTGATAGAGGAAGTTCAAAAATTGCATTTATTTCAAGTGATCAAGGAGGAATGAACATTGAAGAAGTTGCCCAAAATACACCTGAAAAAATTTTAACAACTAAAGTCGATTTTAACCAAGAAATTTCTGAGGTTGATTGTAAGAAAATTATTAAGGTTTTTGAATTAGATGATAACTCTGGTTCAGAAGCTATAAGTTTAATAAAAGCAATTTATAAATTGTTTATAGAAAATGATGCAAATTTAGTAGAAATTAACCCACTTATTTTAACGAAAGAAAATAAAGTGGTTTGTCTTGATGCAAAAATGACATTTGATGAAAATGCATTATTTAAACATCCTGAGATTCAAGAATTAAGAGACTATAATGAGGAAGAAGCCACTGAAATTGAAGCAAGCAAACATGACTTGGCATATATAAAATTAGATGGAAGTATAGGATGTATGGTAAACGGTGCAGGATTAGCAATGGCTACAATGGATATCATAAAGCTTTATGGTGAAGAGCCTGCAAATTTTTTAGATGTAGGAGGTGGGGCATCAAAAGAAAAAGTTTCTGCTGCATTCAAAATTATTTTATCAGATAAAAATGTTAAAGGAATATTGATAAATATTTTTGGTGGAATTATGAGATGTGATGTACTTGCGCAAGGTGTTGTAGATGCAGCAAAAGAAATTAAAATTGAAGTTCCGTTAGTAGTAAGATTAGCAGGAACTAACTTTGAAGAAGGAAAAAAGATATTACAGAATTCGGGTTTAAAAATTATATCTGCAAATGACTTATCAGATGCTGCAAAAAAAATTGTAGAGGCAATAAAATAATGTCAGTATTAATTGATAAAAATACAAAAGTAATCTGCCAAGGTTTTACAGGATCTCATGGTACTTTTCACTCTGAGCAATCTATTAAATATGGAACCAACTTAGTTGGGGGTGTAACACCGAAAAAAGGTGGACAAATTCACTTAGAAAGACCAGTGTTTAACACAGTTAAAGAAGCCATAGATGCAACAGGTGCTGATGCAACAATGATATATGTGCCTGCAAAGTTTGCTTCATCGGCCATCATTGAAGCCATCGATGCATCTATTCAATTAATTGTTTGTATAAGCGAAGGAATACCAATTCTGGATATGTTAAAAGTAAAAAAAAAATTACAAAATTCTAACTCCAGATTAATTGGTCCAAACTGTCCAGGAATAATTACACCTAATGAATGTAAAATTGGAATAATGCCAGGTAATATTCATAAAAAAGGTTCAGTTGGAATTGTATCAAGATCAGGAACACTAACCTATGAGGCGGTTGCGCAAACAACTGAAAATAATCTTGGTCAATCAACATGTATAGGAATTGGTGGCGATCCAATTAATGGAACTAATTTCATCGATTGCCTTGATTTATTTCTAAATGACGATCAAACAGAATCTATACTAATGATTGGAGAAATAGGTGGAACTGCTGAAGAAGAGGCAGCGGAATTTGTAAAAAATCATAAAATAAAAAAACCAATTGTTGGATTTATAGCTGGAGTAACTGCTCCACCAGGAAGAAGAATGGGACATGCTGGTGCTATTATTTCAGGTGGTAAAGGAAATGCAGAAGAAAAGATAAAAACTATGCAAGATTGTGGTATTACTGTTGCTAATTCTCCATCTGATATTGGAAAAACGCTACTAAATAAATTGTCTAATTGATAACATTTTGTTTGTATAATATTTAAATAATAAATATGTCAGCTTCTAAAAATCTTGAGTACAAAAAAACTTCATTTTTAAACAAATCAAACAATGCATTTATTGAGCAAATGTATGTAAAGTTTATAAATAAAGATCCTAGTCTGCCAAATGAGTGGAAAGAATATTTTCTTGATATAGGTGAAGATTTAGACTCTGTTGTTAAAGAAATAAAAGGTCCTTCATGGAGTCCAAAAAAATTAAAAATTAGAGAAAATATAGTATTAAAAAAAGAAGAGTCTGTTCTAAAAGTTAATCAGGATGATGTAGTAGCTAGTAATAGTAGTTCAATAAGAGCTGTTTCACTTATTAGATCTTATAGACAAAGAGGTCATCTACTCTCTAAACTAGATCCATTAGAAATAAGAGAAAGTGAATATCTAGATGAATTACATCCAGAAAATTACGGTTTTGATAAAGAGGATTATGATAAGAAAATATATTTAGATGGTGTTTTAAATAAAGAATATTCAAACATAAAAGAAATTTTATCCATACTCAGAAAAACTTATTGTGGATCAATTGGTTATGAATATATGCACATATCAAATCCAACAGAGAGAAAATGGTTTAGGGACAGGGTAGAAAAAGACGAAAATGCATTAAAATTTACAGAAAACGGTAAAAGTGCAATTTTAAATAAATTAATTCAAGCTGAGGGATTTGAGAAATTTTTACACACGAAATATGTTGGATCTAAAAGGTTTGGTTTAGATGGAGGTGAAAGCTTAATTCCAGGTCTTGAACAAATTATAAAAATTGGGGGTCAATCCAAGATTAAAGAGGTTAAAATTGGAATGTCTCATAGAGGAAGACTAAATGTTTTAGCCAACGTTTTACAAAAATCATACAAAAGAATATTTAATGAATTTGCTGGTGAAATAAATAATACAGAAGAAGATAGTGCCGGGGATGTGAAATATCATTTGGGAGCTTCATCAGACAGAGAATTTGATGGAAATTCAGTTCATGTAAGTTTAACAGATAATCCCTCACACTTGGAAGCAGTTAATCCAGTTGTGTTGGGTCAGACTAGAGCAAAACAATTTTTTCACAAAGATACTGAGAGAAATAAAGTAATTCCAATTTTAATACATGGCGACGCTGCATTTGCTGGACAGGGTATTGTAGCTGAATGTTTTGCAATGTCGGGTTTACCTGGACATAACACAGGTGGAACAATTCATATAATAGTGAATAATCAAATAGGATTTACTACTAGTCCTAGGTTCGCAAGATCTTCACCTCATCCATCAGATATTGCTAAAATGGTTGATGCACCTATCATCCATGTCAATGGAGATGACCCAGAAGCTGTTGTTTATGGCTCAAGAATCGCTACTGAGTTTAGATTGCAGTTTAATAGAGATGTAGTTATCGACTTAGTTTGTTACAGACGATTTGGACATAATGAGGGAGATGAGCCATCATTCACTCAACCATTGATGTATAAAAAAATTAGATCTCATCAATCAACAGCTAATATATATGGATCTAAACTCATTAAAGAAAATTTAATATCCAAAGAGAATTTAAATGATCAAATAAAAAAATTTAAAGACCTTTTAGACGATCAATTTAAAACAGCTAAAGATTATAAACCTAAAATTGAATGGTTTGAAGGAGCCTGGTCTAGCTATAAACCAAAAAAAGGAAAAGATAAAAGAGGCATTACTGGAGCAGATAAAAAAATACTTAAAAATATTTCAGATAAAATAAACGTGGTTCCAGCAGAAATAAATATTCACAAAACTATTAATAAAATTTTACAAAGTAGAAGAAAATCTGTTGATGATGGCGTAAATATTGACTGGTCTACTGCTGAATCTTTAGCATTTGGTTCATTACTGGATGAGGGTTTTCCAGTCCGATTTGTAGGGCAGGACTCTGGTAGGGGAACTTTTAGTCAGAGACATTCAGTTTTAAGAGATCAGATGGATAACTCAAGATATATTCCTTTAAACAATATATCAAAAAACCAAAAAAAATTTGAAATAGTAGATAGTTTTTTATCTGAACTTGCAGTTTTAGGATTTGAATATGGATATAGTTTAGTTGAACCAAACACTCTTACGCTCTGGGAAGCTCAGTTTGGTGATTTTGCAAATGGTGCACAAGTTATAATTGATCAATTTATTGCTTCTGGTGAAAGAAAATGGCAAAGAGCTTCAGGTTTGGTAATGTTATTACCCCATGGTTATGAAGGTCAAGGACCAGAACATTCATCAGCTAGACTTGAAAGATTCTTACAAATGTGCGCAAATGATAATCTTCAAGTTATGAATTGCACAACTCCAGCAAATTATTTTCACGCTTTACGTAGACAAATACATCGTGATTTCAGAAAACCACTTGTAATCATGACACCTAAATCTTTGTTAAGAAATAAGTTTTGTGTATCAACCATTGATGAATTTAGTAAGCAAACATCATTTCACCGAATTATGTGGGATCATGCATTAAGTGATCAATCTAAAAATTTTATTAAATTGAAAAAATCAAGTGAAATCAAAAAAGTTATAATCTGTTCAGGAAAAATATACTTTGATCTTTTAAATGCTAGAGAAAAGTTAAAAAGAGATGATGTGGTAATGTTTAGAATTGAGCAACTTTATCCTTTTCCAGCGAAGAGTTTAGTAAAAGAACTTAAACCATACGCTAAAAATGCAAATTTTTATTGGTGTCAGGAAGAGCCAAAAAATATGGGTGCATGGTTTTCAGTGAGAGATTATATACAATGGACATTGGATACCATTAGAGCTAAAAATAATGAAATTTCTTATATCGGAAGAAGTCCTGATGCATCTCCAGCTACAGGATATGCTAAAAGACATCAACTTGAGCAACAAGAAATTATAAATGAAGTATTTGATTTATGAGTGAAAAAATTTTAGTTCCTACTTTAGGTGAAAGTATAACAGAGGCAACAGTTTCTAAATGGTTGAAAAGAGAAGGTGAAAAAGTTGAGGCTGATGAGGCAATAGTTGAACTGGAAACTGATAAAGTAAATTTAGAAGTGCCTTCTCCAATTAGTGGGACATTATCAGAAATTAGTTTTAAAGATGGAGATACAGTTGAAGTTGGAGCTGTTTTGGGCTCAATTTCTGAAGAGAATTTAGAAATAAAAAAAGTAGCTGAAAATAAAATACAAACTGAAAAGAATGAAGAGAAAGAAGACACAGATCAGAAAAGTAACGTAATTAATTTAGATATAGAAAAAAAACCTCAAACTAAGTTAGAACCATTAGTATTAACTGAAGATAATTCAATGGAGCTATTGGAAGAAGAGCCTTTACTTTTGACTGAGGAAGTAGAAACAGAAGAAACCTCACAACAGCCGATTATTCTTTCACCTGCAGTAAGAAAAATGGTTGCAGAAAAAAATATCAATTTAGATAATGTAAAGGGTACAGGAAAAGCAGGAAGAATTTTAAAAGGCGATCTAATTAGTATGATGGGTGCCAACCCACAACCTAACCAGAGAAGAATTAAATACGGTGAAGAAGAGAGAATTAAAATGACACGTTTAAGACAAACGATTGCTAAAAGATTAAAACAAGCCCAAGAAAACGCAGCAATGTTAACTACTTTTAATGAAGTAGATATGGCTGGGATTATGGCAATGAGAAAAGATAACCAAGAAGATTTTAAAAGCAGATATGGAATTAAGCTAGGTCTTATGTCATTTTTTGTAAAAGCTTGTGTAGTTGGACTAAAACTGTTTCCAGCAATTAACGCTGAAATTGAAGATCAGGATATAATTTACAAAAATTACTATAATATAAGTTTTGCTGTTGGAACTGAAAAAGGTTTAGTAGTTCCAGTACTAAGAAATGCAGATGAGATGTCATTTGCCGAAATAGAAAAAGAAATTAAAAAATTATCTGAAAAAGCAAACGAGGGTAGCCTAACAATTGAGGACTTACAGGGTGGTACTTTTACTATAAGTAATGGCGGTGTTTATGGTTCTATGCTTTCAACACCAATATTAAATCCGCCTCAATCAGGTGTATTAGGCATGCATAATATTGTTGAAAGACCAGTAAATGATAATGGTGACATAAAAATAAAACCAATAATGTACTTGGCCTTGTCTTATGATCATAGAATTATTGATGGAAAGGAATCTGTATCATTTTTAAAAACTGTGAAAGAAAATTTAGAAGACCCTAGAAGATTATTTTTAAATATATAATGACTGAAAAATTTGATGTTACTGTAATTGGAGGAGGTCCTGCCGGATATGTATGTGCAATAAGGTTATCACAGCTAGGATTAAAAACTGCATGTATTGAGTCCAGAGGGTCTTTGGGTGGGACTTGTCTTAATATAGGATGCATTCCCTCTAAAAGTCTTTTGAATATGTCAGAAAGCTTTCATAAAGCTAAAAACTTCTCAAATATTGGTATTGAAATAGGAGAAATCAAATTAAACCTTGAAAAAATGATGAGTAATAAAGATAGCTCAGTTACAACACTTACAAAGGGAGTGGAGTTTCTATTTAAAAAAAACAAAATTACTTACATTAAAGGAGTAGCATCTTTTGATGGAAAAAATGAAATTTTAGTCAAAAATGATAAATCAGAAATAAAAATCAAAACTGATAAAAGTGTAATAAGCACTGGATCAGAACCTTTGTCACTTCCAGGAGTAGACTTTGATGAAAAAAAAATTCTTTCATCAACAGGAGCTCTTAATATTTCTAAAGTTCCAAAAAAAATGGTTGTTGTTGGGGGTGGTTATATCGGATTAGAAATGGGTTCTGTCTGGTCAAGATTAGGATCTGAAGTACAAGTCATTGAATATTTAGATCATATTACCCCAGGTCTTGATAAAGAAATTTCTAATGAATTTATGAAAATTCTAAAGAAGCAAAATATTAAGTTTGAATTAAATACCAAAGTTGAAAAAATTACTAAAAATAATCAAGGTGTTGTAATAGAAACCTCGACTAAGAATTCAAAAAATAAAATTGAAGCTGATGTAGTTCTAATTTCTGTTGGAAGAAAACCTTACACAGATAAATTAAATTTAGAAAAAATTGGAGTAAATCTTGATAAAAAAGGAAAAATTATAGTTAATAAAAATTTTGAGACTAATGTAAAAAATGTTTATGCAATAGGTGATGTTATAGATGGTCCCATGTTGGCCCATAAAGCCGAAGAAGAGGGCATAGCGGTTGCAGAACTAATTGCTGGCCAGTCTGGTCATGTAAACTATGATATTATACCTGGTGTAATTTATACCACACCCGAAGTTGCTTACGTTGGTAAAAATGAGGAAGAATTGAAAAAAAAAAAAATAAATTATAAAATTGGAAAATTTCCTTTTTTAGCTAACTCAAGAGCTAAGGCTATAAATGAACCAGAGGGGTTTGTAAAAATATTAGTTGAAAGTACAACTGATAGAGTTTTAGGAGTCCACATAATTGGCCCACATGCTGGTGAAATGATTGCCGAAATGTCAGTTGCTATGGAGTTTGGAGCAAGTTCAGAAGATATAGCAAGAACTTGTCATGCTCATCCTACTTTTTCAGAAGCTATAAAAGAAGCTGCTTTGTCGGTAGAAAAACGACAAATTCACTCTTAAAAATCAATATTGATTTAAAGTTCGTGGTTATAAGTTAGTTAGTTTATAATTCACAGATAAATGAGTGAAGAAAATAATTTAACAGCAAAGAAATTGTTTGTATTAGGCCTGCAAAACCATAAAAAAAATAATCTTAAAGTTGCTAAAAATTTTTATAATGAAACTTTAAAAATAAATCCTAACTATGTGGATGCACATAATAATCTTGGAATCTTAATGACTCAATTAGGAGAATATCAAAATGCAAAGAATTGTTATGAAAAAGTAATACTAATTGAGCCAAATAATACTGTTGCTTATAACAATCTTGGATTTGTGCTTAAAGAATTAGGTGAATATCAAAAAGCGCAGACTTGTTATGAAAAAGCAATTAAAATTTTTCCTAACAATGTAGATGCTCTAAACAATCTTGGAATTATACTGAATAAAAATCAAGAACATCAAAAAGCAATAAGCTGTTATGAAAAAGTAATTCAAGTTGATCCTAATTATGCTGCTGCACATTATAATCACGGAAATGTACTTAAGGAGTTAGAAGAGTATGAAAAAGCAATAAGCTGTTATGAAAAAGCAATTCAAGTTGATCCTAAATATGCTGCTGCATATTATAATCTTGGAAATACATATAATGATTTAAATGAATATCAAAAAGCAGTGAGTTGTTATGAAAAAGTAATTCAAATTGATCCTAATTATATTGGCGTACATAATAATCTTGGAAATATTTATGAAGAATTAGGAAAACATGAAAAAGCAATAAGTTGTTATAAAAAAGCAATTCAAACCCAACATAAAAATGCAGATGCTTATAATAATCTTGGAAATTTACTAAAGGAATTAGGAGATCACTCGAATGCTTTAAATTATTATGAAAAAGTAATTAAAATTGAACCAAATAATCTTACTTCACATTGGTTATCTATGAATCTTTTTCCAGTAATTTACGAAAATTTAGAAGAATTAAATGTCTATAGGAAAAGATTTGAAAATGGAATTAGCAAAATTAATCACTTAATAGACACTGAGTCAAAATATACAAAAAAACAATTAATTAGTGCAATAAGTTCTTCTACAAATTTTTATCTACATTACCAAGGGATAAATGTTTTAGAGTTACAAAGAAGGTACGCCTCTCTGATTGAAAGAATAACACAAAAAATTTATAAAAATTTCAATAAAAAAAGAGAAAAAAAAAATTTATCACAATTCTCAAAAATTGGTTTTGTTTCCTCTTTTTTTAGAAATCATACAGTTTCTAAGTTATTTAAAAATTGGATTCTAAAATTAGATCAAAAATATTTTAAAAGATTTGTCTATTACACAGATAATAATTTTGATAATATAACTCTTGAAATTAAAGAAAGCGCTGATTTTTTTTTTAGCCACACTGATGTCGATCAATTAATTAATCAAATATCTAAAGATAATTTAGATGTACTCATTTATTTAGATATTGGAATGAGACCAATAATTCAAATTTTAAGTTCTTTAAGATTAGCCCCCATTCAATGCAATACATGGGGACATCCAATTACGTCAGGATTTAGTAATATTGATTATTATTTTTCTGGCGAACTTATGGAGTGTAAAAACTCAAAAAATCATTACTCTGAAAAACTAATTAATTTACCTGGATTAGGAATAAATTATGATTTTCCTAAATTAACTGATATAAAAAAACCTAATATATTAAAAAAATCAAATACAACCATATTTTTAAATCTTCAAAGTTTATTTA
Organism: uncultured Pelagibacteraceae bacterium; assembly: GCA_902604795.1. Classification (GTDB taxonomy): domain Bacteria; phylum Pseudomonadota; class Alphaproteobacteria; order Pelagibacterales; family Pelagibacteraceae; genus Pelagibacter. Next base: position 33,059 of record CACKZV010000002.1, on the reverse strand, counting down.
AACTTCTTCCACAAGATGACCATATTTATTTGGATATAGTAAAAAAAATTCCAAATTGTCAATTTTGGTTCATTGAAGGAATTAAAAATTCAGTAACATCTATTTTTAAAAAGAGACTCTCAAGATTATTTCAAAATGAAGGCTACTCTTTTAAAAAATATTTTTACTTTCATCCAAAATGTAGCCAAGGTGAGTTTTTTGGACTCATTGAAGAGTCAGACATTATTTTAGACAGTTTTAATTGGTCAGGGGGGAATACGTCAATAGATGCTATAAGTTTAAACAAACCTATAATTACTTGTCCTTCTAGTTTTATGAGAGGAAGACATACTTACGGTATTCTTAAAACATTAGATGTTGAGGAAACCATTGCAAATTCTAAGACAAAATACATAGAAATTGCAGTTAAATTAGCTAGCGATATTAATTTTAGAGATTTTATAGTAAACAAAATAAAGAAGAATAAAAATAAATTATTTGGTGATGACAAACCTATTAGATTTCTAGAAGATATAATTCAAAAAAAAATTAAGATTTAGAGTTTTTAAAGTAACAATATAAAACATAAAATTTTTATGAAATATCCAATTCTTTTACCTAACATATTTAATTTCCCTTTTACATATGAAAGTGATCTAGACCTAAAGGTTGGAGATTATGTTTATGTACCCTTTGGAAAATCAAAAATAACCGGGGTCGTTTGGAACTTATTTGAAAATAATGATAATAAAAATTTTCAGATAAAAAAAATTATTAAAAAAATAGAAATTGAACCATTAAAAAAAGAAACGATAACCTTTTTGAATTGGTTTTCAGAATATAACTTAGTACCAAAAGGTATGTGTTTAAAATTACATCTATTAAGTGGGAAAGCAATCTCAAATTTTGAAGATAAAGACTATCAATTTTTTAAAAAACAAAAGTTTATAAATAAGTTTACTCTTTCCAAAGATCAAAAAGAAATACTTAATGAAATATCAAAAAAAAATAATGAGTTTAGAGTCCATCTTTTACAAGGAACCACAGGATCAGGTAAAACGATTGTTTATTTTAAACATATAGAACAATTATTAGAAAAAGGTCTTCAAGCAATGATTTTATTGCCAGAAATAGGTTTAACTACTGAATTTCAAAATAAATTTGAAGATTTTTTCGGTTTTAGTGCTGCAGTATGGCATTCTGGGGTATCACCTAAAAAAAAGAAACTAATCTGGAGCGGATTATCTTCAGGCAACATAAAGGTAATTATCGGAGCTCGTTCTTCATTATTTTTACCTTTTAAAAATCTTGGAATTATAATTGTAGATGAAGAGCACGACCAATCATTCAAACAGGACGAAGGTGTAATTTACAATGCAAGAGACATGGCAATTGCTAGGGCTAATTTTGAAAATATCCCTATTAATCTTGTTACTGCTGTTCCTTCAATAGAGACATACGCAAATGTAAAGAAAAAAAAATATTTTTTATCACGATTAAACAAAAGATATAAAGATGCAAATTTACCTTCATATGAAATTATAGATCTAAAAAAAAATTCTTTAAATAAACAATCATGGATTGCTTATGAAACTTATGAAAAAGTAAATAATCACCTAAAAAAAAATGACCAGGTGTTATTTTTTATTAATAGAAGGGGTTTTGCGCCTTATGCACTTTGTAAAAAATGTTTAAATGTTAATACCTGTCCAAATTGTTCTATAAATTTAGTATATCACAAAAACAAAAATAAATTACTTTGTCACTATTGTGGTTTTCAATCTCAGCTAAATAGAAATTGTAATAAAGGTGAGAAATGTGAATTTGTTTTTAGTGGTCCTGGTGTTGAAAGAATCGCAGATGAAGTTAAGCTTAAATTCCCAAATAATAAAATAGGAATTTTTTCAAGCGATACCATGAATAAAAAATCATCTAAAAATAAATTAGAGGATATAATTAGTGGAAAAACGGATATAATTATTGGAACACAATTAATTTCTAAAGGTTTTCATTTTCCTCAATTAAACTGTATCGTTATTTTAGATATTGATCTTAATTCAAATGGGCATGATTTAAGAACAGCAGAAAAAAATTTACAACTTTATCATCAATTATCTGGAAGAGCTGGTAGAACTGGCAAACCAGCTATAGTATATTTTCAAACATATGGTTCTAACCAAAATATTATTAATCAAATTACAAATCCTGATCCCTTTATTTTTCTAGAAAATGAATTGAAATTAAGAGAGAAAAATAATTTACCACCTTATGAAAGGTTTGTTTCATTAATACTAACCTCCTCAGATGAAAAAAATTTAGAAAATGAATCAATGAATATAAAGAAAATATTATTACAATCGTTAAATGATAAAATTTTAGGCCCTGTTAATGCACCTATATATCGAGTAAGGCGAAAATATAGGCAGAGATTTTTAATAAGATCTAAAAAAGGTTCTAATATTCAAAAAAGACTGAGTAAAATATTAATTAATTACAAATTGCCTAAAGAAATAAAACTAACAGTTGATGTTGACCCAATAACCTTCAATTAATTGAATAATTTTACACTTTTAAGTCAATCTGTTACTTGAAGACACTAAACTCATATGTTACTTAATCCAAAAAATCTTCTAATATAGAGAGTTAAAATTGAGTAAAAATAACAGTTTTTCGGTAACAACAGCAGGTAGATACTCTTTGGCATTATATGAACTTGCTAAAGAAAATAATTCTGTAGATAAAGTAGAAGAGCAATCAATATCTTTATTAAAATTAATAGATGAGAGCAAAGATTTTAGTTCTTTAATAAAAGATCCAACTAACTCTGTAAATGAACTTCAAGATGTAATTAAAAAAATTTCTGATAATTATAAGTTAAACTCTCTTCTTTCAAAATTTTTGGGATTTCTTATATCTAAAAGAAGATTTTTTTATGTAAAAACAATTCTTCAAGATTTTGTTGAAACTTGTTCAAAAAAAAGAGGGGAAGTAAAAGCTGAACTTATCTCTTCCAAAGAATTATCAGGAGATCAAGTAAGTAAAATAAAAAATGAATTATCTCAAAATTTTAACGCAAAAATAAAATTAGACTATAAATACGATAAGAGTTTAATTGGAGGTTTAGTAATACAAGTTGGTAGTATTATGGTAGACACCTCTATTAAAAATAAATTACAACAAATCGAAAATACAATGATAGAGGCTTAAATGGAAATAAATCCTTCAGAAGTTACAAAAATATTAAAAGATCAAATTAAAAAGTTTGGAGACAAAGCTGAGGTTACTGAGGTTGGTCAAGTTTTATCAGTAGGAGATGGTATAGCAAGAATTTATGGATTAGATAATGTTCAAGCTGGAGAAATGGTAGAATTTTCTGATGGCTCAAAAGGAATGGCATTAAACTTAGAGAGTGAAAATGTAGGTGTCGTAATTTTTGGTGATGATAAAGCAGTTAAAGAAGGTGATACCGTAAAAAGAACTGGTGCGATTGTTGATACACCAGTTGGAAAAGAATTACTTGGTAGAGTAGTTGATGGTTTAGGAAACCCAATAGATGGAAAAGGTGCATTAGATAAAAGTTTAAAAAGAAGTAGGGTTGAGGTTAAAGCTCCTGGCATAATTCCCCGTAAATCAGTTAGTGAACCAATGCAGACAGGTCTAAAATCAATTGATAGTCTAGTTCCAATTGGAAGAGGACAAAGAGAATTAATTATTGGTGACAGACAAACTGGTAAAACAGCAGTTGCGATAGATGCTATTATTAACCAAAAAAAAATTAATGAGTCTGGAGACGAAAAGAAAAAATTATATTGTATTTACGTAGCAGTAGGACAAAAGAGATCCACAGTTAGACAAATTGAAAAAACATTAGAAGAAGCTGGTGCAATGGAATACACAACAATAGTTGCAGCAACAGCATCAGATGCAGCGCCCTTGCAGTTTTTAGCTCCATACACTGGATGTACTATGGGTGAATTTTTTAGAGATAATGGAATGCATGCTTTAATAATATATGACGATTTATCCAAACAAGCCGTTGCTTACAGACAAATGTCTTTATTGTTAAGAAGACCTCCTGGAAGAGAGGCGTATCCTGGTGATGTCTTTTATTTACACAGTAGATTACTTGAAAGAGCAGCAAAATTAGGTGATGAACATGGTGGAGGCTCCTTAACAGCTCTTCCAATAATTGAGACCCAAGGAGGTGACGTTTCTGCGTTTATACCAACAAATGTGATCTCAATTACTGATGGACAAATTTTCCTTGAAACTGAACTTTTTAACCAAGGTATTAGACCAGCAATTAATGTTGGTTTATCTGTGTCAAGAGTAGGATCGTCTGCCCAGACAAAGGCCATGAAAAAAGTTTCAGGGTCGATGAAGTTAGAATTGGCCCAATATAGAGAAATGGCTGCATTTGCACAGTTTGGTTCAGACCTTGATGCATCTACTCAAAAATTACTTAACAGAGGTTCAAAATTAACCGAACTATTAAAACAAAATCAATATTCACCCATGACTGTTGCAGAACAAGTTATTTCTGTATTTTGTGGAGTAAGAGGATACCTTGACGATATTGAACAAAAAGATATTGCAAGTTTCGAGAGTAAAATTATTGAAAAATGCAAATCTGAAAAGCCAGGTATAATTGAGTCAATCACAGCCTCAGGAAAACTTGAAGATGATAAAGAAAAAGAATTGAATGAAATTATCATCCAGCTTAAAAAAGATTTTAATTCATAAAAAATTATGGCTAGTTTAGACGATCTAAAAAAAAGAATATCAAGTGTTAAGTCTACTCAGAAAATTACTAAGGCTATGAAAATGGTTGCTGCTGCAAAACTTAGAAGAGCCCAAGAGAGTGCTGAGAAAGGTAGACCATACTCTGATAAAATGAACAATATTATTTTAAATTTATTAAATAGCATCTCAGACATTGAAAATGCTCCAAAACTTTTATCAGGTACTGGTGAAGACAAAGTACATCTGTGTGTTGTAATGACATCAGATAGAGGTCTTTGTGGTGGTTTTAACACAAATATTATAAAAAAAGCTAAACAGTATTTTCAAAAAGTTTTAGATAAAGGAAAAAACTTAAAAATTATTACAGTAGGAACTAAAGGTTATGATCAACTAAAACGCCTTTATGGCGATAATATTATAGAGAGAATATCCTTTAAAGACTCTAAAAATGTAAATTATTTTGATGCAGATAGAGTTGGTAAGATAGTAATAGAAAAATTTGAAAAAAAAGAATTTGATGTATGTACAATTTTTTATAACCAATTTAAAAATGTAATTACTCAAATACCACAAGAACAACAAATAATCCCTTTGAATACGTCTGAAAAAGATGAAAATTCATCAGAAGATAATTATGAATTTGAACCTGAAGAAGATGAAATATTGAGTAACTTGTTACCTAAAAATATTTCAACTCAGATTTTTAAAGCGATGTTAGAGAATTCAGCTAGCGAACAAGGTTCAAGAATGAGTGCAATGGATAATGCAACCAGAAACGCAGGTGAAATGGTTGACAAACTTACTATTGAGTATAATAGAAGTCGTCAGGCAGCAATTACTAAAGAGTTAATAGAAATAATTTCAGGAGCAGAAAGTTTATAATTATGAGAAAAGGGCAAATAACACAGATTATTGGGGCGGTAGTAGACGTAAAATTTGATGGAGAACTACCAGAAATTTTAACTGCACTAGAGTGCGATAACGGTGGAAATAGATTAGTATTAGAAGTTGCACAACACTTAGGGGAGTCAAGTGTTAGAACAATTGCAATGGATGCTACAGAGGGTCTTAAAAGAGGAGACGAGGTAACAGACACAGCTGCTCCAATTAAAGTCCCAGTAGGACCAGAGACACTTGGAAGAATCATAAATGTAATAGGTGAGCCTATTGATGAAAGAGGAGAAGTTAAAAGTTCGGATAACTGGCCAATTCATAGAGCCGCACCAGAATTTAATGATCAATCAACAGAAACTGAAATACTTGTAACAGGAATAAAAGTTATTGATCTTTTAGCTCCCTATGCAAAAGGTGGTAAAATCGGTTTATTTGGTGGAGCTGGAGTTGGTAAAACTGTTTTAATTATGGAATTAATCAACAACGTTGCAAAAGCTCACGGTGGGTTTTCAGTTTTTGCAGGAGTAGGGGAAAGAACTAGAGAGGGAAATGATCTTTACCATGAAATGATAGATTCTGGTGTTATTAAAACTGACGGAGAAGGTTCTAAAGCAGCATTAGTTTATGGACAAATGAATGAGCCTCCAGGAGCAAGAGCTCGAGTAGCCTTAACAGGATTAACAGTCGCTGAATATTTTAGAGATCAAGAAGGTCAAGACGTACTATTCTTTGTTGATAACATATTTAGATTTACACAAGCAGGATCTGAAGTTTCAGCTTTATTAGGTAGAATACCTTCGGCTGTCGGATATCAACCAACATTAGCGACAGATATGGGTAACCTACAGGAAAGAATTACTACAACGAACAAAGGTTCAATTACATCTGTTCAGGCAATTTATGTACCTGCAGATGACTTAACTGATCCTGCGCCCGCAACTTCATTTGCTCACTTAGATGCAACAACTGTACTTTCTAGACAAATTGCTGAGATTGGAATTTATCCAGCAGTGGATCCGTTGGACTCAACTTCGAGAATACTGGATCCAAGAATTGTTGGAGATGAACATTATAGAGTTGCTAGAGAAGTACAAAAAGTTCTTCAAACATATAAATCTTTACAAGATATAATCGCGATTTTGGGAATGGATGAGTTATCTGAAGAAGATAAGTTAGTTGTTGCTAGAGCTAGAAAAATACAAAGATTTCTTTCTCAACCTTTCTTTGTTGCCGAAGTATTTACTGGTTCGCCTGGTAAACTTGTAGATTTAGAATCAACAATAAAAGGCTTTGATGCTATTTGCAAAGGTGAATATGACCATTTGCCAGAAGCTGCATTTTATATGGTTGGTACTATTGAAGAAGCTATCCAAAAAGCTGAGAGTTTAGCTAACGAAGCAGCAGCATAATGAGCGAAGAATATTCTGTAGAAATAGTAAATCCTGAAAAATCATTTCTGTCAAAAGATGATGTGACTGAAGTTGTTGTACCTGCATTCGAAGGTGAGATAGGAATTTTAAAAGACCATATTTCTATTATTTCTTTTTTAAAACCAGGAATAATTAAAATATTCTCGAAGTCTGGTGAAGAAAGCTTTTATGTAAACGACGGAATAATTGAATTTAAAAATAACAATCTTTCTATACTTACTAGTCTTATTTTAAACTTAAAAGATATTGATAAAGAAAAAATTTCGAAAATTCAAAAATCTGCTGAAGAAGAATTAAGTAAATCTGAAATTAACGACCAAGAAAAATATTTACTAGATCAAAAACTTGAAGTACTAAATTCAATTAATTAAAATTTTTTTAACCTCTTCTTGAATTTTCTCATATACATGTAGTTTAAATTTTACTACAAGTTTAGTAATTTTATCTGGATCCACCCACTTCCATTCAAGAAATTCTGGATGTTTTGTTTTAATATTAATTTCTTTTTCATTACCGTCAAATCTCATTATATACCATTGTTGTTTTTGACCTTTAAATTTACCTTTCCAAATAATTCCTAATAATTCATTTGGTAAATAGTAAGTTAGTAAGCCATCAATTTTTTTTATTAAACTTACTGATTTAATGCTAGTTTCCTCTTCTAATTCCCTAATTGCAGCTTCATATAAGTCTTCACCCTTATCAACTCCACCTTGGGGCATTTGCCAAAAATTTTTTTTATTGTCTATTCTCTTTGCAACAAAAATTTTGTTTTCTTTATTTAATACGACTATCCCAACACCACTTCTAAGTGGTAAATTTTTGTATTTTTCCTTCATTTCAACTGTTTAAAAGTTTTAGGGCAAATTGAAGTTGATTATCTGTATCAGTATTAAACCTAAAATCATCAGTTCCTTCAGATATCTCAATATCAGGCGAAACACCGATTTCCGAAATAGATTTTCCAGATGGAAGATAATATTTAGATACAGTTAATCTAATTGCACCTTTATTTTTTAGTGGAATAATTGACTGTACGGAGCCTTTACCATAACTATTTTCACCAATAATTATTGCTCTTTTATGGTCTTTAAGAGCGCCTGCTACTATTTCAGATGCTGAAGCTGAACCATAATTTATTAAAACAACAATTGTGTCTCCATCCAATATATCACCTTTTCTTGCAAAAAATTTTCTACTTTCATATTTTCTCTTACTTTTAGTTGAAACAATTTCTCCACTATCTAAAAAAAAATCTGTGACTTTAATCGCTTGAGAAAGTAGCCCCCCAGGATTATTTCTTAAGTCTAAAATATAATTTTTAATATTTTCATTTTTTCTAAACTCTTTAATTTTATCACTAATTTGACTACTACTATTTTCATTAAATGAAGTAAGTCTTAAATAACCAGTTTGATTATCTAATATTTCAGATTTCACAGACGAAACTTTAATTTTTTCTCTTGTAATATTAAAAACTAATGCTTTCCGTTCCCCTCTTCTTCTAACTGTAATTTCAATATCAGTTCCAACAGGACCTCTCATTATATCTACTGCTTCACTTAAAGATTTACCCTGAACTTGCATGTCATTAATTTTTACTATGTAATCTCCAGCCTTTACACCTGCTTCAGCTGCAGGTGAGTCGTCCATAGGTGTTATTACCTTAATGACACCTGCTTCCATACTTACTTCTATTCCCAGCCCACCAAACTCTCCACTCGTTTCTGTTTGCATACTCTGATACGACTCTGGTGTCATATATGCAGAATAAGGATCCAAGGATTGTAAAACACCATTTATAGCAGCATCCATAGCTTCACTTTGATTTACCTCATCAACAAATTCTTTATTAATTTTATCTAGAACTTCTGAAAAAACATCTATTTTTTTATATATGTCGTTCTCATCTGATGAACTAACGAAGTTTGTTAGAAAAAAAAAAATAAATAATAAAAAAAAACAAGCTTTAAATTTATTCATCATATAATTACTTTCTCTTTAGGAATTAATTCAGACCATATTTTTTCTAACTCATAAAATTTTCTCTTCTCAGGATTAAAAATATGTACGATAAGATCTATTCCATCTACAAGTTTCCAGTCATTACTTTCCTTACCTTCAATTTTACAATTATTTACACCGTTTTTTTTCAAGTATTCGTAAACTTGTTCTGATAAGGCTTGAATGTGCCTTGATGAAGTTCCACTAGCAATAATCATTTGATCTGCCATTGATGATTTACCATCTAAATCTATTGAAACAATATCCAACGCTTTATTTAAATCTAAAAGATTAATCACATCTTTATGAAGGGAAGAGATTTTGTCCATTAATTAAAATAAGATTATCAAATTTTTCTTAATTTAGAAGATGAAATATTGACCTTATTAAATTTAACAAATCTTATACTTTTCTTATTATATTTTTTAAAGCTTATAGAACTTAATGATTTAGCCTTATATCTGTCTCTATCAAATACAAGTATGTTACATATAGATGATATTAAATCAGAATTCTTCCATTTATGAAAATTGATTAAACTGTCTGCTCCCATTATAAAGTAAATATCAGTATTCTTATTATTTTTTTTAATATTTTTAATTAAGTCAATTGTTCTATTTGATTTAATTTTATTTTCAAAATATTTTACCTTTATAAATATATTATTTTGAGCAATTTTTTTTGCATACTTTATTCTTTTATCTAAACTTAAACTACTTTTACTTTTAAATGGATTTTTTTTGGTTACAGCCCAAATAATTTTATCAATACCAAATCTTTTTTTTGCCTCTTTAGAGATGCTTAAATGACCTCTATGTGCAGGATCAAAAGTGCCGCCAAGAATACCAATTTTTTTTTTATTTTCTTGTTTGTCCTGAGCCATATATCTCATATTTGTAACTAACAAGCTGGTTTAGTCCTACAGGACCTCTTGGTGGAAGTTTATTTGTTGAAATTCCAACTTCTCCACCAAAACCAAATTCACCTCCATCAGCATATTGAGTAGAAGAATTGTGGATAGCAATTGAACTTTTAATGTTTTTTATAAAAAATTTTGCAGAAATTTTATTATTTGTAATTATTGCATCTGTATGCATTGTTCCATACTTATTAATATGATTAACTGCATCAGTAATACTATCTACTAATTTAACAGAAATTTTTGCAGATAGATGTTCTTTAGACCAGGTTTTATTATTCGCTAATTTCGAATTTCCATTAAACAATTTGTGAATTTTTTTGTCTGCGTAAATAGAACAACCCTTTTTAGTTAGTTCGTTAAGTATTTCGTTTACATTTTTCGATTTATTTTTATGTATTAATAGTGTCTCTGTAGCTCCACAAATACTAGTATTACGCATCTTAGCATTAATTAAAATTTTTTTTGCCATCTTTAGATTTGCATCTTTATCAATATATGTATGACACATTCCTTCAAGGTGACCTATTACGGGTACAGAAGATAAATTTTGTACTTTTTTTACAAGATTTTTTCCACCTCGAGGAATAATAACATCTATATATTTAGACATTTTTGAAAGCATATAGTCGACCAGTTTTCTATTTTTATTTTCAACAAATTGTACAAAATTTTTATTTATTTTATTTTTTTCTAAAGATTTTCTAAAGAGATTAGCCAAGATTTTATTGCTAAAAAAAGCCTCAGAACCTCCTCTTAAAATCACACAGTTTCCCGATTTAAAACAAAGTGTAGATACGTCCGAAGTAACATTTGGCCTACTCTCGTAAATTACTCCAATTATGCCAATTGGAATTGATACTTTCTTCATTTTTAAGCCATTTGGTCTTTGCCATATTTCTAGATCAACATCTATCGGGTCTTTAAATTTTGCAATAGTTTTGATTGATTTAACAATTGAATATATCTTGTCATTATTAAGAGCTAGTCTTTTAATTAAGTTTTCTTTAAGTCTTTTAGATTTAGCAATTTTTATATCTTTTTCATTCTCGATTAATATTTTATTTTGGTTTTTTAAAATAAGTTTAATGTAATAATTAAGTACTTCATTTTTTTTTTTATTACTTATTTTATTTTGAAAAGCAATTTTTGCATTCGCACCAATTTTTTCTAAAATAATATTCATTTAACTAATACCATATCATCTTTATGAATTACTTCTGATTTTGAAACATAGCCTAAAATATCATTTATTTTATTAGAGTGCTTACCTTTAATTTTCAAAATTTCTTCGGAAGAGAAACTACTTAATCCTCTAGCAAATTCTGTCATATTATTATTTAGGATTTTGATATGATCACCTTTGCTAAAACTACCATGCACATCTTTAATTCCTGCGGCTAGTAAACTTTTTCCATTATTTAAAGCTGTTAATGCACCTTCATCAATAATTATTTTTCCTTTTGGAGAAACTGAGCTTATTATCCACTTTTTTCTCGCATCTAATTTTGAAATTTTAGGCAAAAACCAAGTACATATATTTTTAGTTAAAATTTTCTGAATTGGTCTGTTTATTAAGCCATTAGCAATTGCCATATGACACCCTGAGAATTGACAAATTTTAGCAGCATCAATTTTAGTTTTCATTCCACCAGATCCAAATTCTCCAGTATTATTTGTTGCTAATTTTTCTACATTTTGGTCAATATTTTTAATTTCACGAATTAACTTGGCTTTTTTATCTAATTTTGGATCTTTAGAGTAAAGACCATCTACATCAGATAATAAAATTAAACAATCCGCACTTGATATTTGTGCAACTCTAGATGCTAGTCTGTCATTGTCACCATACTTAATTTCAGAAGTAGCTATACTATCATTTTCATTTACTATTGGAATAAAGCCAAGACTAAACAAATTTTCAAAAGTTCTTTTTGCATTAATAGCTCTTCTTCTTTGTTCAGTATCTTCAAGTGTTAACAAAATTTGTGACAGGTTGATTTTAGACTTGTTAAAAGTTTTTTTAAAAAGATTCATTAACTCAATTTGACCAATTGAGGCAACTGCTTGACTTTTATCAAGTTTTAATTTTTTTTTACTTAATTTTAATTTTTTACATCCTAAGGCAATTGCACCTGAGCTAACTAAAATTATATTTTTTTTTAATTTCTGCAGATGTTGAATATCTTTTGTAAATTCTGTTAACCATTTTTCTCTAACAATTTTTTTGTCATTAATTAATAAAGACGATCCAATTTTAATAACAACTGTCTTTGAGTCTTTAAGATACATAATTAAGCAACTTTGATTTAATATCAGATACAGATATTTTATCGAGTGTTGATGTTGAAAAAGTAGATTTCTTGATGATTTTTTCAAAATCTTTAATCTTTTCTTTCTTTTCATCCTCATCAATTAAGTCTATTTTGTTAAATACTATTATTTCCTGCTTATTTAATAGCTCAGAGCTATACTTGCCCATCTCATCTCTTACTTGAAGATATGAATTGGTTAAATCATTTTCTGATATATCAATTAGATGCAAGAGTGCTTTGCATCTCTCGATATGTTTTAAAAATTTAATTCCTAATCCCGTTCCTAGATGTGCTCCCTCAATTAATCCTGGAATATCTGCTAAAGTTATTTCTTTATCATCGTACATTGCGACACCAAGATTTGGATTTAAAGTGGTAAATTTATAATTTGCTATTTTAGGAGTTGCACTTGTTAAGGATGCTAATAAACTTGATTTTCCTGCATTAGGCAAACCGATAATTCCAATATCTGCAATCGTCTTAAGTTGTAGATATATCCAGAACTCTTCACCAACTGCACCTTTGGTAAATTTTTTTGGAGCCCTGTTAGTTGATGATTTAAACCTTGTATTACCAAAACCTCCTTTACCGCCAATGGCTACAACAAATTTTTCATTTTCTTCCTTAAAATCAAATATCATGGTTTTATTATCTTCTTCAAATACTTGCGTTCCAACTGGTACTTTTAGATATAAATCTTCTCCTCCTCTTCCTGTTTTATTTTTTCCACTTCCATCTCTACCTCGCTCAGCTTTAAAATGCTGTTGATATCTAAAATCAATCAGTGTGTTTAAATTTCTCTCTGAAATGAGCATAACAGAACCTCCTTTTCCTCCATCACCTCCATCAGGTCCTCCAAATTCAATAAATTTTTCTCTTCTAAAACTAGGAGAACCAGATCCACCGTCTCCAGCCTTTACATATATCTTAACTTGATCGAGAAATTTCATTATTTTACAGAAATAATTAGCTGTCTACTAATTAGGTTTTACTGATACGTAAGTTCTGTCTGATTTGCTTTTTTTAAAAACAACTTTTCCTTTAACAACAGAAAAAATTGAATGGTCTTTACCCATTCCAACATTTTCTCCAGGAAAAATTTTAGTGCCTCTTTGTCTGACAATTATATTTCCAGGTATTACTATTTCACCACCATATTTTTTCACACCCAGTCTACGGCCTGCACTATCTCTTCCGTTCCTTGATGATCCACCTGCTTTTTTTGTTGCCATAAATTACCTATTTATTTTGAAACCTCAGTTTTTTCCTCTTTAGTTTCTTTAACCACAACTTCACTTTTTTTCATCTTTTCAGCCTCTGAATAAACTTTACCATCTTTTGAAAAAATTTTGTTAATTCTTATTAGCGAAAACTGTTGTCTGTGTCCATTTTTACGTCTTGAATTTTTTCTTCTTCTTTTTTTAAAAATTAGAACTGTTCTTTCTTTACCATTTTTTAATAATTCAGCTTCTACTTTTGCACCAGTTACAGTTGGTTCACCTAACTCAATACTCTTATCATCGCCGTAAGCTAAAATTTCTTTAAATTCCACTTTGGTTTCTGGACTTGAATCAGCTAATTTTTCTATTTTTAATATTTCACCAGCTGAGACTTTGTACTGTTTTCCACCTGTTTGTATAACTGCGTATGACATTTATAATTCTAGTTTTTAATTATCAGCAATATAGTCAGGGCCTTATTTTAGTCAAGCTGAATAAGCTAGAAATTATCCTTTAAATCTCTCAATTTTGAAAAGTTTTCAACGTTTTTTGATCTTAAAAAAATATTGGTTTGTAGCTCTTCTTCAAGAGTGGAGGGTATAGTTGGTCTTCCTTTGGCTATATGATTTTTTACTGACTGAATTTTAGAAATTAGTCTTTTGTTACCTGAGTCATACTTTAAACAAAAATCTGAATTTTTTAATGTATACTCATGTCCACAATAAATTTTTGTGTTTAATGGTAAACTTTTTATTAATTGTAAGGAATTAAACATTTCCTCATGAGTGCCCTCAAATACTCTTCCACATCCCAATGAAAACAATGTATCTCCTGAAAATAATGCATTTTCTTTGGAAAAATAAAAACATACATGACCTAAAGTATGTCCTGGAATATGAAAAACTTTGGCTTCGAAAATACCATCTTTCCAAATTTCATCATTTTTTACTAATATATCTATTTCAGGTATTCTGTGCTTATCTTGATCAAAACCAATAACTTTGGCACTATATAATTTTTTAAGCTCTTTATTGCCCCCTACGTGATCATAATGATGGTGAGTATTCATTATAAATTTTAACTTTAAGTTGAGAGTTTCAAGTTTATTTATAACTGGCTTTGCTTCACTTGGATCTATCACAACTGCAAATCTATTTATTTCATCAATTAATAAATACGAAAAATTATCTTCTAAACATTTTATAATTTCTATTTTCATTTTATTTCTCCAGTAAAAAAATCCCTAATTCAGATATTAGGTTTTTATATTTTAAATTTGTAGGTGTAATTTTTGAAGTTTTTTGTCCATTTAAAGAAATTGTTTTAAAAATTTTTATACCTTTATTATTACAAAAATTATAAAAGTCTTGAATTGTACACATATGTAAATTAGGTGTATTGTACCATTCATAGGGCAAATTCTTAGTAATTGGCATTTCTCCTTTAAATAGCAAATCTAATCTAACTTTCCAATGTCCAAAATTTGGAATTGTAACAATTACTTTTTTTCCTACTCGTAATAAATTTTCAATCACTTTTTCTGGATTCATAAATGCTTGAAGTGTTTGACTCAATATTACATAATCAAATGATAAATCTGGAAATTGTTTTAAATCATTTTCAGCATCGCCTTCAATAACGGCTAGACCTTTAGATAAACATTTTTTTACTTTTTCTTTAGAAATTTCAAGTCCTCTAATATCTACTACTTTATTTTTTGATAGAAATTCCATCAAAATTCCATCACCACATCCAACATCTAAGACTCTTGATTTTTCCTCAATAAACTTAGATATAACTTTAAATTCTTCTTTCATTAATATTAGAATAAGTTGTGTTTAAATAATTTTTAATAGTGCTTAAAAAATCTGGAACGTCTAATAAAAAGGAATCATGACCTTTATCAGTTTTAATTTCAACAAAACCAACATCCGCACCTATTGCATTAAGTGCTATTACAATATCCTTATTCTCAGATGTTGGGTATAACCAATCAGAAGTAAAGGAGATAATAAAAAATTTTGTTTTTGTATCTTTAAATGCTTTAGAAAGGTTTCCACCAAATTGTTTAGTTAAATCAAAATAATCCATCGCTCTTGTTATATACAAATAACTATTTGCATCAAATCTATCTACAAATACAGAGCCTTGATACCTCAAATAACTTTCAATTTGAAAGTCGGCATCAAATCCAAATTTTAAATCAGACCTTTCTTGAAGATTTCTTCCAAACTTTTCTTGTAAACCTTGTTTTGATAAATAAGTGATATGAGCAGCCATCCTAGCAACAGCTAAACCCTTATCAGGATTTGATGACTTCTCATTATACAATCCCTCTTTCCAATTGCTATCAGACATTATTGCCTGTCTTCCAAGTTCATTAAAAGCAATATTTTGAGCTGAATGACTAGCTGTACAAGCAATTGGTAAAGCTACTTTAGCTTTATTAGGAAAATTTGATACGAACTGTAAAACTTGCATCCCACCCATGGAACCGCCAGCAACTGCAAATAATTTTTCTATTTTAAAATAATCTAATAAGTTATATTGAGCGTTAACCATATCGTTAATTGTAATAACCGGAAAACTTGTACCTAAAGGTTTATTGGTCAAGGGATCAATAGATCCTGGTCCATAAGATCCCATACAACCACCAATGACATTTGCACAGATAATAAAAAATTTATCTGTATCGAATGGCTTTCCTGGACCAACAGCATAATTCCACCAACCTTCTTTATTTGTTACGGGATTTATGCCTGAAGCATACTGATCGCCAGTTAATGCATGAAAAATTAATATAGCATTATCTTTATTTTCGTTAAGATTTCCATAAGTCTCATAAGCTATTGGGAAGTTTGATATTTCCTTTCCACAATCAAGCTTTAGAGTTTTCTTAATAAGCACACTATTCAATTTATTCAAGTTACTCATAAATTTTTGCTGAAGTGAATTGTGAGGTAAAAAACTTATTTAGCAGGTTTTTTAACGCGCTCGCAATTCAGTTAAATCAGCGCAAAAAGCTTTTATAAGATACATTTTTAGTTGTCAATTTTTTTTGAATTATTGATTGTATTATTTAATTATCCGACTATTTATTAATAAAAATTAGCACATGACTACTCCAACATTTAGAAAAATCAAATTAGAGGCTTACAAGCCAGGCAAATCGTTTTTAAATAAAAAAAAAAATATAATTAAATTATCAGCAAATGAGTCTGCTTTAGGCATGAGTAAAAATGCTTCTAGAGTATTAAAAAAATTTAGAGGAGATATATCAAAATATCCAGACGGAAAATTTAAAGAGTTAATATCGATAATTTCAAAAAAATATAATTGTAAACAAAATCAGGTCATATGTGGATCTGGGTCTGATGAAATTATTCAAATGTTGTGTCAACTCTTTTTAAATAAAGGAGATGAGGTAGTAGTCCCAGAATTTAGTTTCTTAATGTATAGAATTTATTCAAAAATAGTAGGAGCAAAAGTAATATTTTCTAAAGAGAAAAATTTTAAGGTATCTAATGATGAAATTTTAAAAAAAATAACCAAAAGAACTAAAATTGTATTTATAGCTAATCCTAATAATCCTACAGGAACATATATTTCTAAGAATCAGTTATTTGATTTAAGAAAGCGTTTAAATAAAAAAATTTTACTGGTAGTTGATGATGCGTATTTTGAATATATGTTAAATGAAGATTACAAATCAGGTTTAGAGCTTTTTAAAAATAGAAATAATGTGTTTATATTGAGAACATTTTCTAAAATTTATGGTCTTGCATCTTTAAGAGTAGGTTGGGGTTATGGAAGTAAAAAAATTGTAGATGCTTTATATAAAATTAAACCACCATTCAATGTTAATAAGATTGCACAGGAATGTGCAGCTGAGTCTCTTAAAGATAAAAGTTTTATAAAAAAATCTGTAATACATAATTTAGATTGGGCTAAAAAAATACAAAAAGAGATGAATTCGTACAATATTCAGACAAATGAAATTGGACCAAATTTTTTTCTTTTAGATTTTAAAAGTTGTAAATTAAGCTCAAATTTTGTTGAGAGAAAACTTGAGAGATCTGGAATAATTCTTAGGGAGATGAATTCGTATGGTATTAAAAATTGCCTAAGACTTACAATTGGAAATGCGAAAGAAAATATACTTTTAATTAAACAGATGAAAAAAATTTTTAAAAATGTTTAAAAATATATTAATCGTTGGTTGTGGATTAATTGGATCTTCAATTTTAAGAGCGTCTTTAAATAAAAAAGCTTCTAAAAATTTTTTTGTTTATGAGAAATCAAAAAAAAATATTATAGAAATTAAAAAAATAAATAAAAAAATAGTTATTTTAAAAAAACTTGATAACAAAATTTCAGATATGGATTTTGTTATAATTGCTACTCCTATGAGTCAGTATGAAAGAATTATCCCTCAATTAAATAAGAATTTAAGTAAAAAATCTTTAATTACTGATGTAGGTTCTACAAAGGAAAATATTAATAAATTAAAAAAAAATAGCCTATCAAAGTCGCTTGATTGGATTATGAGTCACCCGATATCTGGATCAGAGGTAAGTGGACCAAAGTATGGAAGTAAAAGTCTATTTGTTAATAAATGGTGCATAATTTTTAGAGACAAAAACAAAATAAAACAGAAAAAATTGGTTAATTTTTGGAAAAAAATCGGTTCTAAAGTAATAATTATGGATGAGAAAGTTCATGATAAGATATTTTCTATTACAAGTCATTTACCCCACTTAATAGCTTACAATTTAATAAAGACCGCTCAAGATTTTCAAAAAACTCAAAAAAAAGATGTAATTAAATTTAGTGCTGGAGGGTTAAGAGATTTTTCAAGAATTGCTGCTTCAAACGAAATAATGTGGAGAGACATTTTTTTTAATAACAAAAATAATATTGTAAGTGCAATTAACTTATTTATCAAAAATTTAAAATCATTTAAAAAAAATATTGAGAATTTAGATGATAAAACTTTAAGAAAAAAGTTGGTTAATTCAAAAAAAGTAAGACAGCAAATATTGAATTTAAAACAAGATATAGCGAAACCAGATTTTGGGAGAGATCAAAACTAAATTGATATAATTTTAATCACTTTTAACTTAGCAGTTTTTTCAATTAATTTAATCGTTTTTATTATTGGCATTATTAATACTTTTTTTCTTGGACCATATGCATGAATTAATTCTCTTTTATTTAAACAAATGGCAACATGCCCTTTCCAAAAAATAATATCTCCTTTTTTAAATAATTTTTTATTATTTACACCTTTTTTGATTTTAACTTGATCTTTTGTGTCCCTTGGAAAAAATTTATTATTATATTTATAAAAAATTTGAAGTAATGCTGAACAATCAATACCATCAAAAGTTTTACCACCCCATTTGTATTTAATTTTCAAAAAATATTTAAATATTTTACTAAAATTATAATCTTTTTTATTTATTATTTCTAATTCGTTGAATTTTACCCATTTGTTTTTTTCAAACATTACAAAATTATTATCTTTTTTTAACATCTGAATTTCAGACGAAAATGGTAGGTATTTTTTGTTGAGTACTTATTATTATTTTTTGGTTTATAATAAATTTTTGATTTTAATATATTAACCTTGTGAGTTTTATTTAAAAATTTATTAAATTTTTCGTTCTTAATGAAACCTATGTAATTATCGAAATTAGTTTTAATTTTTAAAAAATCTTTCTTTCTTTCTATTACACTAAATTTTTCACCGTATAATATTTGAGTACTTATATTGGATTTCTTTGAAGCAAGCTCATAAACATTCAAAGAATTACTCTTACAAAAAAAGGTACTATTTTTCACCAATTTTTACTTTATTCCTAATAAACCATAGACAAATTATCGAAGGAATAACCATTAAAGTTGTTATAACAAAAAAAGTACCCCAGTCTCCATTAAGCCAATCTACTAGCGCACCTGACGAAGAGGCAAGAGTAGTCCTTCCAGCTGTTCCTATAGATGCTAATAATGCATATTGAGTTGCAGTATAGGTCCTATCTACTAATAAAGAAATAAAGGCAACAAATGCAACTGTCGCAAATGCAGCTGTGATATCGTCAGCTATTACAGCTATTGCAAATAATAATTCTGATTTACCTGTCCATGCCAATATTGCAAAAAGTAAATTAGTTAACGCCATCAAACCTCCAGCAAAAAACATAGTTTTTACTGTTCCAGCTCTCATCGCCATTAAACCTCCTATTAAAGTGAAAACGACGGTTGTTATCCATCCCAATCCTTTAGAGTAAATAGCTATTTGTCCTTTTGAGAAACCAATTTCTTTATAAAAAACAATCGACATACGTCCTAAAAATGCTTCACCAATTTTAAACAAAAATACAAATCCCAATATTCCTACAGCAATGCTAAATCCATTTTTTTTGAAGAAACTAACTATTGGTCCACCAATAGTTCCTGAAATATAAGCAATAAAATTTGTTAAAACATTATTTGATCCAAGTTTATTTAAAATCATTTGATCAGTGGCTTTTTGATTGCTTTGTCTGTTGTTATCACTTGTCTCATGAACAAACATCAAACCAATATTCATTAAAATAATTAAAATGCCTAAAACTAAAAAAGTTGCTTGCCAATAATTCGATATTCCCATGTTTTCAAAAAATTCAGCAGTGAATAAAGCTATAACTCCCCCTAACTTATAACCAGTCCACCATCCAACAACTGCTATAGCTGCCCCTGCTGCCATTGATTTACCTTCGTTGGAACTTATTTGCTCTATTCTTAACGCATCAACAGTTATATCTTGAGTTGCAGATGCAATAGCAATAATCAGTCCAACACTTATTAAAAGAGCTAAGTTTTGAGTAGGATTTATTAAACTCCAGACAATCAAGCTTAGTAAAATTATCAACTGCATTAAAACAATCCATCCTCTTCTATGACCTAATTTTTTGGTTAAAAATGGAATTTGTATTCTGTCAATGATTGGAGCCCACAAATAATTAAATGCATACACTCCAAATATTAATCCTGCCCATCCTATGGTTGATCTGCTTAAGCCTTCTTCTTTTAACCAAAGACTTAAGCTACTTGCAATTAATACCCAAGGAAAACCACTAATAGCACCTAGCAGTAATATCCTTAACATACGTATATCTTTGTATATAAGTAAAGACTCTCTCCAGCTTTGTTTAGTTTCAGACATTAATATTTCCTCCAAAAAGATGGAATAAACAACACTAATACAGCAAACAGTTCCAATCTACCTAAAATCATAGCCAAACTTAAAATCCATTTTGAAAAATCAGATAAGTTTGAAAAATTACCATTTGGACCAATAATATCGCCTAAACCAGGACCTACATTTGATATTGATGTTGCAGCTGCCGATATTGAAGTAGTTAAATCTAGGCCACTAGTTGATAATAAAGCGGTTATAACAAAAAAAATCACAATATATAAAAATATAAAAGATATTATTGATGCTAAAAATTTTTCATCAATATTATTACTTTCGTATTTTATTTTAAATATACCTCTTGGATAAATTATTTTCTTAAGTTGTACAGCAATAAATTGGAATAAAATTTGGACCCTAAATATTTTAATCCCGCATGCTGTAGATCCTGCACATCCACCTATGAACATAAGGATAAGAAAATAAATTAATGGGAATTGACCCCAATCACTAAAGTTTTGAGTTACATAACCAGTTCCTGTTAAAATTGATATTACATTAAACGCAACTGACCTAATACTCGTATCAAAAGAACTTTGATTTTTTATTAACAAATACAAATACATTAAGAGAATTGAAAAAATAACAATTTTAATAAAAGTTTTAATTTGAGTATCTTTAAAAAATATTTTTTTGTCACCATTTAGATATTTAATGTAGGCTATGAATGGAATACTTCCTAAGATTATAAATATTATTGATGTAAATTCTATAAGAGAACTATCAAAATAACCAATAGACTCGTTATAGTTTGAAAATCCTCCTGTTGCTATTGTTGTCATTGAGTGAACAATGCTATCAAAAAAGTTCATGCCAAATATTTTATAAAATAATGCACATATAAAAGTTAATCCTGAGTATACTAAGATCAATCTCAACGCTATTTCTTTTGATCTAGGTAAAATTTTTTCCGGGGTATCACTTGTGGATATGATAAACAACTGCATTCCACCAATGTTCATAAGGGGCATTAAAGTTATTGCCATAACAATTATACCAATCCCACCTAACCACTGGAGCATTCCTCTCCAAAGCAGTATACTCTTCGGAGTTTCATTTAAATCGGTTATTATAGTTGATCCAGTCGTAGTGATACCTGACATGCTCTCAAAAAAGGCATCTGTTACACTCAATTCAATCTCTGAAAATATGAAAGGAAGAGAACCAAATATAGCAATACTTAACCAGGATAAAGCCGTTAAAAGAAAAGCTTGAGGTAAACTGATCTTCTTGTCATGATCTAAATTAGACAGTAAAAAAAGAACTCCAAAAATAATAGTTACAATTCCAGAACTTATAAAACTAGAGTCTAGTTCATTATAAAAAAACTGCGCTAAAATTGGCGCAATCATGGATAAACCTAAAATTATTTGTAAAATTCCTAAGGTAAAGAAAACAGTTTTATAATTGGACATTTTGATTGGACATTATTTTATGGTAAATAAATTTCAACTCTATAAGAATTATTAAAAACGTTATTTTACAGGCTGTTTAATTAAAAGTGATAGATAAAACCAACATAGACAAAACAAACGCTTGGCCCTTTGTTGAAGCTAAAAAGCTTCTAAGAGAGAGAAAAATAAATATTGAAAATAAGAGAAAAATTATTCTTCAAACAGGATATGGTCCTAGCGGCTTGCCGCACATTGGTACCTTCGGTGAAGTAGCAAGAACCACAATGATTGTTAATGCTTTAAATCATTTATCAGATCTCCCTAAAGAAATAATTACTTTTTCTGATGACATGGATGGACTTAGAAAAGTTCCTGAAAATATTCCCAATTCTGAAAAACTTGAGCAAAACCTTCATAAACCCTTAACTCAAGTTCCAGATCCTTTTGAAAAATTTAACAGTTTTGGTGAACATAATAATGAAATGTTAAAAAATTTCTTAGATAAATTTAAGTTTGAATACAGTTTTAAAAGTTCAACAGTTTTATATAAGTCAGGTTTTTTTAATGATACATTAAAATTAATTTTAGAAAATTATGAAGGAATAATGAACATAATTATTCCTACTCTTGGTAAAGAAAGGCAAAAAACATATTCTCCATTTTTACCAATATGTCCAGATACAGGGATTGTATTAGAGATACCAGTTTTAGAATTAGATACTAAAAACTCAAAAATAATTTTTGATAACAATGGCAAAAAATTAGAGCAAAGTATTTTAGATGGAAATTGTAAACTACAATGGAAAGTAGATTGGGCTATGAGATGGTATGCTCTTGATGTAGATTTTGAAATGTATGGAAAAGATTTAATTGAGAGTGCAATTTTATCTTCAAAAATCATAAAATTATTGGGTAAGTCAAATCCATCTGGTTTTGCATATGAGTTATTTTTAGACGAAAAAGGTGAAAAAATATCAAAGTCAAAAGGAAATGGTATCACAATTGATCAATGGTTAGAGTATGCATCACCTGAAAGTCTTTCCTTGTATATGTACCAGAACCCAAAAAGAGCAAAAAAACTTTATAGAGAAGTAGTTCCAAAAGCTGTTGACGAATATCTCGATTTTATTGAAAAAGGTAAAACCCAAAACGATCTTCAAAAACTAATGAATCCTGTTTGGCATGTTCATAATTCAGAGATACCAGAGGAAAATTCAATAATGTCCTTCTCAATGCTATTAAATTTAGTTGAGACTAGCAATGCTGATAATAAAGAATTACTTTGGAAATTTGTAAAGAAATATAAAAAAGATATTAATGAAGATATGCATCCAATTTTTGACAAGTTAATATCTTATGCAATTAAATATTTTAATGACGTAATAAAATCTAAAAAGATTTATAAAAAACCTAATGAAAGCGAAAAGATTGCTTTAAAGGCTTTAGTAAACTCTTTAGATAACTGCGATGACGCAATGAAACCAGAGGATATTCAGACTAAAATTTATACAGTTGGCAAAGAAAATGGCTATAAAGAAAATTTGCGTGATTGGTTCAAATTGATTTATGAGGTAGTTTTTGGGGTAGAAAATGGACCACGATTTGGTTTTTTTATAAGCTTTTTTGGGGTTCAAGAAACTAAAGAACTAATAAAAAAAAAATTAGAAAATGTTTAATATTTTAAGACCACTAATTTTTAAATTTAGCCCTGAAGTAGCTCATTCTTTAGCGATAAAAGCACTTAAGTTAAATAATATTTCTTACTCAAAACCTGTAGATAATCATATTTTAGAAACAACTTTTTGTGAAAAAAAATTATCTTCACCAATTGGTGTTGCTGCTGGCTTTGATAAAAATGCTGAAGTATATAATCCTCTGTTTAATCTTGGATTTGGTTTTGTTGAAGTAGGCACAATTACTCCAAAGCCTCAATTTGGCAACCCTAAACCAAGAGTTTTTAGACTTGAAGAAGATGAAGCTCTTATAAATAGATTAGGTTTTAACAATTCTGGTTCAGAACAGATTAGCCAGACAATTAAGGAAAATAATAAAAAGGGTTTTTTAGGAATAAATATTGGACCAAATAAAGACTCCAAAGATAGAATTGAGGATTATTTAATTTGTTTTCGTAAATTTTATAATTTAGCTGATTATATAACTATAAACATCTCTTCACCAAATACAGAAAATTTAAGAGACTTTCATAACCAGGATGAATTAAAATCATTGATTGATAAGCTAAAAAATGAAAAAAAAGAATTGAATTCAAACATTCCATTAGCAATAAAAGTTTCACCTGATCTTAATGACGATCAAATTAATGAAGTATCCAAGATCATTATGGAACAAGAAATAGGAATTATTATTGTTTCCAATACCACAGATAAGAATAGAGAAAATTTAAAAAATAAAAATAAATTAGAAAAGGGTGGACTGTCAGGTAAACCAATTGAAAAGATTTCAAATGAGGCAATTTCTAAATTTTATAAAATTCTAAAAGACAAAACAAAAATAATAGGAGTGGGTGGTGTTAGTAATGGACAAGATGCTTTTGAAAAAATCATTTCTGGTGCAACACTCATTCAATTATATACTGGAATGGTTTACAGAGGTCCTCGTATAGCCTCAAAAATAAGTATAGAATTAATTGATTTATTAAAAAATAAGGGGTTTAAAAATGTTTCAGAGGCTATTGGAACTAAAAATTAATCTTGACGCGATAAGATTCAGATCCTATACAGGCTCATAATTTATGTCTAAAAAATGTGAACTTACTGGTAAAATCCCACTTAAGGGTCATAACGTTAGTCATGCTAACAATAAGACTAAAAGAAGATTTCTTCCAAATTTAAAAAAAGTTAAGTTTAAAAGTGAACTACTTAAGAGAAGTTTAAGACTAACCGTCTCAAATGCTGGGGTTAGATCAGTAGATAAAAAAGGTAGTTTTGATCAATTTCTTATTTCAGCCAAGTCTAGAGATTTATCGTTAAGACTTAAAAAATTAAAAAAATCTTTAGTCAGTAAATCTGCATAATGAATAAGGTATTTTTAACACTCTCATTTTTAATGGGATTGGTTGTTTTAACATCTAATTATTTAGTTCAATTTCCAATTAACTATTATGGTCTTCAAGAAATTCTTACATATGGAGCATTCAGTTATCCAATAGCATTTTTAATAACTGATCTAGCAAATAGATCTTTTGGTAAATTAGTTGCTAGAAAAATTGTATATATAGGATTTACAATAGGTATTTTGTTTACACTAATTTTCTCAACAAATTTTGCCGATTTAATCTCAGTTAGAATAGCAATTGGTTCAGGAACAGCATTTATTATTGCTCAATTATTGGATGTACAAATATTTGATCAATTAAGACAAAAAAAATGGTTTATTGCGCCACTTGCATCTTCATTAATTGGTTCTACCATTGATACATTCTTGTTCTTTTCAATTTCATTTTATGGAACAGGAATACCTTGGGTGACACTTTCGTTAGGAGATTTAGCAGTAAAGATTTTTGTTGCTTTAGTAATGTTGATACCTTTTAGATTATTATTAGGCACTTTAAAAGCTGCTTAATTCAAATTTTTGGCTCTTGTTGTGTCATGCAATGAATGGCTCCAAAACCCCAAATTAAATCAGTGCAATCAATGGCAATAACTTTTCTGTCTATAAAAAATTTTCTAAAAATTTTTAAAACCTTTTTGTCTTCTTTTACATTAAATACTGGAACCAAGACTGTTTTATTGCTTATGAAAAAATTTAAATAGCTCGCCGGAACACGAGTTTTTTCTATTACAACTGGACTAGGCATAGGAACCTTAATAATTTTAAATTTTTTTCCATTTTCATCAAAACTATTATGTAATATTTTTAAATTTTCTTTAAGAGCTTTATAATTTTTATCTGATGTATTTTTTTCTACAGCAATCATAATTGTTCTTTTTGAGACAAATCTTGCGATATCATCGATATGACCATGTGTATCGTCTCCTACAATTCCTTTATTAAGCCAAATAAAGTTTTTCGCATTTAAATATTTTGAAAACAGATTTTCGTAGTCAATTTTTTTGAAGCCTTTATTTCTCTCTTGTTTACTACTTAATAAGCACTCTCTTGTTAATAATATGGAGCCCGATCCATTACTATCAAATGCGCCTCCTTCCATTACTATTCTTTCAAATTTTTTTGAATTTACTTTTTTTGGTAAAATACTTTCAATATTTAAGTACCTACTAATATAATTATTAATTTTGTTATCATTTCTAAAATTTTTATATTTTGACCAGGCATTAAATTTAAAATTAAGTATGGTCTTTTTTTTATTATTTTTATTGACTAAAAATATTGGTCCAGAATCTCGTAACCAAAGTCTATCTGTTTTAAGTTTATGAAATTTAATGTTAGATATATTGCAACCTATTTTTTTTAAATATATTCTTGTGGTATAAATACTTTTGGTATTATTGACTAATAAATCTATTCTCTGATATTTTGTTAAATGTTTTATTATTTTTCCAACTACATTTGGAATTTTTTGAAATAATCCAGGCCAATCATTTTTATTTTGAGGCCACGACATCCAAACTGATTTTTGAGGCTCCCATTCTGCTGGCATTCTGAATTCACTTATTTTACTCATCTTCTGGATTTTTTAGAATATCTTTGTAAAATTCAGTTCTTCTGTCTCTAAAAAAAGGCCAGTGCTGTCTAGCGGTATCTATTTTTTTATAATCTATCTCACAAACTAAAATATCTTCTTTTTTATTTCCTGCTTTTGCAATTACTTTCCCACTAGGATCTATCACCATTGAATTACCCCAAAATTCAATTTTTTTCTTACCTTTTCTTTCTATCCCCACCCTATTTATGGCAGCCACATAAGTTCCATTCGCAATAGCATGAGATTTTTGCATTGTGATCCAAGAATCTAATTGAGATTTTCCAAACTTTCTTTTTTCTTTTGGATGCCATCCAATAGCAGTGGGATAAAAAATAATTTGAGCTCCTTTTAAAGCTGTTAATCTGGCTGCTTCTGGAAACCATTGATCCCAACATATAAGAGGACCTATCTTTCCAAATTTTGTCTTAACACTTTTAAATCCAAGGTCTCCAGGACTGAAATAAAATTTCTCATAATAACCAGGGTCATCGGGTATATGCATTTTACGATATTTAGTTAAAATATTACCATTTTCTCCAATTATGATACTTGTATTATGATAAAACCCAGATGTTTTTTTTTCGAACATTGTAATATTTAATACAACACTAAGTTCCTTTGCTAGATTACAAAATATTCTAGAGGTTTTTCCTGGAATTTTTTCTGCTAATTTAAAGTTTGAGTGACTTTCTGTCTGACAAAAATAATTTGTTAAAAATAGCTCTGGAAGACAAATTATCTTTGCCTTTTTTTTTGCAGCTTTTTTTATATTTTTTATAGCTAAATCAATATTAGATTGAAACGTACCTAAAGATTTACTTTGTATTAAACCAATTTTGATTTTTTTGATCATTTATCAAAATATCTTAGAAAAATTTTTTCTCTCTCTATTTTTCCATTCTCCTTTATGATAGGCATCACTTGCTATCAGTGGTAAAACACTTGTTGCTTCAGCAAAAACCATTTGCTCTTTTGTAATATCTACTTTGCCCCATGAGCTTGCTTCTTTTAATGTTGAGCTACTGCATGCGCCATCTCTAGAATCAGCGACTGTTATTTGAATGGCATATTTATGCATATCTACATTTTTACCTAAAAGTTCAGCACATATGACTGTATCTTGAATAAAATTTTTAGGTACACCTCCTCCGATCATAAAAAGACCTGATCCTTTAGATTTAATTTTAATTTCAGTTAATTCTCTAAACTCTCTTACCGAATCTATCGTGATATGATTTTTTGGATTTCTTTCTTGATGCATTACAAGCCCGAATCCTGCGCTTGAGTCAGTAAAAGCTGGACAAAAGATTGGAACGTTGTTGTCATAGGCAACCTCTATCAATGAGTCTTTCTTCTTCGCGTTAGTTTTAAGATATTTGCCAATCTCTCTTATGAACTCTCTTGAAGTATAACTTTTAGGCTCTAATTTGTCTGCAATCTCACCAATTGTTTTATCGCACATTTGAAGCTCATCTTCGTCAATGTAAGTATCATAAATTCTATCAATGTAATTATTTCTTAATTCTGCATCATCTTGGTATCGAGATCCCTGATAATGTTTAAAACCTAGTGCCTCAAAGAAATCCATATCAATAATTGAAGCTCCAGTAGCAACTATTGCATCAACCATATTGTATTTAACCAAATCTCTGTACACATGCATACATCCCGCTGCAGAGGTTGATCCTGCAAGCGTTAAAAAGATCGTACAATCTTTGTCTCTAATCATCTCGCTGTAAATTTTTGCAGCATTTGCAGTCTCCCTTGAGACAAAAGACATTTTTTCCATTGAGGTAACAATCTTTCTTGCATCAAAAGAAGTAATATCAATATGTTCAACCTCTTTACTAAGAAGGTCTTTCTTTCTATTGTTTGAATGATTTTTTTTATCTGACATTAAGCAACAAGAAACTCTTTCTTTGCTTCTTTGTCATACATGGTCATTATAGGATTATCTTCAACTTCATAAATTTCATCCGAGTAAAATCCATTAAAGTTGGTTCTAAAAGTAAGTCCATAAGCTCCAAGTTGTCCAAGCTCTATATAATCATTTTCTTTTATATTGTTAGGTAAGATAAAAGGCCCTTTCATATAATCCATGCTATCACATGTTGGTCCATAGAAATCAAATGACGTTAGTTTTTTTGAAATAACTCTACCATTAGTAATCATTTTTGAAGGGTATACAATATTTGGAACACCAGCATCAAATAAAGTTCCGTAAGTTCCGTCATTTATATAAAGTTTTTGTTTTTTTCTTAAATCTACTCTAACTATTGTAGAACCACTCTCTGCAACAATTGCTCTACCAGGTTCACATATAATTTCTGGAAGTTTTTCAATCTTTAAATTTTCTAAACTTTTTTTTATTTCATCAAAGTAGTTATCTAAAGATTGAGGCACTAAATCGGGATAAACAGTTGGAAAGCCTCCACCTATATTTATTACATCAGGTATAATTTTAGTTTTTTTTATAATATTACCAATTTCAAATATTCCTTTAGAATATGATATTGGGTGCATGCACTGCGAACCAACATGAAAACTTAGTCCAACCTTTTTTGCATATTGTTTAGTTAATCTTAGAAGTCCAATAGCTTCATTATTAATTGCTCCAAATTTTTTCGATAAATCTATCTCTGCATGCTCATTAGATACAGAAACTCTCACAAATAAATTTAAGTCTTTTGCATGATTTGTGCTCTCAAGAATTTTTATTAATTCGTCCTTAGTATCTAAAGAGAAAGTTTGTACGTTATATTTAAAGTATGCATCTTTTATACTTTCTCTACTCTTTACGGTGTGCATATAAGAGCAATCAGCTTTTGGGCTAAATTTTCTAATAATTTTTATCTCCTCAATAGAGGCTACATCAAAATTATTTATTCCACTTTCAAGGACAGTTTTTAAAACTACCGGATGAGGATTAGTTTTTAAAGCATAAAGAATTTTGCCTGGAAAGTTTTTCTGAAAGTATTTAGAGGCCAATTTTATTGACTCTTTTCTAATACAATAAACAGGTTTTGTTGGTCTCAGTTGATTAACTAACTCTTCAACTGACTTAAATTTTTGCATATCTGCACCTCTAAAAAAAATTTACAAAAAAAACTGCATATCTAGTATGCAAGTTTCATAATTGCAGCATTTATGCAGAAAAATTATTAATGTAAAGCAAATAATGCTATTGAAATATTAAATTTTATTTCCATATAGGGGTTATGATTAACCAACCAACATTGCAAAAATTGAGTGATTTTGAGGATAAATCACTTCTTATTGTCGATGACGACAATCCGTTTAGACAAAGATTAGCGAGAGCTATGGAGAAAAAAGGCTTCATGGTAACACAAGCTGAGAGTGTAAAAGTTGGAATCGAAACAGTAAAGTCTCAAAGTCCAGCATTTGCAGTTGTAGATCTTAGATTAAATGACGGGAATGGACTTGAAGTTGTCAAAGAAATTCAAAAGGCAAACCTTAAAAGTAGAATTATTATGCTAACTGGATATGGAAATATCCCTACAGCTGTTGCTGCAATTAAAGAAGGAGCAATTGATTATATTGCCAAACCAGCAGATGCTGATGATGTTGAAAAAGCACTTTTAGCTGATCCAAATCAAAAGGCCGCTCCGCCAGAAAACCCGATGTCTGCTGATAGAGTTAAATGGGAGCATATTCATAGAGTATTTGAATTGTGTAACAGAAATGTTTCTGAAACTGCAAGAAGATTAAAAATGCATAGAAGAACACTTCAAAGAATACTTTCTAAAAGATCTCCTAGATAACTTGATTTTTTGTAAGTCTTAAAAATACATCTTCAAGATCTCCATCATCAGTTGATATGTCTTGTATTTTAATGTTTTGATTTTTAATTTCAGTGATTATTTTATCAATATTTAACTTACTTTTCTCATATGATAAAATTAATTTTTTTTCATCATTTGATATTACTTTTAAAGACTCAAAAGTATTATCATTTATATTAGTTTTTTTGTCTGTGGTGACATATACAATTTTAGTCTGGATTCTCTCTAAGAGATTTTCAGTTGTATCCAAAGCAACCAGTTTACCTCCACTTAGAATGCCAATTCTATCACACATTTTTTCTGCCTCCTCAAGATAATGAGTTGTAAGTATTGTTGTTACACCTTGTTTGTTCAAAGATTTTACATTCTCCCACAATGTATTCCTAAGCTCAACATCTACTCCTGCAGTTGGTTCATCTAAAATTATAATTGGAGGTTGATGCACCATCGCTTTTGCTACAAGTAATCTTCTCTTCATACCCCCCGATAAAGCTCTAGCATAACTATCAGATTGTGCTTCTAATGAAACCAACTTCAATATAGTATCTGTAATTCTATCTTTTTCTCTAATTCCATATAGTCCTGCCTGAAGCTCTAGAAGTTTTCTCGGACTAAAAAAAGGATCAAAATTTACTTCTTGCGGAACTATTCCAATAGACGCTCTAACCTGTCTTGGATTTTTATCTAAATTAAATCCCCAAACATTAACTTCACCTTCAGTTTTAATAACTGAGCCACCTAATATGTTTATAAATGTGCTTTTTCCTGCTCCATTAGGTCCTAATAACCCAAAAATTTCTCCTTCTTTCACTTCTAAGTTTAAATTATTAAGTGCATGTATTTGTTTTGAGCCTTTTTTTGAGTAAACTTTATTTAAGTTTTTAACAGTTAAGACATTTTTTTTATTCATATGAGGGCATACATTTATTACATTTATAAAAATTAAGATATCATTACATTATGGAGAAAATTAAAAAAAGTGACCATTTTTACTTAATAGATGGATCAGGTTATATTTTTAGAGCATATTACGCCCTCCCTCCTTTAACAAGAAAAAGTGATGGATTACCAGTAGGTGCTGTCAGCGGTTTTTGTAATATGCTTTTTAAATTATTAGAGGACTCTAAATCAGATGATAATTTAGAAAAACCTACACACTTTGCTGTAATATTTGATTCAGCAAGAAAAAATTTTAGAAATGAAATATATTCAGAATATAAAGGAAATAGATCTGATGCACCTGACGATCTAATTCCTCAGTTTGAATATATTAGGAAATCTGTAAAAGCATTTAATTTACCCTCAATTGAATTAATTAATTATGAGGCAGATGATTTAATTGCAACTTATGTGGAGAAAATTCTAGACTTAGGCGCAAAAGTAACAATTGTTTCTTCTGACAAAGATTTAATGCAGCTGTATAAAAAAGGAGTGAGAATTTATGACCCAATGAAGAATAAATTTATAAATCAAGACGATGTACATAATAAATTTGGAGTTACCCCTGAAAAAGTAATAGATGTACAATCTTTAGCTGGTGATAGTACAGACAACGTGCCTGGTGTACCTGGTATAGGAGTTAAAACTGCTGCTGAATTGATAAATCAATATGGAACTTTAGAAAATTTATTAAAAAATGCGTCAAAAATAAAACAAAATAAAAGAAGAGAAACTCTAATAAATAATAAGGATGATGCAATTATTAGTAAAAAACTAGTTACACTAAAAAAAGATGTGCCAGTAAAAAATAAAATTGAAGAATTCATATTAAAAAGTGTTGATCAAGAAAAGCTTTATTCTTTTCTAAGAGAAATGGAATTTAATAGGCTATTAAGTTCTGCTATCTCAAAGTATGGAGACACAAATAACCTTGTAACTAAAGATATTGATAAAAATTCAGAAAAAATCTCAGAAATTAAGAAAAAAAATTATCAATTAATCAAAAATGAAAATGAAATTGAAGATTGGATGAAACAATCTGAAGAAATAGGTGAATTTGCAATAGATACTGAAACAACCTCATTAGATCCTCACACTGCAAAGTTGGTAGGTATTTCAATTTCTAACAGAATTGGAAATGCATGTTACATTCCATTAAATCATATTAGTGGAAACAATCTTGACGAAAAAAAAGTCTTAAGAATTTTAAAGAATTATTTAGAGGATGAGAGCATTAAAAAAGTAGGACAAAATATTAAGTTTGATTTTATTGTCTTTTATCACCGTGGGATCACTTTGAATTCTATGGAAGATACTATGCTTATGTCTTACACACTAGATGCTGGTAAAAATAGGCATAATATGGATACACTTTCAGAGATCCATCTAGGTCACAAAACTATAAAATTTAAAGATCTAGTAGGTACCGGAAAAAAACAACTAAATTTTTCTGAAGTTGACATATCTGAAGCTAAAGATTATGCGGCTGAAGATGCAGATATTACATTTAGAT
>CACKZV010000001.1 GCA_902604795.1 uncultured Pelagibacteraceae bacterium | reverse complement strand
AAGAAACTTTAATTTTAACGAAACCTATAGTCATTATATAGTTAAAATATATGGGTAAGAACATTGAAATTTCTGAAAAAATTGAAAAATATATTAATAATTTTAGTTTTAAACTAAGCCCAGTTCAAAAAGAAATCATAGATTATAATAATACACTTGGAAATGAAAAGAGAATGCAAGTAGCGTTATCTCAATGTCATTTTCTCCATTTAATAATAAAAATATCTAATATAAAAAATGTGCTTGAGATTGGAACTTTTACTGGTTTGAGTGCACTTTCTATTGCTCTTGCACTTCCAGAGGATGGAAAACTTACTGTACTTGATAAAGACAAAGAGACAAGCAAGATTGCAGTAAGTTTTTTTAAGAAAGCTAAACAAGATAAAAAAATTCAAATGATTGTAAAACCTGCACTAGATAGTTTAGATGAATTAAAAAACCAAAAATATGATATGGTTTTTATTGATGCAGATAAACTCAATTATAAAGAATATTATGAAAAATCAATTAAGATGATTAATAAAGGTGGTTTAATCATCATTGATAATGTTTTATGGCATGGTGAAGTAGTAGATGAAGATAAAATGGATAAATTTACATTAAATATAAGAGAATTAAACGAGCATATTTCACGTGATGAAAGGGTAGAACAAATAATTATCCCATTAGGAGATGGAATGACTGTTTGTAGAGTTTTGTAATGTTTAATATTTTTGGTTTTTATAAATTTAAAAAACTTAGTAATTTAAAAAAATTAAAAAAAACTTTAGAGAATAATCTCAAAGAATATGAAATTTGTGGAACAATAATAATTTCATCGGAGGGTGTTAATGGAACGATTTCAGCTAAAAAAGATAATCTTTTAAAATTTAACAAACTTTTAAAAAAAATATTATCTATAAAAAAATTTAATTCAGAAAATAATTCAAATAGTAAATTTAATCCTTTTCATAAACCTAAAGTAAAAATTAAAAAAGAAGTTGTTCCAATGGGTTTTAAAGTTAGAAACTACAACTATCCCAGCAACAACCTCAATCCAAGGCAATGGAATAAAATAATTAAAAAAAAGGATACAGTTTTGATAGATGCACGGAAATCTTTTGAGTATGATGTGGGTACATTTAAAAAATCTTTAAATCCAAATATAGAAAACTTTCGTCAATTTCCTAAATATTTAAATCAATTTAAAAATAGTGAAAATATAGCAATGTTTTGTACAGGTGGCATTAGATGTGAAAAAGCAAATATTTATTTGAAAAAAAAAGGATTTAAAAATGTATATGTTTTAAAAGGTGGAATTATTAATTATCTGAATAATATTGATAAAAAAAATAGTCAATGGAACGGTGAATGTTTTGTTTTTGATAATAGAGTTTCAATAAAACATGGCTTGAAGCAGGGCAGTTATTCAATTTGTAGTGGTTGCAGAAAACCTCTTT
Organism: uncultured Pelagibacteraceae bacterium; assembly: GCA_902604795.1. Taxonomy (GTDB): domain Bacteria; phylum Pseudomonadota; class Alphaproteobacteria; order Pelagibacterales; family Pelagibacteraceae; genus Pelagibacter. Next base: position 164,308 of record CACKZV010000001.1, on the reverse strand, counting down.
CTATCAAAGAAAAAAAATCTTCTAAATATTTAGAAGGCATTCATTGTCCAAAATGTCACGATTATTTAACAGATGATCAAAAATCAAGATTTGCAATGAGACAAAAGCAAATAATACTTGCAAAAAAAACTGGCAAGAGACATATCTTTAAAAAAGAATATTAATTAAATTATAATTTTTATGGATTTGCTTAAAGAAAATATACCTTTACTTGTTAGAAAACTTGCAATACCAGCAAGTGTAGGCACACTTTTTCAAACCTTATACAATATTGTTGATACTTTTTATTCAGGACTAATCTCACCTGAAGCACTTTCTGCGCTCAGTAAATCATTTCCAATATATTTTATTATTGTAGCAACCTCAATTGGTGTAACAGTTGCAGGAACTTCCTTGATAGGGAATAGTATTGGAGAAAAAAATGAAAAAAATGTCTCTTATTATTTTACCCATATTATTATCTATGGACTCATCATATCAGTTTTTATTACATGCATAGGTTTATATTTTGCTGAAAAAGTTTTTAATATAATGGGTTCAACTGAACAAATTACAAATTTAGGACTTCAATATACAAATATTATGTTTTATGGATCATTTCTTTTTTTTCTTGTTGTATCACTTAACTCTTTATTACATGCAGAAGGTGATACAAAAACATATAGAAATGTTTTGGTTTTAAGTTTTCTACTAAATATAATTTTAAATCCTATTCTAATATTTGGTTTTCTATTCATACCTGCTTTAGGTATGATGGGTATAGGTCTATCAACAATTATAGCTCAATTTATAGCTTTTGCGATTATTTTATATAAGGTCTTACAAAATCCAAGGGTAAAAAAAATTACCAAGGAATTTTTTAAAATTAAATTAACATTTTTAAAAAATATTTTTTTTCAATCAATGCCAATATCAATTGCTATATGTGGATATGCAGTTGCTGCTACATTTATATTTACTTATGTTGGTCAAACTAGTGAATTGGCTGTAGCCGGTTATGGTGCAGCTACGAGAATTGAGCAAGTTGTTTTACTTCCTATATTAGGAATAAATACTGCAATTATCTCAATTATAGCTCAAAATTATGGCGCAAATCATTTTGATAGAGTGAAAGAGACTTATTTTATATCTGTCAAATATGGCTTTTTATTAATGTTTTTCTCTGGAATATTTGTTTATTTCACAGCAGATATAATACCAAGACTTTTCTCTAATGATGAAACTGTTTTAGAATATGGACGTAGATACTTAAAAATTGCATCATTTATTTTACCTGCATATCCAATTTTCTTTTTATCAAACGGTTTTTTTATGGGTTTAAAAAAATCTAATTATGCAATGATAAATAATATGTTGCGAAATGTTCTTGTTCCTATATGTGTTTTTTACTTAGCCAAATATCTATCTGCAGATTTTGATAGTTTTTTCTGGTTGTGGTTTATTTTTCAATGGTCACTTTCGATACTATTATTTAGTTATGTGAGTTATTATATAAAAAAAAAATTAGATAAACCTAGCGCTATCCTTAATCCACAACCATAAATCTTCTGAGAATGATCTTCTCACAAAAAGATTTATTTCGTTTATTTCAGTATGATGAATAATTACATCTGTATGATTGAGCAATGTTTGCGTTACAGAATTTTTAGTATTTTTAAAATTATTGAAGTTAAAAGGAGATCCCGATGAAAGTAGATCAAAAGTCTTTTTACCCTTTATATTAATACATATCCATTGATTAGAAACATCAACTATTGAGCCAAAATTTAATTTAGAAATTTCGTTATAAAGATCATTATAAACATTATTGTTATCTTCATTAAAATATACCAACCACTCATCTGGACTTAGCCATAAAGCATTAAATTGTTGATTTGAGGAACCCGTATTTGGTTCAATTGGTAAGATGATTGATAAAACCTTTCCTGCTTTTGTAAAAAATTCCTTTTTTTTCCCTCGAATATTTATTTTTTTAATTGGTTCAGATAACTTTAATTCTAGTCCATCTAATGATTTTTTTTCAAAGTTAGGATATTCTAAATTAAGCATTGATCCTCTTGTTGTCTTTATCTAAAAAAATAAAATCTGAAACTGTTACATTGATATTTTTATTTTCCATAGGTACAAAAAGTTTTTGACCATTCATCTTTTTTCCACCTTTAACAACTGCTAGTGCAATCGATTTATTTAAATTAGGGCTAAAATAGCTTGATGTTACATGTCCAATCATTTCAACAGGTTTCTTATCTAATTCAGAGACTATCTGAGCACCTTCTTCTAATATTTCATTAGGGTCATCCGTAAGCAATCCAACAAGCTGTTTTCTGTCTTCTCTCATTGTATCACTTCTATAAAGTGATCTTTTACCTATAAAATCATATTTTTTTTTACTAACTATCCAATCCATCTGAAGATCAATAGGTGTCATAGTTCCATCTGTATCCTGGCCCACAATAATAAATCCCTTTTCAGCTCTTAATAAATGCATTGTTTCTGTTCCATAAGGAGTAATTTTGTATTCTTCTCCAGCAGCAATGCAGTTTTCCCATAATGATTTACCATATTTTGACTCTACATTAATTTCATAACTAAGCTCTCCTGTGAAACTTATTCTCATTATTCTACATTCAATTTCGTCAATTATTGCATCTTGGTAAGACATATGAGGAAACGCTTCATCACTAAAATCTTTATTAGGAAATAATTTTTTTAATATTTTTTTTGAATTTGGACCACAAATACTTGCTGTAGAATAGTGATCAGTAACAGAGGTTAAGTAAACATCTAATTCTGGCCATTCTGTTTGTAAATAGTCTTCAAGTTTAGAAAGCACATTTGCTGCGCCACCAGTTGTTGTGGTCATTAAATAATGATTTTCACCCAATCTTGTGGTTACACCATCATCATAAACCATACCATCTTCATTTAACATTAAACCATATCGGCATTTCCCAATTCCTAATTTTGACCAAGAATTTGTATAAACTCTGTTTAAAAATTCAGAAGCATCAGATCCCTGTATATCTATTTTTCCTAATGTAGAGGCATCCAAAATTCCAGCACTATCTCTTGCAGCTTTACTTTCTCTTTGAACTGCTTCATGAAGATTTTCATTATTAATAGGGTAGTACCATGGTCTTTTCCATTGCCCAACATTTTCAAATTTTGCATTATTTTGAACGTGCCATTCATGAATTGAGGTTTTTCTAACAATATCAAAAAATTTTCCAACACTTCTTCCTACAATTGCCCCAAAAGTTAATGGTGTAAATGGTGGTCTAAAAGTAGTTGTACCTAAAGAACCCATTTTTACTCCAGCTGTATCAGCAATAATTCCCAAAGCATGCATATTCGATAATTTACCTTGATCTGTAGCCATTCCAGTTGTTGTATATCTCTTTACATGTTCTATCGATTTAAAACCTTCTCTAAGTGCTAACTTTATATCTTTCGCAGTTGAATCATTTTGAAAATCTATAAAAGATTTAGTCTTACTCTCTGAAATAGTATTTGGTAACAGCCATATGTTTTTCTTCTCTAATTCTTTTGAACATAAAACTGAAATTTTATCAAAACCGCCTTCATTAATATTTAAAAATTTTTTAACTTTATTATTTGTATTTTTAACTATTTCTTCTAGTTCAAAATCACCGTTACATGATCCAACATTTATATGATTTTCACTTTTTTCACTTGGAACAAATACTTGATCTATTTCTCTAAAATCTAATTTTCCCCCTGATTGGGTATGCATATGTACCATAGGTGTCCAACCCCCACTTATTGCTAAACAATCACACTGAATTTTATGTTTATTTCCAGTAACATTCGATCCATCTTCTGATAAATTCATAATTTCTATTGATTTTATCTTTTTGTAGCCAAAAGTATTAACCACTGTAGAGTTCCAATATATTTTAATTCCTAGTTCATCAGCATATTTAACAATATTTGATGAAGATTTTTTTCTAATATCAACAATCTTTACTGAAATTCCCTTTTCAAATAACGACACTGCAGTTTCATAAGCACTATCGTTGTTAGTAAAAATAATATTATTTAATCCAGTGGATACACCATAAAAATCTAAATATTTTTTTACAGAGTTAGCAAGTATAATTCCTGGTCTATCATTATTGTTGAATATAAGAGGTCTTTCTATTGCACCTGCAGCAACAATTACTTTATCTGCTCTTATTTTCCATAATCTCTGTCTTATACTGCCATTTTTTTTATCTAATGGTAAATGATCTGATATATTTTCTTTGGCCAAAAGGTAGTTATAACTATGAAAAGCTGCCAAACTTGTTCTAGTTTTTATTATTAAATTATCTAATTTTTCTAATTCTGATATTTCATTCATTAACCATTCATTTGATTTTTTATTATCTATTATAAAATTTTTATTATTTTGATAAATTGTGGATCCACCAAGTATATTTTTATCTTCGATTAATATTGTCTTTAAATTATTTTTTGCTGCTATTTTAGCAGATATAATTCCTGAAATCCCACCTCCAATAACTAATACATCACAATGTTCATGTTTATGGTCATAAATGTCTGGATCTGGTTGTGTTGGTGATTTGCCTAGGCCTGCAGACAATCTTATTAATGGTTCATAAATTTTTTTCCAAAAACTTTTAGGCCACATAAAAGTCTTATAATAAAAACCTGCTGGTATAAATGGAGATATTAAATTATTAATACCACCTATATCAAAGTTAAGACTTGGCCAACAATTTTGACTAGATGCTTTCAACCCTTCATAAAGTTCTATTTCTGTAGCTCTTACATTAGGCTCTGTTAAATCAGTATTATCATTTATTTGGCATATTGCGTTTGGCTCTTCAGATCCACATGACATTATACCTCTTGGACGATGATACTTAAAACTTCTACCAACTAAATGAATGCCATTTGAAAGAAGTGCTGAGGCTAAAGTATCACCCTCAAAACCATGATATTTTTTACCGTCAAAAGTAAATGAAACAGTTTTTGTTTGATCAACAAATCTTGTTTTATTAATTCTATATTTGGTCATTTAAATTACAGGAGGTTTTTCACCCATTTTGTAAACTGCATGTATTTTGTCATTTGATGTATCCCTAACCATATTAAACCATTTTCTACATCCATGAGCATGGTTCCACCTTTCAAACTGAACACCTTTAATATTCTTTCTCATAAATAAATATTCTGCCCATTCATCATCACTTAGCTCTGTAGGTTGTTTTGGTCTTACAATGTGTGCTTCACCACCACATGAAAACTCACTTTGGTCTCTTTCTCCACAATACGGGCAATTTATTACAAACATTAGTGTGCTACAGCAGCTGCACCATGTTCATCAACAAGATCTCCACTTACAAATCTGTTAAGATTAAATGCTGCATTTAATTTATGTGGCTCATCATTAGCAATTGTGTGAGCAAATAAATCACCAGATCCAGGTGTTGCTTTAAAACCTCCTGTTCCCCATCCACAATTAAAATAAAGACCTTTGATATTTGTTTTGCTAATGATCGGACTTGCATCCGGGCAAATATCAACAATACCACCCCATTGTCTTAACATCTTCATTCTACTAAAAATAGGGTACAGCTCTAATATAGCTTTTAATGTACCTTCTACTACATCATGACTTCCTCTTTGTGTATAAGATATGTAAGCATCTGTTCCAGCTCCAATTACTAATTCACCTTTATCAGATTGACTAACATAAGCATGCACAGCATTAGACATTACAACTGTGTCTATTATTGGCTTAACCGGTTCTGATACTAAAGCTTGTAATGGTTTACTTTCAAGTGGTAATTTTAAGCCAGCCATATTTGCAATTACACTTGAGTGACCTGCTGCTACAACACCAATTTTTTTTGTTTTGATAAATCCTTTTGTAGTTTCAAGACCTTCAACTTGATCTCCATTTCTTTTTATTCCTTTAACTTCACAATTTTGAATTATATCTACACCCATAGCATCGGCACCTCTTGCATAACCCCATGCAACAGCATCATGTCTTGCAGTTCCAGCTCTTCTTTGTAAAGTTCCACCAAGGACAGGATATCTTATATCTGGAGAAGTATTTATTATTGGACAAAATTCCTTAACTTGTTTTGTGTCTAACCAAACAGCATCAATTCCATTTAACCTGTTTGCATGAGTTCTTCTTTTTAAATCTCTAACGTCTTGAAGGTTATGTGCTAAATTTATAACTCCACGTTGACTAAACATTATATTATAATTTAATTCTTGAGATAAATTTTCCCAAATTTTTAAAGCATGGTCATACAATCCAGCGCTTGCATCCCATAAATAATTTGATCTTATGATTGTTGTATTTCTACCAGTATTACCACCACCAATCCAACCTTTTTCTAAAACAGCAATATTTTTCATATTATGCTTTTTTGCGAGATAGTATGCTGTTGCTAATCCATGCCCACCACCTCCGACAATTACTGCTTCATATTCTTTTTTAGGCTCAGGATTCCCCCAAGCTTGTTTCCAGTTTTCATGCTGTGAAAAAGCATTTTTTATAAGTGAAAAAATAGAGTATTTGTTTTTCATATTTGCAAGAAATTACTTGATTAATATTGAATATTCAATGATTTCAAGTTACACATGTAACAACGGAAGAGTGGGTGAGTTGGCTTAAACCAGCAGTTTGCTAAATTGCCGAAGGAGCAATCCTTCCAAGGGTTCGAATCCCTTCTCTTCCGCCATTTAATACAGGTTCTGATTTTTGAAGAAATCTTTAAGATAAATTGGCTTTTGAGACAAAATGTACCTGTATACATTGTAATTTTCTAAAACTCTTTGTACATAATTTCTTGTTTCTTTAAATTTAATAAGCTCAATCCAATCAACGTAGTCAATTTGTTTTTTTTGAGGATCTTTATTAATTTTCTTCCAATACTTTACTCTCTTAGGACCAGCATTGTAAGCGGCTGTAGCAAAAGGGTAGGATCCTTTATACTGATTGATTAAACCAGCAATATAATGAGATCCTAAATTAATATTATATTCGGGGTCAGCTGTTAATTTAGACTTCGAGTAGACTAACTTGGCTTGTTTTGATACAGTCTTAGCCGTATAAGGCATCAGTTGCATTAATCCTTGAGCACCAACTCTACTCCTAGCAGAGGTATCAAACTCGCTTTCTTGTCTGATAATAGATAATATTAATGCTGGATCAGGAATTTTTCTTCCACCAACAAATTTTGGTACACTCATTATTGGATAATTAAATTGGTTGTGAAATCTTTTTTGATATGATGCAATTTTAGAAACTTGTATAGCAAAATCAAACCGTGATATATCAGAAGCTAATTTAGCAGCTAAAGCCTCGCTTCCTTTTTCTACATTATCGTTTGCAAGAAATCTTAATATATGTTTTGTGTATTTATCTTTATTTAAATAATCAAGCAAATCTACAATTGCTACAAGTTTTTTTGAGTAAAAATCTTCTTCATAATCATCTTCTACAAACATTAACTTATCTAGTTCAAATTTTTCTTGAGGTTTTACTTTCATATGTGAGAGTTGACCATAGTAGGTTGTTAAATATTTTGACCCTTCTAAGAACCATTTATTTGAACTTTCTGTATCCCCAATTTTTTCATATGTTTTTCCCAACCAATATGAACCTCTAGATAAGCTGATTGGATAGCTAACATTTCTATAAAAATTTAAAAAATGATTTTCTGCTTTTTGTGCATCTTTTAAAAAACTAAGCGCTATCCATCCACTCATCCATTCTGCTTCAGCATAATCTGCACCTTCTGTCATTGCGTGATTTGAGACGATTCTGTAAGCGGTTTTATATTTTTTTTTATAAATTAAAGATCTTCCAATTATTGACCTTTCTTTCCACCATTTTTCTGGTCTTACTAAATATTCTTCAGAATTTTTTACTTTATTAAGAATTTCTAGAGAGCTGTCTACACGTCCTTTTTTCCTTCTCCATTTTAATCGATCATAATTTAAACCCGCATCATTCTTCAAATTTTTTGGTACTTTTTTAATCGCTTCATCAACCCCATATCCTCTGCTTATTAATATTTGTCTTGCTGTATAAAGTAATTGGTACTCACTAGGTAGGTATCTAATAACCCTTTTAAGATCCCAATGTTTGCCTTCCCAAGCATAATAATCTGCTCTATTTATGTAATCAGAGGTATCTAGAATATTTTTAAATTTTTTTTTGAAATATTTTAAATTTTTTGTATTTAGATCTGCATTTATAAATCCTTCTTTAATTAATCTTATCCCATCACCAGACTTACCAGACTTAATTAAACTTTCTCCTAACATCATTTTACCATATCCACTTAATGGCTTATTACTTTGAAACCAATTAATTATTTCTGTAGGAGAATGGTTTTGTAAGTTTATTTTGTGTTCAGCAAGATATTTAATTCTGTCAAATCTTGGATAATCTTTAACTCTTTCTATAAACTTTTTATATTCGGAAAAGGTTACATTGTTTCCTGATGTAAGAAGATGTCTCCACTCTATGAAATCATATATTGATTGAGCCCTTGCTTTTTTTGCAGTATTTTTAGCATCTTTCCAATTAGATTTTTCCATAAATCTAATTGCTTGTTTTGCAAATTCAAAATCTCTTTCACTGTAATATCTTGTTTTTTTAACAGTTCTTAATGTTTGTTTTTTAATAATAAGAGGTTTTTTTGGGGGTAACAGAATTCCAAAGATCTCCTTAGGTAAATCTTTGTCATCTTTTAAACTTTGTTTTTCATTAAATGTTCCAGGTTTAAGAGGAGGTACTACTATCTGACTTTTAATCGCAGGTTTTTTCTTAGGTATTATTATTTCATTCGAATATGATGATTGAAAAAAGCTTAAAAAAAATATAATTGTTAATAGTAATTTAGATTTTCTAAAAATCATTTTTAATAACTTATGATATAAATATTTATGTTTAAAGGTTCAAATGTAGCTTTAGTAACACCATTTAAAGGCAATAGTCTTGATGAGGATACTTATATAAAAATTATCAATTTTCATTTAGAAAATGGAACAAATGGACTCGTGCCAGCAGGCACAACAGGCGAGTCCCCAACTCTTTCACATAGAGAACACGAAAAAGTTATAGAGTTATGCATACAAGAGGCTAAAGGAAAAATTCCTGTAATTGCAGGCACTGGATCAAATTCTACTACAGAAGCTATATCACTCACAGAGCACGCTGAAAAGGCTGGAGCAGATGGTGCCCTGATAGTAACACCTTATTATAACAAACCCACACAGGAGGGCCTATACCAGCATTACAAGGCTATAAATGATAAATGTGGCATACCAATCATAATTTATAATATTCCTGGTAGATCAGTTATTGATATGACAGTTGATACTATGGCCAGGTTATTTGAACTCAAGAACATAGTTGGAGTGAAAGATGCAACTGGCGATTTGAATAGAGTAGATGAGACTTTCAAAAAAATTGGTAATGAATTTATCCAACTAACAGGTGAGGACGGTCTTGCTTATGAGTATAACAAAAGAGGTGGCGTAGGGTGTATTTCTGTTACAGCCAACATAGCTCCTAAAATGTGTTCTGACATGCAAAAATTTTCAAAATCACAGAATAACGATGAGCAAAAAAAGGCTGAAGCGATAGATAAAAAACTTCAACCTGTTCATAAATCATTGTTTATTGAGAGCAATCCATCACCAGTTAAATACGCAGCAAAATTGATAGGTCTATGTGATGATAATGTGAGATTACCTTTGGTAACAGTTTTAGATGAAACAAAAGCTGAGGTAAAAAAAGCTCTTATATCTGCCGAATTAATTAATGAATAAAAAAACCATCCCTGGTTTAAAAATTATTACAATCAATAGAAAAGCATCTTTTAATTATTTTTTTAAAGAGATATTTGAAGCAGGTATAGTTTTAAAGGGCTCTGAAATAAAATCAGTAAGATCAGGTAAAATTAATATAGCAGATTCTTATGCTGTCGATAAAGATGGAGAAATTTTTTTGATTAATTCACATATACCTATTTATAAACAAGCTAGTTATTCAAATCATAACCCTTACTCTGAAAGAAAACTTTTATTAAATAAAAAAGAAATTAATAAAATTATAGGTAGAATTCATGAAGATGGTTTGACTATTGTACCAACAAAAATGTATTTCAAAAAAGGCAAGGCAAAATTAGAGATTGCAGTAGCCAAAGGTAAAAAACAATTTGATAAAAGACAGACAAGGAAAACAAGAGACTGGAACCGTGAAAAAGCAAGATATATTAGAAAATCAAGTTAATTTTGTATACCTGGCATTAGGATCTAATCTGGGAGACAAGAAAAATAATCTAAATAAAAGTATAGATTTAATCCAAAAAGAGGGAATTTTTATAAAGAAAAGATCAAAATTTTATAGCACAAAATCTTGGCCAAATGAAAATTTTCCAAATTTTATTAATTCTATCATACTGATTGAGACAAAATTAAATATAACCAAATTATTTTTAAAAATTAAAAAAATTGAAAAAAAATTAGGAAGAATAAAGTCAAAAAGAAATCATCCAAGAATATGTGATATTGATATAATTGATTATAATGGTGAAATAATCCATAGAAAACTTGGAAATCATAAACTCAATACACCCCATAAAAGAATGCATAATAGAAATTTTGTTCTGTTTCCTTTATATGAATTAGATAAAAATTGGGTTCACCCTAAACTTAATAAAAATATAGTCATTTTAATGTCAAATTTAACCTCAGATCAGTTATTGGGTATTAAAATTACTCAATAAAATGATATAAATAGTAATGCTCAAATCTGAAGAACTAATTAATAAGGTAAAAATTTATAATAAGTTTCTTAATCCAGAAACTTTATCAAAAGCCTATGATTTTGCTTTAAAAGCGCATGAAAAACAAAAAAGAGATGAGGGCTCACCTTATATTATTCACCCGATAGCAGTAGCAAATATTCTAACTGAGTTAAAGCTAGACAGTGCAACTATAGCTACTGGTTTACTGCATGACACAATAGAGGATACTCATGCAACTTATAATACAATAGAAGCAGAATTTGGAAAAGAGGTTGCTGATTTAGTTGATGGTGTTACAAAAATTTCTGAGTTTGAAAATCAGGCCATATCAAACTCTAAAGCAGAAAATTTTCGAAAATTAATACTAGCGACATCAAAAGACATCCGTGTTTTGCTAGTTAAACTTGCTGATAGACTTCATAATATGCGCACAATCAAAGTTGTTGATAAAGAAAAGCAAATAAGAAAAGCAAAAGAGACTATGGAAATTTATGCTCCGCTTGCTGATAGAATGGGGATGCATCGTATAAGAGATGAATTAGAAGACCTTTCATTTGAAGTTCTAAATGAAGATGCAAGAAAATTGATAAAAAATAGATTAGATAAAATTAAAGAAAATAATCTTATTAATTTTAATAATATTTCTGATGAGTTTTTTCAAATACTTAAAATCAAAAATATAGAGCCAAAAATTGTTGGAAGAGAAAAAACTCCTTTTTCAATTTGGAGAAAAATCCAAAAAAAAAGAACTTCTCTTGAACAAATAACAGACATAATTGGCTTTAGAATTATTTTAGATAATATTGATGATTGCTATAAAGCTTTAGGAATTTTTCACAGTAAATGGAATTGTATACCAGGTAAATTCAAAGATTATATTTCATCACCTAAAATTAATAATTATCAATCATTGCACACAGCTATTATTGGACCAAATAAAAGACCAATTGAAATTCAATTAAGAACAAACCAAATGCATGAGTTCGCAGAAAGAGGTATTGCATCTCACTGGAAATATAAATCATCGGAAAAATTTAATTCTTTGACTTGGAAGGAGTATGATTGGTTAGCGGATTTAGTTGAAATTATTGATAAAAATGAGAATCCTGATGACTCTTATGAATATACAAAACTCCAAATGTTCCAAGAAAACGCCTTTTGTTTCACACCAAAGGGATCAATTATAAAATTACCTAAAAATGCTACACCAATAGATTTTGCTTATGCGGTCCATACTCAAATTGGAGATGCGGCTGTTGGTTGCGAAATAAATGGAAATGAAAGTGCTTTGCAATCAATATTAAGAAATGGAGATGTGGTTAAGATTATTACATCAAAAAAAGCTTCCCCTTCATTACATTGGTTAACCAGTACCAAAACAGGTAAAGCTCGTGCTTCAATTAGACGTTATTGGCAGTACCGTGAAAATAGCAAACCAGTTAAGGAAAAAAGATATAATACGACACTTTGGATTTCTCTCCCAGACGAACCTGGAAAAATGGGTGATGTTACAACTATGATCGGTGAAAACTTTGTTAATATTTCAAGCGTAGAAATGGTAGAAAAACTCAATGGAAGGATTAACTTTAAATTTAATTTAATCATACATGATCTTAAGAACTTTACAAAATTGATAAGTGAACTAAAACAAAAAGAATATAAATTTAAAATTATTAGACATAAAAATAAAAAATATGCTTTCTTTAAAAAACTCTTTAGCAGTTTTAAGAAAAACTAATGCTTTGTTAGATGGACATTTTGTATTGTCATCTGGACTACATTCACCTTCTTATGTGCAATGTGCAAAATTATTAAGCTTTCCAAACAAATCTGAAAAATTTACAAAATCTTTAGCAAGTAAAATAAAGAAAACATTTAAAAATATTGATTTAATTCTTTCACCAGCGATGGGTGGAATTGTAATTGGTTATGAAATCGGTCGAATTTTAAAAAAAGAAACAATTTTTTGTGAACGTGTTGAGGGAAATTTTAAGTTAAGAAGAGGTTTTTATATTAAAAAAAAATCAAGAGTTTTAATTATTGAAGATGTTATAACTACAGGAAAATCAAGTTTAGAGTGTGCTAAATTAATAAAAAAATCTGGCGCAATTTTATTAGGATTTGCATGTTTAATTGACAGATCTAATAAGCAAACTTTAAAAATAAAAAGTAAAAATATAATTTCACAAGTAAAATTAAAAATTCCAACTTTTAAAAAAAAAAATATTCCAGAAAGTCTAAAAAAAATTCCAATTACCAAACCTGGAAGTAGATTTTTAAAATGAAAAAGAGACTAGGGGTTAACATAGACCATGTTGCAACGTTGAGAAATGCTAGAGGTGAAAAACATCCTGATCCCTATACTGTAGCTTTAGATGTTTTAAAAGCTGGTGCAGACTCTATTACAGTTCATTTAAGAGAGGATAGGCGACACATTAATGATATGGATTTAAAAATTCTTGCATCAGATAAATCAATCCCTATTAATCTGGAAATAGCTTCAGATTTAAAAATGGTTAATATAGCTTTAAAAAATAAACCCTCTTTTATTTGTCTTGTTCCTGAAAAAAGAAACGAAGTTACTACTGAAGGTGGATTAAATTTAAAAAAAAATAAAAATAAAATCAAAAAAATATTACAAATCTTTAATACGCATAACATTAGAACTAGCTTATTTATAAATCCATCGCTTCAAGATATTAAATTATCAAAAATCTTAGGAAGCAAATGTATAGAAATACACACAGGTAAAATTTCTAACCAAATAAAACAAAAAAAAAATTATACTAAAGAGCTTAATAAAATTAAAAAATGTGCCTTTTATGCAAATAAAATAGGTTTAGAAGTTCATGCTGGTCATGGTATGGACTATAAGACTACTAGAATACTAAATAAGATTAAACAAATTGAGGAATTCAATATAGGTCATTTTATAATAGGAGAATCTGTTTCGCACAGTATTTCAAAAGTAATCAAACAATTTATTAATATTTTAAGATAATGCAAATAATAGGGAATGGTGTTGATATTATTAAAAACAGTAGAATTAATAATTCCTTAAAAATTAAAGGTTTTTTAAATAGAATTTTTACTAAAAAAGAAATTCAGCAGGGAAAAAAATTTAAAAATAAAATTAATTTTTTTGCAAAAAGATTTGCTGCAAAAGAGGCATTTGTTAAAGCAATTGGGACCGGCTTTAGATCAAATATAAATTTTATAGATATAGAAATTAAAAATAGCAAGAATGGAAAGCCTTATATTTCATTATCAAAAAAATTAAATAATTTTCTTAAAAAAAAATTTAAAATACAAAAATATAAAGTCTTTTTATCGCTTTCTGATGAAAAAGATTATTCAATAGCTTTTGTTGTAATAGATAAAAAAATATGAAAAAAATAATAATTGAAAATCTCAAAACTATAGTTTATGCACTAATCATTGCAGTTTTAATCAGATCTATTTTGTTGCAACCTTTTTATATTCCATCATCGTCAATGGAACCAAATTTACTAGTTGGGGATAGACTCTTTGTAACTAAATTCTCTTATGGTTATAGCAAGCATTCCCTCCCTTTTAGTCCACCTATTTTTGAAAATCGTATTTTTGCTGACAATCCTGAAAGAGGTGATGTTGCTGTATTCAAAACCCCTGCTGATAATAGAACTGATTATATAAAGCGCGTTATTGGTCTACCAGGTGATACAATTCAGTTTATTAATGGTGATCTTTATCTTAATGGCAATCAAATATTAAAAACAATCAAATCAAAAAATATCACTAATTATTGTGGCAAATCAAAAATAAAAGTAAACACTTTTGAAGAAAAACTTCCAAATGGTAAAATTTATTTGGCATCATATAGAACAGATATTACTTTTGCTAATTCAGATAAATATTTAGTTCCAAAAGACCATTTATTTTTCTTAGGGGATAATAGGGATTGCTCAAAAGATAGTAGATTTTTATCTGAAGTTGGATATGTCCATAAAAATAATCTTGTAGGTAAAGCTCAAATCCTATTTTTTTCATCGGACCCATTTGTAGGAAGTATTGTAAAATTTTGGGATTGGAATGATATATTAAGGTTAAATAGATTTTTTAAATTTATTTATTAATTATGAATGCTCTTAGAAGACTACAAAAAAAAATTAAAATAGATTTTAAAAATGAAAAAATCCTTTTACAAGCCATTACGCATAAAAGTTTTGATCCAAATAATAATTATGAAAACCTTGAATTTTTGGGTGATAGAGTACTTGGACTTGTTGTTTCAAAAAAATTGTATGAACTTTATCCAAATGAAAAAGTAGGGTCTTTAGATAAAAAATTAGCCTCTTTAGTCAATAAAAATAAATGTCTAGACGTGGGTAATTTATTAAACCTTAAAGAATATGTAATTACAGGTAATTCTAAATCAAGCAAAAACATCGTTGAAAATAAAATTATATCTGATTGCTGTGAGTCAATAATTGGAGCAATTTATTTAGATAAAGGATTTGAAGTTTCTAAAAGTTTTATTCTTAGACAATGGAAAAATTTAATAAACGATGCAGAAACTACTTTTGTAGACTCCAAAACAAAATTGCAGGAATACTCTTTAAAAAATTTTAAAGTATTGCCTATCTATAAATTAGTTTCTAACACGGGGCCTAGACATAAACCAAATTTTAAAGTCGGAGTAAAACTTAAAAATAGCTCTTATATTTATGCAATAGGATCTTCAAAGAAAAATGCAGAACAATCTGCAGCCTCAGAACTTCTTAAAAAAATTAGGCAAAAATGAATTGGCAAGATAAAGGATATTTGTTGTCTTTGAATAAATATAATGAAAATTCTTCAATAGCCGAATTCTACACTGAAAATAATGGAAGAATAGTTGGTGTAATTTTTGGCTCAACTTCAAAAAAGATTAAGAGCTATTTATTAATAGGTAATAAATTTCACATAAACTCGAAAATTAGAGAAGATGGCAGACCTAGTTATCTAAAAGTTGAAATAGATGAAATTAAAACACCTATTTATTTAGAAAATAAAAAAAAATTATTTTGTATTATATATTGTATGAATTTGATTAAAATTCTTACTGCTGAAAATGAGAATAATATTGAAATATATAATCTTTTAGAAAAATTATTCAGAATAATTGAACTTGATAATTGGCTTATTGAATTTTTATATTTAGAGCTAAAAATACTAAAGTCAATTGGATATGATATTAACTTTAAAGATTACGTGGTTGATAAAAAAATTAATGGTCAAACTAAATATATTGTAAACTCTAGTCAAAAAATTATACCTAATTTTTTAATAGATAAAAATATCAGTCCTGAGAATTTAAAAGATATTTATATTGGATTTTCCATAGTTGGAGATTTTTTGGACAAAACAATAATAAAACCTAATAACAAAAGTTATCCTTCTTCAAGAAATAATTTTGTTAATTTGTTGAAATAATTAAAGATCAATCTGATCAGCAAAATAAGTTACTATACTATTTGCTCCAGCCCTTTTAAACGATATAAGAGATTCTTTTATTGAGGCTTTGTCTATTAATTTTTTATTAATTCCATTCATTATTAAGCTGTATTCACCAGAAACTTGATATGCAAATACTGGTATTTTGAAATTATCTTTTACTTTTTTTATTATATCAAGATAAGGCATACCAGGTTTAACCATAACCATATCAGCACCTTCTTTTATATCTAATGAAACTTCTCTCAAAGACTCATCTGAATTTCTAAAATCCATTTGATATGTTTTTTTATCACCTTTTAATAACTTTTTTGACCCAACAGCGTCCCTAAATGGTCCATAAAAGCTAGATGAAAATTTAACTGCATACGATAATATTTGTACGTCATTTAAATTATTTTTATCTAAAGCTGATCGAATTTTACCAATTCTTCCATCCATCATATCTGAAGGCGCGATAACATCACATCCAATTTTTGCTTGTAGTACTGCTTGTTTCGTAAGTATTTCTACAGTTTTATCATTTAGAATATTACTTTTCTTTAATAATCCATCATGGCCATGAGAAGTGTATGGATCTAGGGCTACATCACACATGATACCAATTCTATTCTTAAATTTCTTTTTAATGAACTTTATTCCTCTGCAAACTAAATTGTCTGGATTTAAAGCCTCAGAACCTTTTTCATCTTTTTTTGTTGGTTTTGTATATGGAAATAAGGCAACCATAGGTATTCCTTTTTTTATTGCTTTACCTACAACTGTATTTAGTTTGTCTACACTATACCTAAATACATTTGGCATAGATTTTATTGATTCTTTTTTATTTTTTCCTTCAATCAAGAAAATTGGTAGGACTAAATCACTATAAGATAGTGAACTTTCTTGAACTAATTTTCTAGACCAAGCATATTTTCTTGATCTTCTGAGCCTTAAATTTGGGTATTTACCTGTAATCATATTGTATTTTATTATGCGACAAAATCTATTATACAAATATATATATAAATGAGTAGAAAACAATCACCAGAATGATCAATAAAGATAAAATCGTAAATCTAAATTTACATAGCCAAGCTGATAGAGTTTTAAACTTTAGTGATTTTCAAAAACAGACTATACAATTTGATATTAATAAGCTTCAAGATGCTTATAATCAAATTACTAAAATCAAAAAATTCGATGATGGAGGTGGAGTAACAAATTTTGGTGCAATTTCATTAACACAAATACCAGGAGACCCAGACTCAATAAAAGGTAGTAAAGCTCGAGGTGTTTATTGGACAAAACCAGATAAATCTGGGAAAGAAGTTTCAAGGGATGTGGATATAGATGAGTCTAAATATAGTGAATTCATAAGAGATTACGAAAATACTTATTTTAAAGAAGTTTATGATGTTCTTTCATCAAAATATAAATTAGGCAGAGTAAGAATTTTATTAAAGGAACCTAGATCAACATTAAGCTGGCATAGAGATCCAGAGCCTAGATTGCATATACCAATTATAACAAATCCAGGATGCTTGATGGTTATTGACAATGTAGCAAAGCATATGCCTGCTGATGGATCAGTTTGGGTTACTAACAATACAAAATATCATAATGCATTTAATGGTGGCGAGGAAAATAGAATACACCTAGTTGCATGTGTTTTAGATTATAAATTTAATTAATTTGAAAAAAATCTATATCGCATCTGATCACGCTGGATTTAATCTAAAAGAAAGTATTAAGAAAAAATTTTCCTCAAAATTTGAGGTTTTAGATTTAGGTCCGATGCATTCGAAAAAATCAGTAAACTATCCAGATTATGCCCACAAATTATCAAAAAAGATAAAAAAAGAGAATGTCGGCATTTTAGTATGTGGTTCAGGTATGGGCATGGCTATGACTGCTAATAAGCACAAAAATATAAGAGCGGCATTATGTTATTCGGTAAAAAACGTTAAATTATCTAGATTGCATAATGATGCAAATGTTATTACATTAGGAGAAAGGTTAATTAGTAAAAATTTAGCCTTTAAATGTATAAATGCATTCTTAAATACTAAGTTTGAGGGTGGAAGACATTTAAAAAGAATTAAGAAAATATAAAATTATGTCAAGTGAAACAAAATATTTAAATAGTGAGTACAAAGACTTTTTTGAAAAAAGTTTATTAGATAGTGATCCAGAAATATATAAAGCAATTAATGATGAGTTGGTTCGACAACAAAATCATATTGAATTAATTGCATCTGAAAATATTGTATCTCAAGCAGTCCTTGAAGCTCAAGGTTCAGTATTAACAAATAAGTATGCCGAAGGCTATCCAGGCAAAAGATACTATAATGGTTGTGAACATGTGGATGTGGCTGAGCAATTAGCTATAGATAGACTTAAAGAATTATTTAATTGTAAATTTGCTAACGCTCAACCTCACTCAGGAGCACAGGCAAATGGTGCTGTGTTTTTGGCTTTGTTAAAACCTGGTGATACTTTTATGGGAATGAGTTTGAACTCAGGAGGTCATATTACTCATGGTTTAAAAATTTCTATGTCAGGAAAATGGTTTAATGCAATTGGTTATGAGGTTGATAAAGAATCTGAACTTATTGATTATGATAATGTTGAAAAACTTGCGCTTGAACATAAACCAAAACTTATAATTGCTGGTGGCAGTGCTTATTCAAGAGTAATTGATTTTAAAAGATTTAGAGAAATTGCTGATAAAGTTGGAGCATACCTAATGGTTGATATGGCTCATTTTTCTGGTTTGGTTGCCGGTAAAGGTTATCCCAATCCATGTGATTATGCACATGTAGTAACATCCACAACTCACAAAGTTTTTAGAAGTGCGAGAGGTGGAATTATTTTAACTAATCACGAAGATTTAGCAAAAAAATTTAATACAGCTGTTTTCCCTGGATATCAAGGAGGACCACTAATGCATATAATAGCTGCTAAAGCAGTTGGATTTAAAGAAGCATTAAAACCTGAGTTTAAA
The DNA here is from genome assembly GCA_902604795.1 of uncultured Pelagibacteraceae bacterium. Lineage (GTDB taxonomy): Bacteria > Pseudomonadota > Alphaproteobacteria > Pelagibacterales > Pelagibacteraceae > Pelagibacter. The sequence goes on along the minus strand of CACKZV010000001.1, from coordinate 145,036 downwards.
GACTATATTAAAACTGTTTTAGCAAATGCAAAAATTTTAGCTGAAACTTTAAAAAATAATGGTTTTAAAATTTATTCAGGTGGTACAGATACACATCTGATGTTAGTTGACTTAAGACCTTTTAATGTAAAAGGTAATGTTGCTGCAGAAAGCCTTTCTAGAGCTAACATAACATGTAATAAAAATGGTATTCCATTTGATAGTGAAAGCCCGATGATAACCTCTGGCATAAGACTTGGATCACAGGCTGCCACAACAAGAGGATTTGGATTAAAAGAATTTCAAATAGTAGGTGATTTAATAACAAAGACTATAAAAGGTTTAGCTGAAAACCCTGAAGATAACTCAAAAACTGAAGATGAAGTAAGAAAAGAAGTTGTAAGTCTTTGTTCTAATTTTCCTATCTATAAACACTTAGGCTAATTAATTTATGATTTGTCCATGCAGCAAAAAGGGTGACACCTCAGTAGTTGATTCAAGACCCACAGAAGATGGAACTGCAATTAGAAGAAGACGGCTCTGTAGCTGTGGTGAAAGATTTACAACATTTGAAAGAGTTCAATTTAGAGAACTTACGGTAGTTAAAAAAAACGGAAGGAAATCGTCTTTTGATAGAGAAAAACTCTCAAAATCAATTTATGTCGCCTTAAAGAAAAGACCTATTGATACTGAGACAGCAGAAAAATTTATCTCTAAAATTAGTAGATCATTAGAGGAATTAGGTCAGAGTGAAATTTCATCTAATACGATTGGCACAATGGTTATGGAGGGTTTAAAAGAGCTTGATCCTGTAGCATATGTCCGATTTGCATCTGTCTATAGAAACTTCAGAGAAGAAAAAGACTTTGTTCAATTTGTGGATAGAATTGATGTCTTTAAAAAAAGATAATTATAAATCATCAGATAAAAAAATTATGAACTTTGCTATAAACTTAGCAAAGAATAATAAGTATTTAACTGGAACAAATCCATCAGTTGGCTGTGTAGTTGTAAAAAATAATAAAATTTTATCTTTCGCAACCACAAACCACGGCGGTAGACCTCATGCTGAAAGTATTGCCTTAAATAAAAATAGACATAATAAAGGAACATCGCTTTACTCGACCCTTGAACCCTGTTCTCATCACGGAGTAACACCTCCTTGCACTCAAGCAATAATTAAAAATAAAGTTAAGAGAGTTTATTATTCAATTGAGGATAAAGATTTACGAACTTTTAGTAAAACTAAAAAAATTTTAAATTCTAAAAAAATAGTTGCAATCTCAGGACTTCAAAAACAAAAAGTTAAGAATCTTTATAATGAATATAATTACATAAGATCTAACAAAGCTCCTTATATAATTGGCAAAATTGCAAGTTCATCAAATTTAAATATTTTAAGAAATAATTCTCCAATAACAAATGAACATTCAAGAAAAGTTTCACATATTTTAAGATTCCAAAATCATGCAATATTAACTTCGTACAAAACAATTAATACAGACAACCCTAAACTTAATTGTAGATTAAACGGATTAGAGAAATTTTCACCTACTGTAGTTGTAATAGATAAAAATTTAAAAATAAAAATTAATTCTTATGTAATTAAAAATTCAAGAAAAAGTAAATTAATTATATTTCATTGTTCAAATAATATTTCAAAAATTAGATTATTAAAAAATAAAGGTGTTAAGCTGATTTATCAAAATGTGAATAACAGCCAGAATTTCAATCTTAGAAAAATTAGTCAAAAACTTTATATATTAGGACTACATAGGTTATTAGTTGAGACAGGCAGAGATTTAATGACTAATTTTCTTAATGAAAATTTGTTAAATGAATTCTACTTTTTTAAAAGCGACAAAATAATCTCTAATAGAGATAAAATTAATATATCTTCATTAGTAAAAATGATTAATAAAAACTATAAAAATAAAAAAAAAATAAATACATATTTAGACAAAGATACACTTATTCACTATTACTAAAATGTTTAATGGAATTATATTTAATAAAGGCACAATTAACGGAATCAAAAAAAGAGCGAAGGGAGTTAATTTATTTATAAAATCTTCATTGATAGTTTCGAAAAAAAATCTTGGGATTTCTATTTCATGTGATGGAGTTTGTCTTACTTTAATTTCTTATAAAAATAAGACATTAGAATTTTATCTATCAAATGAAACGTTAGCTAAATCAAAATTTAGAAATATTAAAATTGGAGATGAAATAAATTTAGAAAAACCATTAAAATTTGGTGATAATATTTCTGGACATATCTGCCAAGGTCATGTCGATACAGTATGTTCTATAAAAAATATTAAAAAAGTAGATAAATCAAATATCTTTGAGTTTAAAATAACAAAATCTCTTAAGAAACAACTAGTGGAAAAAGCTTCCATACTTATAAATGGAGTTTCACTTACAATATCTAAAATAAAAAATAATTCTTTTGAAATATGGGTTATACCTCACACATTAAAATTAACTAATTTAATCAAATTAAAGAAAAATGATTTAGTTAATGTCGAGATTGATATTATGTCCAAATATGTAAAAAAATTTATAAATGAAAAAAAGTAATTTTAGTTCAATAGAAAGTATTATTAAAACTGTAAAAAAAAATGGGATGTATATTCTTGTTGATGATGAAAGTAAACATGAAGAAATGGAAAATGAGGGTGATTTAGTAATTTCTACATCAGCAGTTAATCCTAAACATATTAATTTTATGGCTAAACATGCAAGAGGATTAATTTGTTTAGCAATGGACAACGCACAGTCAAAAAAAATTGGACTAACTTTAGCCTCACCAATTAATCAATCAAGAAGTAAAACAGCGTTTACATATTCTATTGAAGCTAAAAAAGGTGTTACAACAGGCATATCAGCTTATGACCGTGCTAGAACAATTAAGGCTGCATCAAATAAAAATGCAAAAAAAAATGATATTGTATCACCAGGGCATATTTTTCCAGTTATAGCTAGAGATGGAGGAGTTCTTGTTAGAGCAGGGCACACCGAAGCTTCTGTGGATATATCAAAACTAGCTAAAAAAAATAATTCAGCTGTTATTTGTGAAATTATGGCAGATGATGGAAAAATGGCAACAGGCAAAACATTGTTCAATTTTGCCAAAAAACACAAACTTAAAATAGGTAAGATTGAGGATTTAATTGCTTATAGGTTAAAAAGAGAAAAATTAATCAAATTAAAGAAAACTTCTTCAATAATTGTACAAAAACAAAAATTTAAAATTAAAGTATTTGAAAATGTTCTTGATGGCTCTGAAAATTTCGCATTAATAAAGGGAAATTTAAAAAAAGGAGTTGTCCCTAGATTACGAGTAATATCATCTAATGTAGTTCAAAATTATCTTATTAATCAAAAATTGCCTAATTCATTTGATAAAACAATCACTTATTTCAAAAAATATAGTAATTGTGTTCTAGTATTTATTCGAGATCCTAATTTAAAATCTGTTACCCAAACTCTAAAGCAGTATAAAAGTAAAATTTTTTACAAAAAAGGTCATGACAAATTGATTAGAAACTATGGTATAGGGGCTCAAATTATTAAATCCTTAAATATTAAAAATATGATACTTGTGACTAGATCAAAAAAAAAAGTGATAGGTTTAGATGGTTATGGAATTAAAATAAAAAAGCAAGAAATTATAAAGTGAAAAAAAAAATTCTAATTGTTGTTGCAAGTTACTATGAAAATATTGCCAAATCATTATTAAAAAGTGCGAGACATAAAATAAAAAATAAATACAGCATTAAGGTTATTAAAGTACCTGGTGTATTTGAGATACCAGTAACTATATCAAAAAATTTAAATAAATTTAATGGGTTCATTGCACTAGGATGTGTGATTAAAGGTGAAACACCTCATTTTGATTTTATATCTAAAGCAACTACTGATGCATTGATGAGATTATCAATAACATCTAATAAACCAGTAGGAAATGGTGTTATTACATGTTTAAACAAAAAACAGGCTATTGCACGTGGCAGAAAAGGTTTGGAGGCTGCTGAAGCAGTTTTATCTGTTTTATCTCAATAAATTATGAAAGTTCAATTTTCACCACAAAGAAATCCTAGAGTTATAATAATACAAAAACTCTATGGAAAACTTTTTAATAATGAGGAAAATATAATTTTTCCTAAACATAGATTTAAAAAATTTATTAAAGATATTGTTAATGGAACTATAGAGAGAGAAGAAGTAATAAATAAAGAAATTAATAACCATTTGGAACAAGATTTAAAAATTAATAATATGGACAAAGTTTTTCAAATTATAATAAAAAGTGCAATTTTTGAATTCTTATACAAACCAAATACTTCGATTAAAATTATTATCAATGAGTATTTGAAGGCATCAAATTTTTTTATTGATGTTTCGCAGACTAAGTATCTAAATGCTATATTGGATAAGATTTCAAAAAAAATTAGAATAAGCAATGAATGAATTTGCTATAATCCAAAAATATTTTAAAAAATTAACTTATAAAAACCCATCAGCGTTAAAATTAAATGATGATGTTTTTTTCGACAAAAAAAATAATGTTGTTGTTTCAATAGATACTTATGTTGAGGGTGTTCATTTTCTTAATTTTAGAAATCCTGATTTAGTAATAAAAAAAATAATAAGATCCTCAATATCCGATTTATATTGCAAGGGTGTAATTCCTAAGTTTTTTTTTATAGGAGCTAGTGGAAATAATATCTCATTCTCAAAAAAAAATCTTATTCTTATTTCTAAAAGCTTAAAAGAAGAGCAACAAAAGTATGGTATAAAATTATCTGGTGGTGATACAACAAAATCAAAAAAAACAATCTTTACAATTATATCATTAGGTTATTCAAAAAAAATAATCCAAAGAAATAAATGTAAAAATAATGATGATATTTATGTGACTGGAAACCTCGGCGATAGTTATTTGGGTTTATTACTTTTGAAAAAAAAGATATTTATAAAAAACATTAAACAAAGAAAATATTTTATTCAAAAATATTATATGCCAGATTTACCTACAAAAATTAGTTCAAAACTAATGAAATTTGCCAATTCATCAATTGATATATCAGACGGTCTATTTGGTGATTTAGCTAAATTAATTAATACAAGTAAACTATATTTTAGATTAGATCTCAAAAAGATACCTATTTCATCAAAACTTAGTACTTATCTTGCAAAGACGAAAAAAGATAAAATAAACTTTATTTCTAAAGGAGATGATTATCAAATTCTATTTACTTCCTCAAAATTCAATAGAAGATATATTAAATCATTGTTTAAACAAATGAATCAAAAGGTGACTTTAATAGGAAATTTAACCAAAGAAATCAAAAGTAATCAAATTATCTCTAACAAAAAGCTTTTAAAACACAGATATAATGAGGGATATTCCCACAATTTCTGATTAAGTTAAACATTGCGTTTTATAGTATTTTTTGTATTACATTGACCCCATAAATATATTTAATAAAGGATCCAATGAACTCAACAACAGAAACAATATTATTGTACATTATAGCAGCTGGAATTATATCAATCATTTACGGTTTTTTTACAGGTCGAAATATTTTAAACTCAAGCTCTGGTAATGCTAAAATGATTGAAATAGCTTCAGCTATTCAAGTAGGTGCTCGTGCATATTTAAACAGACAATATAAAACTATTGCAATTGTTGGGGTTGTTGTTTTGATTATTATTTCTGTTGCGTTTAGTCCTTTAGTGGGTCTGGGTTATTTAATTGGAGCTGCATTATCTGGAATTGCTGGTTATGTTGGTATGCTTGTTTCAGTTCAAGCCAATGTAAGAACTGCTGAAGCTTCAAGAAAAAGTCTGGCAAAAGGCTTGTCAATTGCTTTTAAATCAGGAGCTGTAACTGGCATGTTAGTTGCTGGATTAGCTTTATTGTCAATTGCTGTTTACTATTATTTTCTTGTTAAGATTGGTATAGATGAAAGAGAAATAGTTAATGCTTTAGTTGCACTTGGTTTTGGTGCGTCTCTAATATCAATTTTTGCAAGATTAGGTGGTGGAATTTTTACAAAAGGTGCAGATGTTGGCGCCGATTTAGTAGGAAAAGTAGAAGCAGGTATTCCTGAAGATGATCCTAGAAACCCGGCCGTAATCGCTGACAATGTTGGTGACAATGTAGGAGATTGTGCTGGTATGGCAGCTGATTTATTTGAAACTTATGCTGTAACAATTGTTGCTACAATGGTTCTTTCGTCGATTTTTTTTATCGGTGATTTCAGCATGATGATTTATCCGTTAGCAATTGGTGGTGCATGCATACTTACATCTATTTTAGGAACTTTTTTTGTAACTCTTGGGAGTGATAAGAATATAATGAAGGCAATGTATAAAGGATTTGTGATAACTGCTATAAGTTCTCTAATTATCTTGTATCCAATTACTAAATATGTAATTGGTTTCACGACCGAGTATATTGTAAACGAAAAATCATTTACTGGATTAAGCTTATATTTCTGTGGAATAATAGGACTTGTTATTACAGGATTAATTATATGGATTACAGAATACTATACAGGCACAGACTATAGACCAGTTAAAAGTGTAGCTCAATCTTCAACTACAGGCCATGGAACGAATGTCATTCAAGGATTGGCAGTTTCAATGGAAGCAACTGCTATTCCTGCATTAATTATAGTTGGTGGAATTTTATTAACTAATCATATTGCAGGTTTATATGGTATTGCAATTGCAGTTACCACAATGCTTGCACTTGCTGGTATGGTTGTAGCTTTAGATGCATATGGTCCGGTTACTGACAATGCAGGTGGAATTGCAGAAATGTCTAATCTTCCAAAAAACGTTAGAAAAACTACTGATGCATTAGATGCAGTTGGAAATACAACAAAGGCAGTGACAAAAGGTTATGCAATCGGGTCAGCTGGACTTGGAGCCTTAGTTTTATTTGCAGCCTACACAGAGGATATTAAACATTTTTCTAAAGTTGCTGGTTCTAATTTAGAGGGAATTATAGTTACATTTGATTTATCAAATCCATTCGTTGTTGTTGGATTGCTAATTGGTGGAATGCTTCCATATTTATTTGGATCAATGGGCATGCAAGCGGTAGGTAGAGCAGGAGGTGCTGTAGTTATTGAGGTAAGAAGACAGTTCAAAAAGATACCAGGTATTATGAAACGCAAGGCTAAACCAGATTATGGTAGACTAGTAGATTTATTGACAAAAGCAGCAATAAAAGAAATGATAATTCCATCATTATTGCCAGTTTTATCTCCTATAGTTCTTTACATAATAATTTACTTTATAGGTGGTCAAGTTGCTGCTTTATCTGCTGTAGGTGCAATGTTATTAGGAGTTATCATTACAGGTTTGTTTGTTGCTGTTTCTATGACAGCAGGTGGTGGAGCTTGGGATAACGCAAAAAAATATATTGAAGATGGAAAATTTGGAGGTAAAGGTTCAGAAGCGCATAAAGCTGCTGTTACTGGTGATACAGTAGGGGATCCTTACAAAGATACAGCAGGCCCAGCTGTAAACCCAATGATAAAAATAACTAATATTGTAGCATTATTGTTATTGGCTGTCATTGCTGGTTAGAATACTTTTATATTTGTCAAAGTTTCTATTCCACAGTGTTATCCAGTCTTCATTTATAGAAGGTACTCCTCTAGAGATATGATATGATAGAGTATTTACAGGAGCCAAACATGTGTTTGTTTTATATAATTTATGTAAAGGTTTTTCAAAAGGCTCATTGATAACTTCTCCAACTTGTCTAATTAATTTTTTATTTTTTTTATATACTTCTTTTGAAAACATAAATGTTAATAAAGTCTCCGCAACTATTCTCCATCTATAGTTTTTTCCAATAAATAATTTTGTTGTATATAGCGAGTCATAAAAAAAACTGTAATCTGTAGGACAAATAATTAAATCTTCTTTTAAAATACTGGATAGTCTTGAAAATGTTATAAGAACCTCTTCAATACAATTTGGTTCAAATAAATAGTCATCTTCTATAAAAAAAATTAAATCTTCTGCATTTTCAGCTTGATCACAGCATTCTAAATATGAACCTCTATTTCCTTCAATTTTAGACTTATATGAAAAAATTTTAAATTTTTGATTTTCCAAAATTTTTTTTAAATTATCATCAATTTTTGAGGATGAGTTGTCTGAAATTAAATGTAAGGAAATATCTAATTTATTATTTTTTAAAAAATTTAAAATTGAGTCTTTAAGACTAACTATACAAGTATATATTAATTGCTCTTTGTTAATTTCTGGAACAATTCTTTTCCAATTGCCAGAAGAATTATATAAACTCGAATTTGGAGCATATCTAAAGAATATATCTAGCTTTCTAACTTTTCTCGATAAATCCAAATATCCTAAAGAAAAATTAAATGACTTATCATTAAATTTAACAATATTCCCATTTTTTCCTTTATAATCAGGATTAACTATATTCAATGTTTCTCTTTCATAAGCGTAAACATTTAACAACTTTAGTAAAAATCTTTTAAATTTATTTTGCTTATTATATTTTCTATTAAACATATTTTTAATATTATTAAATTGCTTAATAGCTTATAATTATTTATCAATAGATTTGAAGAAAATTTCATGAAATTTTATGTTTATTTAATAATAACTAAGCGATTAAATAGATTTATTACTTACGTAGGATATACTAATAATATTAGAAAAAGATTGAATTTACATAATGCTTCAAAAGGTGCCAAATTCACAAAAGGAAACAAATGGAAATTAATATTTAAAAAAAAATACTGTACAAAAAGCCTAGCAATGAAGGAGGAATATAAATTTAAAAAAAATTATAAATTAAGAAAATATCTGAAAAATAAATTCATAAAAAAAAATGAAAATTGCAACATTACTACCATATAAGGAAGATTATTCACCTAGGTTTTCTGGTGCAGTTTCTATACATGTTTCAAAATTATATAAATATTCAAAGTTTAAGAATAATATCACTATTTGGGGTAACACAAAAAGTAAAAAGTTCTTATCAAAAAATTATAAAAATATTTCAATAGATAAAAGTTTTTTATCAAGTAATAATAAAAAATATTTATCAAAATTTATTAATTTACAAAAAAATCAAGAACCAGACATTATTGAAATTCATAATAGGCCAAACTATGTAAATGAAATATGCGAAAAAATAAATTCTAAAATTATTCTGTACTTTCATAATAACCCATTAAATATATCAGGTTCTAAAAGCGTTAAAGAGCGTATGCAATTATTAAATAAATGTGAATATATATTCTTCAATAGTAAGTGGACAAAAAACAAATTTTTCTCAAAAATAAATGAAAATAATTTTAATTCAAAATTCGGAATATGCTTTCAATCAACTAAAAAAATTAATGTAAATTTAAACTCAAAAAAGAATATTATTACGTTTATTGGTAAACTTAATTCTGCAAAAGGTTATGATGTATTTGGTGAGTCGATTATAAAAATACTTGATGAATTTCCTAACTGGAAATCAATTGTAGTAGGGGACGAGCCAAGAGAAAAAATTATTTTTAAACATAAGAATTTAAAATTATTTAGCTTTAAAGATAATAACTTTGTTTTAAATCTACTTAAAAAATCAAGTATATCTGTTGCATGCTCTAGATGGGAAGAACCTTTCGGTAGAACCAGTCTTGAGGCATGTAGCTTAGGATGTGCTACCATTATTACAAATAAAGGTGGGTTAACAGAAACTACACAACATCCTATAATATTAAAACTACTAGATTCAAATTTATTATATAAATTAATTAAAAAACTTATAATTAATGACAAATTAAGAAAAAAAGTTCAAAGACTTAACTATAAGTCTTTTTATCTCTCACATGAATATGTATCAAAGATAATTGATAAGATCAGAGATAAAATAATAGATAAATCAACCTTTAATATAAAGAAAAATACTAAATTAAAAATTTTACATATCACAAATTTTAATTTCCGATACTTTGGAAGACTTCAATATAACACAGGCATAAGAATTAATAACGGCTTTATAAGAGAGGGACACAATGTACTTAGCTTATCAGATAGGGATTTAATTAGTTACACTAAAACAATAAGTGATCCCTCTGGTACCAAATATCTAAATAAATTAGTAAAGAGCACAATTGAAAATTTTGTACCTGATATGGTCATTCTTGGACATGCGGATAGAGTGAAAACTGAAGTTTTATTTGATGCAAAAGAAAAGTTTTCTAATTTAAAAATATGTCAATGGTTTTTAGATCCTATTTCAAAAAATGGTCCAGATTATTTAAAAAATAAAGATAGATTACTAGATAAAAATTTAAGTTGTGATGCATCATTTATTACAACATCACCCGATGTACTTGATTTTAAAATTAAGAATCCTTTTTATATGCCAAATCCTTGCGACAAATCTTTGGATTATTTAGAAAATTTCAATAAAAATCATTATTATGATTTATTTTATGCCATAAGTCACGGTGTTCACAGAGGTAGTTTAAGACCAGGTAAAAATGATGAAAGAGAGCTCCTTATTTCAAAACTTAAAAAAAAAACATCAGGTATTAAATATGATATTTATGGAATGTTTGGTATCCAACCAGTTTGGGGCAATGAATTTTTGGAAAAATTATCAAATTCAAAGATGGCATTGAATTTAAGTAGAGGAAAACCATTAAAGTATTATAGCAGTGATAGAATCGCGCAGTTAATGGGTAATGGTCTTTTAACATTCATACATAAAGATACAAAATTTAGTGATTTTTTTAATGATGATGAAATGATTTTTTATGAAAACATTAATGATCTTGCAAATAAAATATTAAAATACAGTAAAGATGATAAAAGATGGAGAAAAATAGCAAAAAAAGGACACTCTAAATATCACAAATATTTTAATTCAAATTTAGTAGCAAGATTTATAATAGAGAGAACATATGGATTAAATTCAAAATTTTTTTGGGATAAAACATAAAATGAAAATTTGTTTTGTTGATACGACAAAATTAGAATATTCATTTAAAGATTTAAATAACTTTAAAATAAGAGGGAGTGAGTCTTCTATAATCAATTTATCACAAAAAATATCAGAATTTGGAAATGATGTCGTTGTATTTAATAATTCAAAATATGAAATCAATAAACACAAATATAGCTGGTTAAATTTAGATAGAATTAAGAATTATACTAATAGTTTTGATATAGTTATATCAAATAACGATAATCATATATTAAGTAAATTCAACAGCAAAAAAAAATTTGTTTTATCGCATAGCATATTATCTTTAGAAAAGGCTTTCAGAAAAAAACAGTTATTTTCTTACTTTAAAAATAGACCAAAATATATTTTTCTAGGAAAGTATCATAAGAAAAAAATGTCTAAACTGTTTTCTTTGTTTGGTTATCAAACATTAAATTATGCAGTAGATGATATTTTTAACAAACCACTTAAAAAATTTAAAATTAACAATGATCATGCTTTTTTTACATCAAGACAAGATAGAAACTTAGATATACTTATTGATATTTGGAAAAATAATGTTTTTAAAATAAGAAATAAATCAAAATTATTTATTACACCAATATCGTTAAATTTAAAAAAATTTAACATTTTTAATCGTAAATTATTAGAAAAAAAAAAATATATAAATGAAATTAAAAAATCTAGAATGGTAATTCTACCCGGTCATAAAGCTGAACTTTTTTGTATTGCAGCCATGGAAGCTTCAGAATTAAATTTACCAATTGTAACAATGGGTATTGGTTCTCTTTCTGAAAGAGTTGATCATGGAATAACAGGATTAATATCAAAAAATAAATATGATTTTTCAAAAAATATAATTGAACTTTATGAAAATAAAGTTTTATGGAATGAAATTAGAAATAATTTAATGAAAAAAAGAGGACAGAATACTTGGTTAAATGCATCAAAAAATCTAATGAAAATTTTAAAAAAATAATTTATGAATTATAACAGAATTCTAATACTTAAAAATGATAGAGCAGGTGATTTATTTGCTTCATTCAAATTAATTGCGAACTTATTAAATAGCAAAAGTAAAGTAACCATTTATTTATCAGAATATAATTATGATTTTTCATTTCTTTTTAGTGGTGTGAAGTTAAAAAAAACTAATTTTAACCTAACTATAATGAACAAAATATCAATTTTCATAAATATTTTAATAAATAAATATGATTCTGTATACATTCTTTCACCAAAAAATTTCTTTTTTTTTCTGCCTTATTTTTTTAGAAAAACAAAGTTTTACGCAATTGTTTACGATGGTAAAAAGAGATTAAGGCCACCTAACTTTCTTAGAAAATTTCTTTATAAATATAGAGTAATTTATAGAAATAAAATTAATATAAATAATTATTGCAATTTACAATTAGAATTAATTGATAAAAAAACTGAATTTTTATTTGATTATTCATCTATAAAATTACCCAGTATAAATAATCAATTTAAAAAGTTATTACCCAAAAATTATGTTTTTTTTCAATTTAAATATAATTTTTTTGCAAAATTAGGATGGAGTAAGGCAAATATTGTTGATTTTTTTGACTTAATTTTGAGAAAATATGAATTTATTTTGTTCTGCTCAGACAAAGAAATCAATCAAAATACCAAAAATTATGTAGATTTTTTTGAAAAAGAATTTTCCTGTATTGATGTATCAAAATTTCAATTTAATCAGATAAAAAAGAAAAAAATTATATATTTGAAAAATTTAGACTCCGTAAATTTTTTTCATATAATTAGTCTATCCAAACTAAATATTGGTTCTCATGGAATCTTAACACACTTATCTGATTTTTGTAATATTCCCTCATATAATTTATTTAATTTTGATATAGAAAATATAAATGACTATCATCATCAAAAAATTAGTTTTTCTGAGTGGTATAGCAATATGAATCTTAAATTTTCCTTTTTAAATTCTGACTTTAAAAAAAGTTTGAATAAAATAAACAGAAATATATAAATTTACCTTAAATATTTATGTTTAGAAAAACCTTTTTTTTTGATCGTGACGGCGTTATAAATGTTGAAAAAGGTTACATCACTGATTATTCACAATTTATATTTACGAATGGTGCTTGCGAAGCTATTAAAGTTTTAAATAATAATAATTTTCTTGTTATTTTGATTACCAATCAAGCAGCAATTGGTAAAAATTTAATGTCAGAAAATGATCTTCTCATAATTCATAATAAAATGAAAAAAGATTTGTTAAGAAAAAAAAATGCAAAAATTGATGATATTTTTTATTGCCCATATTATCAATTTTCAAAAAAACTTAAATATAGAATGAATAAAATTGACAGAAAACCTAATAATGGAATGTTATCTAAAGCTATTCTCAAATGGAAAATTAACGTTAAAAAAAGTTTTTTTATTGGCGATAAACCTACGGATAAAATTGCATCTGAAAAAAGTAAAGTTAAATTCTTTTATAAAAATAACTTATCGTTAGACTTACAGGTAAAAAACATAATAAAAAATTATTAATTAGATTTTATTTTATTTAATGCGTTATTCTTAAATAAGTTAGCTTCATTTATATATCTTCTTACCATTTGTGTGGTTTTATGCCCTGTCATTGCCATGATATGTCGTTCTTCTGCTCCCGCTTCTGCTGCTGAAGTAGCAAAACCTGATCTAAGGCTATGACCTCCATATTTTTTGGGGTCATAATTTGCAATTAATGCATACTTCTTAATTATTAGTGATACAGATTTGTCTGAGATATTGTAAATTTTACCCCTTGATATATTTGCATGCTTAATCCAGTTTTTTAAATTAGTAACAGGGCAAAATTGCTTATTTTCAAAATAGGGTATAGCTTTAATTGTCCCTTCTCCAGATTGATCAGTTTTTGATCTCTTAATGAATATTTTTAATCCTTCATTAACAAAATCAAGATCATCATAATTAAGATTAACAAGCTCAGATCTCCTAAAGCCACCAGAAAACCCCAATAACAATAATGATTTATTTCTAATTTTTTTATTATAATTAATGCTATCATCATCTATTGCTTTAATTAGTATTTTTAAATCATTGATTAATAACGGTTTTTTTGATGTTTGATAAGATCCATTAATTCTTTTTATTCCTAATAAATTTTCCATAATTATAGGATGTTTTGAATCTAGATAGTGTCCTTTAATTTTATGAATTACTTTTATTGAAGCTATTCTTCTTTTAAGTGTACTAAATTTGCAAGTTTTAGACATTTGTGTCAAATATATAGAGACTACTTTCGGTTCTGTAGGCAAATGTTGAAGACCATTTTTCAAACAAAAAACTGTAAAATCTTTGAAATCTGATTCGTAAGCTTTTATTGTATTAATTGATTTTGAACTTTTTAAATTTTTTAATGTTTCTAATTCAAGTTTTTTTAGATCTGTGATAACTTCTGTCATTTTTTCCGATAACCATTAATTATCGGAAATATAATATATCACATTTTATAAGTCAAGTATTTAATGTAAAAGAATTACGATGCCTAAATATGTATTAATCGGTCTAATTGTTGTTATTGGAACATTCTTAATTATGAATTATTGGCCGAAACTAAAAGAACAAACAAAAAATCGAATATTAATGTTAATTTTTGGTATATTTTTTATAAGCATATTTGTTCTATTATTTTTATTAATGTTTTGAGGTCAATTGATAGATATAGTTAGTATTTTAGTCGCTGGAATATTTTCGTGCATTATTCTTGATGTTCTAGGTTATTTACTGAAACTGATGGGTATCCCAGAACCATCTTGGGGAATTGTTGGAAGATGGACTTATTATATGCTTAAAAATGCTACTTTTTATAACCCAAATATTGCACAAATGCCGAATTTTAGGTATGAGGTCTTACTTGGCTGGATTTTTCACTATTATGTATCGATTTGTTGGGCTGTAATTTATTATTTTTGTTTTTTTATCATAAGTTTTAAAATGACATATTTTTCAGGCTTTATATTTGGGGCTCTTACAACATTAGCACCATTGCTAATATTTCTACCTTTTACAGGACAGGGAGTGTTTGCAAATAAGACTGGAATACCTATTAAAACATCAATTATGTTCCTAATCAGACACTCAATTTACGGAATTGCTATGTATGAGGGTTTTAGATGGTTTACTTAAAGCTTTAGATTAAGTTATCCCCACTATTCATCCCTGTTAAAAACTCAGTATTTTCAACGATAAAGTGATACATACAACCTACTACATCTGATATTGTTCAAAATGAATTAAGAGGCAACTCTTAACTGACCAGCTAGGGAAAAACCGAGAGGTTCAAGCCTAGAGGGCAGAAAGCTCTACAGAGTAGCGCTAAAATTGTAGGGTGGACGGCATGGCGGTAGCGCATACAACGACGTGCCAAAAACTACTGTTCTTTGTGCCTGAAAAGGTACAAGGAAACAGGGTTTTTTTCTATTTATGATCTTCAAAGGCACGAAATTTCAAATTAAGGTGTGGAAGTATTTAAAAACCATACCAAAAGGCCAATTAAGAACCTATTCTGAAGTAGCAAAGGGTATAAATAGGCCAAAATCAGTAAGAGCTGTGGCTAATGCTATTGGAAAAAATCCATATGCACCAAAAATACCTTGTCATCGAGTGATAAGGTCAGATGGCTCCTTGGGTGGCTATTCAGGCAAAGGTGGGATAAAAACTAAGAGAAAATTACTCAAATCAGAGGGTATTTTACTCTAGAAATGTTATGAATAAACGTTTTTTGACTATAATACAATATTTAGTTATATTTTTTTAATATCACCTACAAGTTGCACCGTAAAACAAAGAATGTTAAAAATAGAGTGTATTTTGGGCTTTTAAATGCTATATTCTATTTTTGCAGAGCTAATTAAAAATACTCATAATTTTATCAAAAATTCTGATTTTAATATTTTAGATAATAGTGATGAAATATTCTTTAATTATTTGATATTAACAAAATTACCATATTTGCTTACTTTTTAAGGATCTGAATTATTAAATTTAAGGTATTATTAATTTATTTAATAAATTAGATAAATTCCCTCTACCCTATTTTCTTAAACCTTCGTAGAAATCTATAATAATGAAGTAGATATTTAATAAATATTAATTACTAGCATTTTTATAAAAATCAAATTTATATATTAAATAAAAAATATAATTTATATAATGCAAAAAATATAATGATAACAATATTTTACAATTAATAATTAGAGTATTAATTTAATTTATAAGTAAATATTACTTACCTATATAAAATTTAGATAAATAATATTCTCTTCTAGATATATATAAACCGCAAAGAACTATTATAAAAAGACCTAAATATGTCCAATTATCTGGGAATTCATTAAATATATAATAACTAAGCAAAATATTTGTAATGATTTCAGTATATCCAAGAGGAGCCAGTTTAGAGGCATCTGCTAATTTTAATGATAGAATTATAAAAAGATGTGCAATTGAAGCTATAAAGCCAATTAAAGCCATCATAATCCACTGACTATAAGATGGTTGTATCCAAACACCTGGCATAAAGAAAAACATTACTATAGTCCCTACTATTCCAGCAAATAACAAAGTCAAAAGAGAGTTATCAGATGAGCTTAATTTTCGAGTAATAATTAAGTAAAAACCATAGCAAATACCATTACCTAAGGCAGCTAAAGTAGCTAAATTAATCTCTATAAATCCTGGTCTGATTACAATTAAGGTACCTATAAAACCCATTGATACAGCAGTCCATCTTTTTAAACCCACTTTTTCATTTAGAAAAAAAGGTGACATTGCAGTTACACATATAGGAGCAACAAAGGCTAATGTAAGTGCTTTTGGTAATGAAATTTCAGAAATTGCATAAAAAAATAAATAAGTAGAAAAGACAAAAATCAACCCTCTTATCAATTGAAGTAAAGGTTTTTTACTCCAAACTAAAGATTTTCTATCAAAAATAAGCATTATAAAAAGAGCAAAAACAACAGTAAAAAAATATCTGGCCCAAGTAATTTGCAAAACGTCCATAGATGAGCTTAAATATTTTGCAAAAGCATCCATAAAAGGAACAATCATCCAAGCGGATGCATTGAGTATTACAGCCTTCATGGAAGAAGCATAACTCTTAATTAAAGTATTTTAAAGCAAAGAATACAGTTATTGGGACTGTTATTAAAGACATCAAAGTTGAAACAACAATTGTACTAGAAATATTATCTACAATTTCCTTTGGCGAATACATGGAAGCAACTAAATAACAAAGAATGGCACTAGGCATCGATGATTGTATTAATAAAACACCTGCTGCAAAGCCAGATAAATTAAAAAAAGATATCAGAGCAAAGCCAATTAAAGGACCTATAATAACTCTCCCAGTAGATGTAATTAGAGCGTCCTTAAATGAAAAAACTTTCATTTGTGTTAGAGAAACACCTAAAGACATTAAAATCATTACAATCATTCCGTAAGCTAAAAGCATAACAGTATTCAAAACAAACATTGGTAAAGGTATTTCGTAATATAGAAATAGGATTGTAGCAATTATTGCATAAAATGAAGGGCTTTTAACTATTACATTTAAATCAAATTCTCTTTTAGCCAGAAAGATATTCAGAGTGAAATGCAGTAAAACAACTAATGATGATATAGCTGCAGCTATTCCCATACCAAGTTTTCCATATGCAAACAAACAAATTGGGATACCCATATTACCAGTATTAGGTAAAAAAAATGTTGGTAATTCTCTAAGATAATCTTTTTTCATTAATAATAGGAAAATTAATCCAACGATCAAAAAAGAAGTCAAAAGAATAAGAGCGTATAAAAAATACTCAGAGAACATTGCAAAAGTTACACCACTAGCTGATATAGAAAATATTACAATCGATGGTGTACCAAAATTAGCTGAATAAGTTGTTATAAAAGATGTATCAAAGTTAGGATTTTTTTTACCAAGAAAGTAACCAATACCTACTATAAAAAAAACTGGAAATAGAACTTCAAAAAGTTTGATGTAAAGTTCCATTAAAATAATCTTATTAATACTGGATTTTTAATTATGTTTCGATTTAATTTAAAAGATTTAATAAATTTTTGAGAACTTAGTTCACTTGCATCATGAGTAATAATAACAATCGAAGCCGTCTTACTTTTATGATCAGGTATTTGTATTAATCTTTGAATAGAAATTTTATACTTCGCCAGAATCTTTGTTATAGAAGATAAAACGCCAGGTTTATCCTTAACTTCTAATCTTAAATAAAGAGAATTTGATGAATGGTCTTTATTAAATACTTTAGGTTTTAATCTTTTATTTTTAGATATGCCAAAAGGATATTTTATATTTCCTCTTAATATAGATAATAGGTCAGACATCAATGCAGAAGATGTTGGTCCTGGTCCAGCACCCTCCCCTTGTAATACAGACTCTCCAATAGGTGAACCATTTAATATAACAGCATTCATTACACCATCTACATTTCCTATGTATGAATCTTTTTTAACTAAACATGGATGAACTCTTTCAAAAATACTATTATTTATAATCTCAGTAATACCTAATAATTTTATTCTAAAATCTAACTGATCAGCAATTTTAATATCTGTATAATCTATATTTTCAATACCTTCCATTAAACATCTGGATTTTGAAATCTTCCTATTGAAGGCTAATGATGTCAAAATTTTTATTTTAGCTAATGCATCATAACCGTTAAGATCTAATTTTGGATTTCCAGGTTCAGCATAACCTAGTTTCTGTGCCATCTTCAGAACATTTTTGAAACTATCTTTAGTTCTTTCCATTTCTGACATGATATAGTTACAAGTACCGTTAAGAATACCATAAACTTTTGTAATTTTATTTGTAGCCAAACCTTCTTTAATAGTTCGTATAATTGGAATTCCGCCTGCAACAGATGCCTCAAATTCTAAATTAACTTTATTTTTCTCAGCTAATTCACTTAGTTTATCACCATGTTTGGAAATTAATGCTTTATTTGGAGTTATTACATGAATTTTATTTTTTAGAGCTGTTTCAATAATTTTTTTTGATATACCATCTGATAAGCCTATGGCTTCGATTACTATATCTAAGTTTTTAATCTTCAAAATATCTAGAGGATTTGAATAAAAAATTTTCTTATTAATTTTGAATTTTCTTTTCTTATTTTTATTTTTAGCCGATATAGCTATAACTTTAATTCTCTTTCCAGTTTTAGTTTCAATATCTTTCTTTTTTGTATTTAACTCATTTAGAACATATGATCCAATTTGGCCAAGTCCAATAACAGCAATATTTATACTTTTATTCATTCAATTAATCTAATTTAGGAAAGTCGCTGATCTTACCATATTGAATAACATTTTTTTTAAATTCTTCAAAAGATGTTTCGTTTTCAAAGTTTAATTTTGAAATATCTTTGTCAGAACTGTCGTCCTCAATATTCCACATAGAAACAGGATGATTTAGTGAACAATGTGATAATGAAAATATTAATAAAATTATAAAAATATATTTAAACATTTAGTCCCTCGCTCTGATTAAAGCCATAATAATTATTCATATTTTGTACAGCTTGACCTCCACCACCTTTAATCAAATTATCAATTGCAGACAATATTATTATTTTATCTTTATATTTGCTTTTACATACAGAAATAAAGCAATTATTAGTGTTGATCACATCATTAGTACTTAAGAAAGTATTTATTTTACAGATTTTTATAAATTTATGATTCTTATATTGCATATTTAGAACATTAATTATTTTGTTTATTTTAATGCCCTTTTTTAAATCAACATAAATAGTACTTAAAATTCCTCTAAACATGGGTGTAAGATGAGGTGTAAAATGAAATTTATTTTTTTTGCCAGTTTTAAGATCAAGCTCTTGTTGAATTTCAGAATTATGTCTATGATTTGCTAATCCATAAGCACTCAAAGACTCATATAAATTTTTATCTTTATATTTTTTATGCACTCCTCTACCTGCTCCCGAATAACCAGATTTTGAGTCAATAATAATTGTTTGATTATTAATTAAGTTTTTTTTTATTAACGGGATTAATGGAATTAATACAGATGTAGGGTAGCATCCAGGACAAGATATTATTGGAAATTTTTTAATTAATTTGCCACTAATTTCAGGTATAGAGTAAATACTTTTTTTGATTTCATTTAATGCTTTGTGTTTAATTTTATACCATTTTTCATAATCTTTCTTATTATTAAGTCTAAAATCAGCCGCTAGATCTATTAATAAATTATTTTTATTTAAAAATTTTGAAATAGATTGTGCCTCACCATTTGGCAATGCTGTAAATATTATATCCACATTTGATAAATATTCTTTTTTAAATTTTGATATTTTTGGTAATTTATATTTTTTTAATTCTTGTTCATAAGAATCTATTTTTTTTCCGACAGAGGTACTTCCACACAAATACTTAATATTTATTTTTTTATGTGTACATAGGAGTTTAGTTAGTTGTAATCCTATATATCCAGTAGCTCCACAAATAAGAACATTTTTCTTGCTCATAATTTAATATAACAGTTGAAATTTAAAAAGAAATTATCTTTTAGAAAATTGGTAGCTTTTTCTAGCTTTTGCTCTACCAGGTTTTTTTCTCTCAACAGATCTTGAATCTCTTGTTGTAAGTTTTTCTTTACGTAAGGTTGATTTTAAAGTTTCATCAAATTTTAATAAAGCTCTTGAAATACCGTGTACTAAAGCACCAGCTTGACCAGTTTGTCCTCCACCTACAACTTTAGATCTAACATCGTAATCTGTTGACTGGTTTATAATTTCAAAAGGTCTTAAAATTTGCATTACGTGATTAGCTCTTGGAAAATAGTCGTTTAAAGATTTACCATTTACATAAAATTTTCCTGAACCTTTTTTTAACCAGACTTTAGCTACAGATTTTTTTCTTCTTCCAGTTGCGTATTTACTATCTTTAAAGTCTAATTTTACTTTTGGTGTAGATGTTTGGGAGGTTTCCATATTAATTTCTTACAACGTTTTTTTGATTAAGCTTACTGATTTCAATTATTTTTGGATTTTGAGCAGTGTGAGGGTGTTCTTCTCCAGAATAAATTTTTAGTTTAGTTAATTGTTTTTTTCCTAGTGCACCTGAAGGCAACATTCTTTTAACAGCTAACTTTAAAACTTCACCTGGTTTTTTTTCACTCAATTTTTCAGGTGTTATTTCTTTAATTCCACCAGGGTATCCTGTGTGTCTGTAATATTTTTTATTTTGAAATTTATTTCCCGTAAATTTAATTTGGTCTACATTTTTAATAACAACAAAATCTCCATGATCCATGTGTGGTGTATATGTTGTTTTATTCTTCCCCCTTATAATTTTTGATACAACCGTTGCTAGTCTACCGACAACCGCTCCTTTAGCATCGATCTCAAACCATTCGCTATTTATCTCGTCTTTTTTAACAAACTTTGTCATGAATGCGGGATTAATACTTATAATTACATATATTGTCAAATTATTATATTTTAGTTGGACTGAATGGTTGATTGAATTATGACCATTTATTAGTAATAATAACGTTGATAAAAACGTATTCACAATATTATAAATTATAGGAGCCTAATGACTGATAAAAAAAAAGAATTGAAACCAAATACTTATAAATTTGATACCCTTAGTTTACATGCGGGTTATCAGCCGCACAAAAATGCTGGCTCAAGACAAGTACCAATATATCAAACCACATCATACCTTTTTGATGATGTCGATCATGCAGCTGCTCTTTTTAATTTAGAAAGAGGTGGGCATATTTATAGTAGGATTTCAAATCCAACTGTTGGAGTATTAGAAGAAAGAGTTGCTTCACTTGAGGGTGGTACAGCAGCATTAGCTACATCATCGGGAATGAGTGCAATATTTTTAACAGTAATGACATTATGTGAAGCAGGTGATCATTTAGTCGTATCATCTCAACTTTATGGAGGCACTGTAAACTTATTTAGATTAACCTTACCTAAATTTGGAATTAAATGTACATTTGTTAAACCAAGAGATACCGAAGGATTTAAAAAAGCAATTCAAAAGAACACAAAAGGTATTTTTGGAGAACTTGTTGGAAATCCAGGTAACGAAATAATGAACATGCCTGAAATTGCGAAAATTGCTCATGATGCTGGTATTCCATTGATGGTTGATGCAACTTATCAAACTCCTTACTTATGTAAACCGTTTGAGCATGGAGCTGATATAGTAATTCACTCACTAACAAAATGGATGGCTGGACATGGATCTTCAATGGCAGGAATATTAGTTGAAGGTGGAAAATTTGATTGGATGCAAAACGATAAATTTCCAACTATGACAAAACCATATGAAGGATATCATGGTTTATCTTTTGCTGAAGAATTTGGTCCAACAGCTTTTACTATGAAGGCTAGAGCTGAAGGTATGAGAGACTTTGGTCCTTGTTTAAGTCCTCAAAATGCTTGGAATGTTCTACAAGGAATAGAAACTTTATCTGTAAGAATGAAGAAACATTGTTCAAATGCCGAAGAAATGGTTAAATATTTATCTAACCACGAAAGTGTTGCATGGGTATCTCATCCAAGTGTACCAGATCATCCTGATCATGAATTAGCAAAAAAACTTTTACCTAATGGAAGAGGTTCAATGATCGCATTTGGTATTAAAGGTGGAAAAGATGCTGGAGTTGCATTTATAAATAATGTTAAATTAGCATCACATTTAGCAAATGTTGGTGATACAAGAACTCTAGTTATACATCCTGCATCTGGAACTCATTCTCAAATGGATGAAGCTACTTTGAAATTTGCAGGTTTATCACATGACATGATTAGATTGTCTGTAGGTATTGAAGACATTGATGATATAAAAAATGATTTCGAGATTGGTTTCAGAGCTGCAAGAAAACCAAGACTTGTATCAAATCAATGAAGTTTAAAGTAAATAATCATGAAGTTTTTGCGTCAACTGGTGGAAGACCGTTTGATAAAAAAAAACCTTTAATTATTTTCGTTCATGGAAGTGGACTAACCCATATGACTTGGGTACTGCAAACAAGATACTTTGCTTTCCATGGATATAATGCTCTAGCAATAGATCTTCCAGGACATGGTTTGTCAAGCGGAGACAGTCTTAAATCAATTGAGCAAATGGCAGACTGGGTGAATGATGTAATTGATGCAGTTGGTCATAAAGAAGCTTCTTTAGTAGGTCATTCTCAAGGTTGTTTAGTTACAGTAGAGTGCACATCAAGGTATCCAGATAAAATTAAAACTCTTAGTTTAATGGGTGGAGCTGGCGCAATACCAATGAACCCAGAACTGCTTTCACTAGCAGAAAATAATGATCCAAAAGCAGTAGATTTAATGATGGATTGGGCTCATGGTCCAGCAGGTCATTTTGGTGGTCATCCAGTACCTGGCCTTTATCATATCAACACAGGAACAATGCTTGCAAAATCTAGAACAATACAGAATACATTAGGTGTAGATTTTAGAGCTTGTGATAATTATAAAAATGGATTTGAAGCAGCTAAAAAAATAAAATGTCCTACCCTATCGATTTTAGCAACTGACGATAAAATGTGCCCAGTTAAAGAGGGAAAAAAATTAGCTTCATTAATAGATGGTAGTCAAGTTGATATAATTGATAACTGTGGTCACATGATGTTATTAGAGGAAGCTGATAGAGTATTAACTGTACTTAAAAAATTTATAACCACAAATTATCCTCCATTATCAAGTTAAATTTAAGCTTGATTGTATTTTTTCATTTTAGTTTAATACATTTTTAAACAGAAGGGAAAATATGACCAAAAATAAACATCCAGAAACAATTGCATTACATGGCGGAGATTACAGAAGCGATCCAGCTACAACAGCAGTAGCAGTACCGCTATATAGAACAACATCATATCAATTTAATGATACTGATCATGCTGCAAATTTATTTGCACTAAAAGAATTTGGAAACATATACACAAGAATAATGAATCCAACAAATGATGTACTTGAAAAAAGAGTTGCAGCTCTTGAGGGTGGGCTTGCAGCTGTAACCGTTGGTTCAGGACAAGCAGCATCAACATTTGCTATAATGAATGTGTGTCAATCAGGTGATAATTTTATTAGTTCAACTGATTTATATGGTGGAACAGTTAACCTATTCACTCACACACTTAAAAAATTAGGTATCGAATGTAGATACGCAGATCCATCAGATCCAAGTAATTTTGAAAAATTAATAGACGATAAGACAAGGTGTTTTTATGCAGAAACTTTACCAAATCCATATTTGAGAGTATTTCCAATAAAAGAAGTTTCGGATATTGGAAGAAAACATAATATTCCACTTATTATGGACAACACAGCAGCTCCCGTTATTTGCAAGCCTTTAGAGCATGGCGCAGCGGTTGTAGTTCACTCACTTACAAAATTCATTGGAGGACACGGAACTGTAATTGGTGGAGCTCTTGTTGATGGTGGTAATTTTGATTGGACAAAAGATCCTAAAAGACAACCATTATTTAATGAGCCAGATGCAAGTTATGGTGGTGCAAAATGGGGTGAGGTTGTACCTCAATTAACAGGCGCAAATGTTTCATTCGCAGTAAGAGCCAGAGTGTGTTTGTTAAGAGATTTAGGAGCACCCTTAGCACCCGATAACGCTTGGGGTATAATTCAAGGTCTAGAAACTGTTCCATTAAGAATGAAACAACATTGCTCAAATGCTGAAAAAGCTGTTGCTTTTTTACAAAAACATAAAAATGTTGAAAGAGTTATCTATCCTACTCTTCATAAAGGTGAGATTGGTGAAAGATCTAAAAAATATATGAAAGGTGGAAATGGAGCACTAGTTGGTATTGAGGTTAAAGGCGGTGTTCAGGCTGGTAAAAAGTTTATAGAGTCTCTTAAAATGTTTTACCATGTTGCAAATATAGGAGATGCAAGAAGTTTAGCTATACATCCAGCAACTACTACACACAGCCAATTAACTGAGGAAGAACTACTAGCTGCAGGTGTAACACCAGGGTATGTAAGATTGTCCATTGGTATTGAACACCCGGATGATATTATAGCTGATCTAGATCAAGCTTTAGGAGCTTCAGGAAAACCTAGCTTGAAAGCTGTAAGTTAGATCTCGTATTTATGAATAAAAAGTAGATACAAGAAGCTACTAAAAAAATAGAACTTATTTGGTGCATAGATGCAATGAATATCTGTGCACCATATAATAAAGTAAAAATTCCTAAGACAATCTGTAGAATTATAAAAAATCCTAAAATATTTACGGATTTATATAAATCAGTCTTTTTATTAATATAAATATAAAATAATAAATACAGATAAAATAATCCTATTAAATAAGCTAACTTTCTATGAATAAATTGTACCAAAGAAGGATCACTAAAAGCGCTTAATTTAAACAAGTTTGCAAGATTATTATCATTTGGAAAAATTGAGTTACCCATTAACGGCCAAGAATTATAAATTTTACCCGCATCCATTCCCGAAACTAAAGCACCAATAGAAATTTGTAAAAAGACTAATAAAAGAAAACTCAGTGGGAATATTATATTTATTGTATTTTGAAAGTTGTTTTTTACTTTTATTTTTAAATAACTCCAAAAAATTAAAGATAAAATAAGAAATGCTACTAATAAATGTATAGATAATCTAAAATGACTAACATCAACTCTATCAATTAAACCGCTACTTACCATATACCAACCTATAAATCCTTGAAAACATATTAAAGTAAAGATGAAATAAAAGTTCAATAATTTTTTAAATTTAATTTTAAATGTAAAATATATTAGTGGAATTAGAAAAGCTAAACCTATTAACCTTCCCATAAATCTATGAGCCCATTCCCACCAAAAAATAACTTTAAATTCTTGCATAGTCATATCGTAATTTTGTAATTTGAATTCGGGTATCTCTTTATATAAATCAAAATACATAATCCATTGAGAATTATTATGTGGTGGGAAGAAACCAGAGAATAATTGCCATTGAGTGATTGATAAACCAGAATCAGTTAATCTTGTTAAACCACCAACAACAATCATAGCAGAAATAATCCAAAACATACTGATAAGCCATATTGATATTTGATTATTGACCTTTAGATTTTCACTATACATGGATGGATAAATATAATAATTTTTAAATTATCCAAATATATAAATGTCGCCATTAAAAAAAGAAAAACTCAGTAAAATAAGAAAACAATTGGATAAACTAGACGATTCGTTAATAGAAATAATTAAAATAAGAACTAAACTTGTCAAAAAGGTTCTTGCACTTAAAGAAAGAAAAAACCAAATAGTTGATCAGAAGAGAATTAAAATAATTCTTAAAAATATTAAAAATAAATCAATCAAAAACAATATTGATCCTAAAATTACTAATAAAATTTGGAAAAATATGATTTATGCTTATATTGATTTTGAACGTAGAAATTTTAATAAAAAAAAATAGACTACTTGCTATGAGGTGGAAGTTTTTTTTCTATAAAAATTTCATGTTTTCTTGTAGCAGGATTATATTTTTTTGCTTTTAATTTTACTTTAGCTTTTTCACCACCAGCTGGTTTTTTAACATAGTAAAAAAAAGGACTATCCGGTTTTTGCTCCGGAACTAACCTAACTTTTACATGAGTTTTTTTTGCCATTTAATTTTTTATATCTATAATTAATTTTTTTATTTTTTTTAACTTGGATTTAATAATATTTTTTCTGTTTATAGAGTTATTGTGTAATACGTCAATATCTGAATTATTAGAATTTAGAGCCTTTTTCACACCATTTAACGTCATACCTTTATCTTTAAGTAAGAATTTAATTTTTCTAAGAATATTTATTGAATTTTCGTCATAGTATCTTCTGTTTCCGTTAAAAAGTCTTGGTTTAATTTGTTGAAATTTTTTTTCCCAAAAACGAATTGTGTGTGTTGATAGTTTACCATTTTTTTTATTAACTAAATCTAAAATTTTTGCAACTTCACCAATAGTTTTGTATTTACTATGTTCTTTTAAGTTATTCATTTTTATTAATAAATTCTTTAAATTCCTTTGAAGCTCTGAATAAAATTACATTTCTTTCTGCAATAATTTTTTTTTCTTTAGTTTTGGGATTCCTGCCTATTCGTTGTTTTTTCTTTCGTAAAAAAAATGTTCCAAATCGTGAGATTTTAACTTTTTTATATATTAAAATATTTTTAATCAAAATCTCAAATATATCTTCTAATAAAGTTTCACTAATTTTTTTTGAAAATCCAATCTGCATATATATAGAATTAATAATTTCTTTTTTTGTTAAGTTTGTTCTCATTTAATTAATATTATTTTTAATTTGATCAATTAATTTACCCCTTATAGTTTTTTCACAAACTTTTAATGAATTTGCGAAACCTACAGCATCCGTAGATCCATGACTTTTAATCACTGGCTTATCTAATCCTAGTAATATAGCGCCATTATAAAGTCTTGGATCTAATTTATTTTTAAATTTTTTTAAATTATTGAAATTTAATAGTGATGAAAATTTACCAATTATTGAGGATGATAAAGCATTTTTAAGTTCGCTTATTATAAAATTTGATGTACCTTCAGCAGTTTTAAGAGCTATATTTCCAGTAAATCCATCAGCAACGATTACATTAACATCACCATCCATTATATGATTACCTTCTATGTAACCATTAAAATCAAACAAAGGATTTTTGTTTTCTATTAATAATTGATATGTATCTTTTATCATTGCATTACCTTTTAACTCTTCAGATCCGATATTTAACAATGCTACGTTTGCCTTAACATCTTCATATAATGCTTTAAGTAATGCAGACCCCATTATGGAAAAATCAATTAAATTCTTAGAATTACAATCAATATTTGCACCTAGGTCTAAAACAACATTCATCCCCTTTTTACTTGGCCACAATGCAGATAGAGCGGGCTTATCAATATTTTCAATCATTTTTAAATTTAGTTTTGATATTAGGAAAAGTGCACCAGTATTTCCCGCTGAAACTATAGCATCTGCAGCATCGTGTTTAAGCGATTCAACTGCAAGCCATAAACTTGTATCTTTACCTTTTTTGGCTGCCGACAAAGCTGTGTCCTCATTCTCTACAATATTATCTGTATGAAATATTTTTATCTTATCATTTGATAAATTATATTTTTTAATTAAAGGAGATATCAATTTTTCGTTTCCAAATATTTTATAAATTATATCTTCTGAGGATTTCGAATGTATACTGATACCTTCAATCACCTTATTAGGTGAATTGTCACCACCCATTGCATCGATGGCAATAATTATTTGGTTAGTCATAAAAACTATTCTTTAGGATCTAGAACTTGTCTACCTTTGTAGAAGCCAGTTTTTAAATCTAAATGATGCGATAAACGATATTCACCTGATTTCTTATCTTCAATAATATTTTTAGAAGAAACTTTCAGATGAGAACGTCTTTTTCCAGCTCTTGATTTAGTTGTTTTGCGTTTTGGTACAGCCATAATTAAAATTTAGGTTCTAATATATCTTTTGTAAAGATTTTAAAAGAGTTTTTTGATAAAAAAACAGTGAAATTATCAAAATAATTAATAAAAAAATCATTATCTTCCTTAATATTCATTAAATTTGAAATTGTTTCCTTTTTTTCATTAAAATTATAAATATCCCACTTTTCAATTTTATCTAATATAGAGAAAAATAGATTTACATAGTCTTTCATTTTTTTATTTACAGAAACATCTCCATATCCAATTTCTCTAATAGATAGTTCTATTTGTTTAATAAAAAAATCAAACAAATCTTGCGCATTATTTTTAGATAGTTCTACCTTGTAAAATTTTAAAAAAAAACCAAAATGGAGAAGAAGGATAATTAATCGATCAGAAAACGTATCATCATTTTTAAGATTAAAATAAAGGTTTTTATTCCTAGTTAATTTTATTAAATTATTGTAAATATTTAGGTATTCGTTTTTCATATGAAATATATATTATTATCAATTATATTTTTGTTTACACTTAATTGTTCATTTAATAAAGTTACTAATGCACACGGTTCAAGATTCATTGATGCTAAATACGAAAAAATCATATTAAATAAAACAAATAAAAATGATGTAAGGAAATTAATTGGACCACCTTCATCTATAAGTACTTTTAATGGAAATTGGATTTATATTGAAAGAAAAAAATCTAATCAATCAATTTTTAAACTTGGTAAAAAAAAAATATTAAGTAATAACGTTATAATTTTAGAGTTTAATACTATGGGTTTGGTTGTTAAAAAGGATTTACTTGATCTAAATAACATGAATGACATTAAGAAAGCTGAAAAAATAACTAACAAAAAATATGATCAGGATAATGTACTTTATGATATTCTTACAACTTTAAGAGAGAAAATTAACGCATCAACTAAAAGATAATAATAAATGGCGGTCCCTAGGGGAATCGAACCCCTCTTTCATGGATGAAAACCATGTGTCCTAACCGATAGACGAAGGGACCAATGATGGATCTTTTATTGTAATTTTTTCTATTAATCAAGTAAGTGAAGTCACTTTTTTTACAAGTTCTAAATCTGATTTATTATATGTAATAATTGTCTCAGTTATGTAATTACCATCTTGTTTAACTACACCATTCATTAAATCACCGGGTGTTATGCCTGTAGCACAGAAAATGCTGTCACCCTTCACTATTTCATATATTTCATATTTTTTATTTAAATCTTTAATACCCATTTCTGCTGCTCTTTTTTTTTCATACTCTGTTTCAAATATAAATCTACCTTGAAAGTTACATTTTAAAGATTCTAAAGCAGTAGCTGCTATCACTCCTTCAGGACCTCCTCCGATACCCATAAAAATATCTACATTAAATTTTTTATCCGATACAAGTAAAGCTCCTGAAACATCTCCATCGGTTATTAATTTTATATTAACGTTTAATCTTTTTAATTCAGTTATAATCTTATTATGTCTTGGCCTATTAAGAATACATACAGTAATTTCAGAATTTTTTTTTTTAGTTATCTCAGAGTAAATATTAATATTTTTTTCAACAGTAAAATCAATATCTATTGCACCTTTTGGAATATGACTGCCTGTAGCAATTTTATTCATATAAGTTTCAGGTGCATTGATAAGGTTCCCTTTTTCTGAAACGGCTAAAACTGACATTGCACCAGGTAGATTTTTTGCAACAAAATTTGTACCTTCAACTGGATCTACCGCAATATCTATCTCTGGTCCATTACCCATACCTAGTTTTTCTCCAATATACAGCATAGGAGCTTCATCAAGTTCACCTTCACCTATGACTACTTCACCCTTAATGTTTAATTTATTAAGTTGATGTCTCATCACATCTGTTGCGGCTTTGTCTGCTAATATTTTTTCATTCTTTCCAATATATTGATAACAAGCAATTGCAGATTTAGAGGTTATTTCTATAAGATTATTTAATAATTCTTGAGATAATTTCATTATTAAGCTTTATATTCACTTTCACTGCCGCCATCCTCAACATTCAACTTATATTCAAATTCTCTTAATCTTTTATAAACACTCGCAAGTTCTATAATTGTAGGCCATGCTTTTAAAATATACTGCATTGAGCCTTCCACACGTCCAAAAGCTCTTATAATTTGCTGCATAACACCTAATGTAACTGCTCCTGCAACAATTGCAGGTGCAAGAAAAACATAAGCAGATAATACATTTGCTTGTAAATAAGCTATTCTACCAATATTAAAATAAAGATATCTAATATAACTTAAAAAATGAATACTTCTAACATCATCAAATAACTCTTCTATTGATTTTGGTCTTACTGTTCCATCATCTTCAGCTATAACTAAGATTTTTCTATAAGCTGCTTCTTTTTTTTGAAGATCATATTCAACACCAACCAATCTTAATATTAATCCTAAAATTATTAAAAAAATTGTTCCACCAATTGACCAAATTAAGGCGCCTACAATTAAACCATATTCCCAATCTCCAAAAAAGAATATTGGTATACCAATGCTTAAACCAAATAAAATTGGCATAAACTCAACCAATATCATTATTGCTTCTATTAGACTAGTCCCTAGAGATTCCATTATTCTTGAAAATTTAATTGTATCTTCTTGAACTCTTTGTGAAGCTCCTTCAATTTTACGGGCCTTCTCATATACACTATGATAATATTCAACCATCGCTGTTCTCCATCTAAACAGATAGTGAGATGTGAAATAACTCACTAAAACAGCAACTCCAACATACATAGCCGCAAGAGTAATAAAAGAAAAGAGACTTGCCCAATACTCTTCAATTGTTATTGCATTGGGTGCACCAAGAGCTTTTTGGATCATGTCATAGAATTCACCAAACCATTCATTTATTTTAACATCGATTTTTACTTGTATCCAAAGAGATGATAAAATTATTAATGATCCCAACCAGGACCATAAGTGCCATTTTTTTATAGTAAAAAATCTAAACATTATTTTATAAAATTATCTGCGTACGATTTTTTAGTTATCTTTCTTTTTTGAGGTTCAATAACTTCAAAAAGAATATTGTTTTTTTTAGCATACTCTATGGCTAAATCTTTTGATTTAAATTCTAAGTTTAATTCTGAATAAGTATCATATGAACTTTCCCATCCCATAAGAGGATTTTTGCCAGGATCTTCTGTTATAAATTCTAAAACCCATTTATCAAACTTTTTAAGACCAGATTGCATGGCAGTTTTAGAGGGTTTATAAATTTTAGCTTTTTTCATAATTAGTGGTCGGGGCGGCAGGATTTGAACCTGCGACCCTCTGGTCCCAAACCAGATGCGCTACCAGGCTGCGCTACGCCCCGATTGCAGTACTAATACAGTAGATAAAAAAAAATTCAAAGTATAAAAACACGTTTTAAAAAGAATTTTAAACATTTATACTATATAAGAAGATTTATGATCATTAATTGTGAGTGTAGGAAAAAAAAATTTAATATTGATAGCAGTCTAATACCCAAAGAAGGTAGATTATTAAAGTGTGGGAGTTGCAGTAAAATTTGGCATTATACGCCTGTTTTAGAAACTAAAAATGATGAAGATTTAGATGTTAAAATAAATGGAAATATTAATAAAAATGAAGTTCCTTCTAATGAAGCAATAAATGATGAGAATTTTACTGATACAAACCGAGAAGTATTATCTGAAGAGAACACTGAGGATGGAAAATTAGATATAAAAAATGAAAAAGAAAATGAGGAAAAAGACGGAAAAATAAAAATTGTATTAATTTATTTATTTATAATTCTTATATCTCTGTTGGGTTTTATATTTTTACTCGATACATTTAAGTCATATTTATTGAATTTATTTCCAGGTATAGCTCCTTTTTTTGATAGTTTTTATCAAACTGTTTTAGATTTAAAACTTTTTATAAAAGATCTAACTAACTAAATATGATTCAAAAAATTACAAAAGGTTTTACATCATTTTTTAAACTTGAGGCGGCAAGTGGAATAGTGCTTCTTTTTGCAGCTGTAATAGCATTGGTTATAAGTAATTCTGAACTATCAAATCTATATTTTTCAACTTTAGAAAGGTATTTATTTATTGGAATAAATAATTTTGGTCTTAAACTTTCTGTTCTGCACTGGATAAATGATGCATTAATGGCAATCTTTTTCTTTTTTGTAACACTTGAAATTAAAAGAGAGTTTTTACAAGGAGAGCTATCTAATATTAAACAAGCATTGCTTCCTATAATAGCAGCAGTTGGTGGAATGGTAGTTCCAGCGTTAATATATGTATTTATAAACCTGGGTGATGGAGAAACATTAAAAGGTTGGGCAATACCTTCAGCTACAGATATAGCTTTCTCATTAGGTGTATTGTCATTATTGGGTAAGAGAGTGCCTCTCTCACTAAAAGTTTTTCTAACAGCCTTAGCAATCATAGATGATTTAGGAGCAATAGTTATAATAGCTCTATTTTATTCTGGTGATTTAAGTATTAAATATTTATCTTTGATGCTGTTAGCATTTATTGTTCTGTTAGTTATTAATAAATTTAACATAAAAAAATTTCTTCCTTATTTGATAGTTGGAATTTTCCTTTGGGATTTTACTCATAACTCAGGAATTCACGCAACTATAGCTGGTGTATTACTTGCAATGACAATTCCTCACAGAAAAAAAGATAAAGATTTTTCACTTTTAATTAAAGTAGAGCATGCAATTAGTCCTTATGTTGCATTTGGTATTATGCCTATATTTGCATTTGCAAATGCTGGTGTGTCTTTAGAGGGTTTATCTTTTTCATCATTATTAGATAAAGTTCCATTAGGTATTGTTTTAGGGTTATTTGTTGGGAAACAATTAGGAGTTTTTGTTTTTTCATACATTTCGATTAAATTAAAAATTGCCCAAATGCCTAGTAATACCAGCTGGTACAATTTTTATGGTGTCGGTGTTTTAACTGGAATTGGTTTCACTATGAGTTTATTTGTTGGAAATTTAGCATTTGCCGAAAGTATGCAATACATGGATGGTGTAAAAATCGGGGTTCTAACTGGGTCATTATTATCCACTTTATTTGGGTACTTTTTAATACTACTTACACCAAATAAATAATTAAAATAATGAAAAATCTTATAATAATTGGAGTAACTATAATTATGTTTTTTTTTAAAAGTTCATCTCATGCTGATTATGAAAAAATTTTTTATGACTTCAAAATAAATAGTATTTCAGGCGATATAATAGATTTAAATGACTTTAAAGGTAAACCAGTTTTAGTAGTGAATACTGCTAGTTATTGTGGATTTACAAAACAATATGATGATATGCAAGAGTTATGGGAAAGATATAAAGATAAAGGGTTGATTGTGCTTGGCATACCATCAAATTCTTTTAATCAGGAAAAAAAAGTAAATAGTGAAGTAAAAAAATTTTGTGAGATTAACTTTAACATTAACTTTCCGCTTACTGAAATAACTGATGTAAAAGGTGATAAAGCACATGAAATATATAAATGGGCCAAAGAAAACTACGGTAAATCTGCTGTACCAAAATGGAATTTTTATAAAATTTTAATAAATAAAGAAGGTATAATTGAAGATACTTATGCATCTTTAACTAACCCAACATCAAAAAAAATTACAAAAAAAATTGAAAGTTTATTAGATTAATACTGTTAATCCATCATGTGCGGGAATTACATTTTTGGGTAATTTTTTTTTTATTTCATTATAATCAATTTCATTACTTAGATTTGTAAGAATTGTTTTCTTAGGTTTAACTATTCTTATTAATTTTAGCACATCATCTAAATTAAAATGTGTTGGATGATAATTATATCTTAAACAATCAATAATAAAATATTTTAAATTTTTTAAATATTTTAAATCTTTACTATTTATATAGTTAACATCAGGTGCATAAGCACATTTTTTATTAATAATATAACAAATACTTTTTATTGATCCATGATGAACCTTTAATGATTTAATAACAATCTTACTATTTGTATCATTAAATATGTGTTTATTCTTTAAAGTTTTTGCATCAAGTATTGACGGATAATTTTTGTAATCTTCAAAACAATAACCAAAGGTATTTATAAGACTTCTTTTTGTAATTAAGTCAGCATAAATAGGTATTTTTTTTTTATTTTTTAATGAGAACACTCTTAATTCATTAATTCCATGTGTTTGATCTGCATGAGCGTGTGTATAAAAAACTTTATCAATATTTTTAACTTTATTTGCTAACAATTGAGATTTTAGATCTGGAGAAGTATCAATTAGTATGTTTAAATTTTTAGATCTTATTAAAGCTGAGCATCTTGTACGTACATTTTTCTTATTATTTGGATCACAGTTTCCATAATAACCATCAATTCTAGGTATACCTAGGGAACTACCACATCCTAGAATGGTAAATTTTAATGTCATTTGTTAAAAAATAATCTATTAAAATTTTGTGTTGTTATTTTATCAAGCTCTAGTGAAGTAATATTTTTTAATTCTGAAAGTTTTTTTAGGGTATACCTCACAAAAGATGGTTCATTTTTCTTACCTCTCATTGGCTCTGGTGCTAAAAAAGGACTGTCTGTCTCAATTAGTAATCTTTCTAAAGGTAACTGTTTAAAAGTGTTTTGAAGATCGTTGCTATTTTTAAATGTTATAATACCACTGGCTGAGAAATAACTATTAAGCTCCATTAATTTTAAAGCAAATGAATGAGAGCCTGTGAAACAATGCATCAGAATTTTTAAATTCTTGTCTGAATTTTTTAATATTTCATAAGTTTCATCTTCAGCATTTCTTGAATGAACAATTAAAGGAAAATTTAATTCTAATGCAGCATTAATATGATTTTTAAAACTTGTTATTTGTTTATCTTTGTCGCTATTATTGTAATAAAAGTCTAAACCTGTCTCTCCCACTCCAATTAATTTACTATTGGATTTAATTTTAGTTATTATTTCATCTTTAGAAACTTGATCAGTATTTGTTTCATGAGGGTGTATCCCAAAAGTTCCAAATATCATTTCATTTTTATTAACAATATCCAAAATTTTTGGGAAACCACTTAATGTTGTAGAAATTGTTAATACTTTATTAATTCCTTCCTTTTTGCATCTTGATAAAACATCTTGAATATTTTGAGCTAAAGGTTCGTGATCTAGGTGGCAATGTGAATCAATCATTTTTTTCAATCTTTTTAAATAAGATATCTAATTTACTCAATTTGAGACCTTTTTTAAGATAATTGTTTTCTTTTATAGTTACAAAATTAATTTTTTCTTCGTTTATACCAAATATACCTAAAACTTTTAGAGATGATGATGGTATAATAGGATAAAGTAATATGGTTACTTTTCTTATTAGTTCCAAAGAAACATAAATAATTGTATTCATCCTTAATTTATCATTCTTTTTTTTCCAGGGTTCTTGATCATTAAAATACTTATTTGCTAAAAATAGTTGCTCAACAATAAAATTTATGTATGAATTTACATCTTGATTATCTGAATACTTTACTAAATCATCATAATATTTAGAGTATTGATCTAATATAATCTTATCATCCTCTGTTAGATTATCTATATCAGGAACTTCTAAGTTAGCATTCTTATCACAAAATGCCAAAACTCTTTGACACAAATTTCCATAATTATTAGCTAAATCACTATTTATACAAGATTCTAATTTTTCTTGTGAGATATTTCCATCATTACCAAATGAAACTTCTTTGATTAAATAATATCTTAAAGGGTCTAGGCCATAATTTTCTATAATCTCAAGTGGGTCTAAAATGTTCCCTTTGGATTTAGACATTTTTTCATCACCAGAAAGTATCCATCCATGACCAAATACTCTTTTTGGGGGTTCTATATCTGCGGCCAATAAGAAAGCTGGCCAGTAAATAGCATGAAATCTTAATATGTCTTTTCCAATTAGATGTAGATCCGCAGGCCAAAAAGATTTGTACAAATCATCGTTTTCATTTGGGTAATTTAAAGCACTTAGATAATTTGTTAAAGCATCCAACCAAACATAAATAACATGGTCTTTATTAGATGGAACTTTTATACCCCAATTAAAGGATTTTCTACTCACAGATAAATCTTTTAATCCTGATTTAACAAAACTGATAACTTCATTTTTTCTTGTTTCAGGTAGTATAAAATCTGGATTTTTGTTATAAAACTCAATTAATTTATCTTGCCAATTTGATAATTTAAAAAAATAAGATTCTTCTTCTACCCACTCTACTTTTGAACCTGAGCTAATTGATTTTTTAGTACCGTCTAAATCTTCAATTTCACTTTCTGTGTAAAATGCTTCATCTGATACAGAATACCAACCTGAGTACTTGGATAGGTAGATTTCACCTTTTTTTTCTAAAATATTCCAAAGATTCTCAACAGATTTCGAATGTCTTTTCTCAGTTGTCCTTATGAAATCATTATTAGATAAATTTAATGTAGCAGATAAATCTCTAAAGGTTTTGCTAATTTCATCACAAAATAATAAAGGATCCATTTTTTTTTTTTCTGCAGCTCTTTGTATTTTTTGTCCATGCTCATCTGTGCCAGTTAAAAAATAAACTTTAAAACCTTGTATTCTTTTTAATCTTGCAAAAAAATCAGCAATAATACTTGAATAAGCATGGCCCATATGCGGTTTTGCAGATGGATAATAAATTGGTGTTGTAATGTAGTAATTTTTATTCACTTAATAATTTATCATTAAATTCTAGAAAAAAAGACTCAAAATCTAAGTTATATTTTTTAACAAAAGAAAGCTTTAGGTAAAAATATTTTTTTATTTTGAATGAAATTTTCTTAGATATGTTTATATTTTTATAGAAAAAAAGTTCAATAAATAAATTTAAATATTCCTTTATAAAATCATTTGATGTGTATGATTTATTTTTGATTATATAAGACAATAAATCCTCTATAGAGTTATCTTTAATTGATAAATCATTACTTTCTAAAAAGTTTACTAATGATATTAAAAAAGATGGAGAGTTATAATTGTTTACAAAATCTAAATTAATATCTTTATATATATCATTATTAAAGTGGTAATTCACAATCTCTATTACTTCTGAATTTAATAAATTTAATTTAAATTCTAGACATCTTGATTTAAGAGTTTCCAAAGTTTTAAATTCTGAATTATTGATTAAAATAAAGTATATTTTGTTATTAGGTTCTTCAATTGATTTTAATAAAGCATTAGCAGAATTAATTCCTAATAGATTAACATTTTCAATAATTATAAACCTTCTATCATTATTGAATGAAGTTTGATTAGTAAATTGAATCATATCTCTAATTTGATCTATATCAATTATTTTTTTATCATTTTTTTTATAAATCCTGAGAACATTGGGATGTGAGTTAGAAGTTATAAGTTTAGATATATTATTACTCAAATTATATTCATAATTTTTTAAATTATAAGATTCTTTATTATCTTTTAAATAAAAATAATTTAAAAAGTGATTTACAAATAGTTTTTTTCCTATTCCTTTTGAACCATTTAATAAAATTTTATTGGGAAATTTTTGTATCTGATCAAGATAGATAAAGTCATTAAAAAGAGACTTATGACCAATCATTTTACTTATCTCACTCATTTACTTTAAAATTTTCTTAATTTTATCGATTAATTTATTTTCAATTATTTTTATACTATCTTTATTTGTATCTAAAATTAGATATTTAGATTTATTTTTATTAGCAATTTTTAAAAAACCCCTTTGAACTTTATTATAAAAATTATAATCAAAATTATCGTATTTATTTTTATTTTTTCTCAACTTTAGTCTATTCAGCATATTTTTTTTATTAACAACGCTTAAGAAAGTAAAGTTTGGTCTTAAATTGCCTAATAAAAAATTATTCATTTTTAAAATCAAATCTTTGTCAAATTTCATTCCATAATGTTGATAAGCCAATGTTGAGTCTACAAATCTGTCAATTAATATAACCTTTTTTTTATAATTTTTTTTTATAATTTTATCAATATTTTCTGATCTAGATGCCATTAGTAAAAATAAATCTGTTTTATTGCTTAATGATGATTTTTTATTTAGCATTAAAGATCTCAATTTCTCAGATAGATTTGTACCACCCGGTTCTCTAAAGGATACATATTTAATTTTGTTCATTTTTAAATATTTAATTATTTTTTTTAAACTAGAGGATTTACCAGAAGCCTCTATACCTTCAAAAACTATAACAGGATATTTAGACATCACCCCAGATAAGGAAATTTATTGATGAAATAAACCTTGAGAAAATATTTTGTCTTTTTACACCTTCAAATGCTAATAAATCGTATTCTCCTATTTGTTCATCTTTATATGATATTTTAACTTTACCTATTATATCATTTTTTAATATCGGAGCTTTTAATGGCCCTTGATAATTGACTGATACTTTTAGATATTTTTTTTTGGCTTTTGGAATTGTTTTATAAACATCCTCATTTATATAGGATTTAATTGTTTTTTGTGTTCCTTGCCAAACATCTAATTCATCAAATATTTCATCTTTCTTTGCAATTTTTATTGTGTCAAAATTTGTTAAACCGTATGTTAGTAGTTTAAGTGACTGTTTTGATCTTGCATTTTTTGAAACAAAACCACTTCCAACTGCAATTATTCTTCTATCATTTCTTTTTATTGTTGATGCAAGTGAATATTTTTCATATGCAAGATATCCTGTCTTTATTCCATCCACTCCTATATTTTTATAAAGCAAAGGGTTTCTATTGCCTTGCTTAATCGGGTCTCCGCCTGTTCTATCCCAAGTAAATTCAGTTTCTTTGTAATATTCATAATAATTTGGGTAATTTTTTATCAAGTAATTAGACATGATTAATATGTCTCTGACTGTTGATAAATTGTCTGGGGCATTTATACCTGATGAATTTGAAAAGTTGGTATTTTCCATACCTATTTCTTTTGCTTTTTCAGTCATCATAATAGCAAACTCTGCCTCTGTACCAGCAATGCCCTCGGCAAGAGCAATACAAGCATCATTGCCTGATGAAACAATAATACCTCTTAATAAATTTTCTACAGATATTTCATCTCCAACCATAATAAACATAGAAGAATATCCTGCTTGTGATAATCTCCACGCATTCTCAGATACTAAAAACTTATCATCTAAAGATAATTCACCGCTTTTAAGTAAATCAAAAGCTATGATTGAAGTCATAATTTTTGTCATAGACGCAGGAAAAATTTGTCGGTCAGCATCCTTTTCATACAATATTTTTTCAGATAAATAATCTTGTACAATAGCAGTTCTCGCATTTACGTCGAAATTAGCAAAAACTGGTTTTATAAAAAAAAATAAAAATATAAAAATTAATGATAAATTTTTTATTTTCATAGTTTAATTATTTCAATACTATCGAAATCAATATTTTCGATATTAAGAAATCCTTTCTTTAATTTTTCAAAATCTTTATAAGGACCTTTGTAAACTCTAAAATTATTTTGTGACAACTTTTTGATAAGAATATTCTTAATATTATGCTCTTCAAATAACCTATTTTTTAACATAATGGCAGAATCCTCAAAATAAAAATCTGCAAATTTAATTATATAATTAAAATTTGTTACTAAATTATTAGTCTTAGACTCTTTAATTTCAGTCTCTAAACTTATACTCTGAACCATAATATCATCAACCGGAGCTTTATTAGCAACTTCCTTTTCTTCATCAAATGTTTTTACATCATTTGCAACATATAAATTGTTAGAATTGATAGTTTCAATATACACATAAGGTTCATTAGGATTTATTGATAATTCACTAACAATCCTCTTTGATATTACTGAATTATAAAAAGCAGGCAAAACAGCTTTATTTTTAACAATAGTCATTAAAGATTTGCCATTAATTATATTTGTTATTCTAACAGGTGTACCAGTAGGTAGGTTAGGACTTAATATGTTTAGTGATGTATTATCTAAATTATTTTCCAAAGAGTTTTCTATATCCTCATCATATATTAATGCGAAACCTTTATTAGAATAAACAATATTAATTATTTCCCTTTTTTCATTTTTGTCTGATGATACTTTAATTTTATCTTTTTGAACAACACCTTTTATATCTTCAGGTTTATTTTTAATATTTATATTTTTTGAATGATGCTCACAGGCAAATAAAGTTAAAAATAATAGATATAAAATATATTTAAATTGCATTTTTGAATTTGTTTTTTAGTGTGCATACAGCTAATGCAAATCTTAAAGATCTGTTCCATTTTAAAATTAACTCATAATTATCAAAAACTAAATAAGCCGGAGTTAATTTTTGTGCGTCAGGTATAATATCATAATCAGGGGTCACAATTGCAGCTTTCAAATTATCAAGGTCATTAAGTTTTTCACTATTTTTAATGTATTTCTTTAAATAAGATATTTTGTTTTTATGTTTTATTTGTTTTGCTGATGTATTTAGATATTTATGTGGTGTTTCGTTTACAAGTTCAACTTTGTAAAAACATGGTGTTTTATTATCCCACCCTATCTTATTTAAATAATTAGCAGCAGAAGCAAATGAATCTTCAATATTTTTCAAATTTATAATTTCATCTTCATTGTAATCAATTGCATAATTTTTAATTGTGGAAGGCATAAATTGAAAATTACCAAAAGCTCCTGCCCATGACCCTAAATAATTGTTTGGATTTATAATTCCTTTGTCGAATAAAATTAAAAGTGTAAGTAGTTCTGATGTAAAGAATTCACTTCTTCTTTTGTCATAACTTAAAGTTGCTAATGATGAGACTATATCCATTTTACCTAAATAATTGCCAAAGTTTGTTTCGATACCCATAAGTGATAAAAGTAAATCCTTATCAACAGAAAATTCTTTAGTGATTTTATCAATTTTTGTTTTATTAATTTTGTAAATTTTTAAACCAGAATTTACTTTATTATTATTAGCTCTTTTAGAAATATATGTTTTGGTATCTTCATAGAATTCTGGTTGATATCTATCATATTTTATAACATTCTTTAAAAAAATAGATTTATCAACAGTACTTTCGATTATTTTTAAACTCACGCCTTTTTCTAATGCAATTAATCTAAAATTTTTCTTCCACTCATTAAATTCAGAATCGTTTGCATAGACTTCAAAGTTTATTAAAATAATAAGAAAAAAAACATAAATTTTAATTTTTTTCATAAATATCTTTCAAATATATAAATACAGCAATCCATATTAAAATAAAACTAACTAACTGATTTATATTAAATTTCTCATTATAAATAAAAAAGCCAAGAATAAATTGCAAAGTAGGAGTAATATAAAAAATCATTCCGGCGGGTCCTAGTCCTGCTAATTCAACACCTCTTACATACAAAAAAAGAGGAATCACCGTCATTGGTCCT
Source organism: uncultured Pelagibacteraceae bacterium (assembly GCA_902604795.1). GTDB lineage: Bacteria > Pseudomonadota > Alphaproteobacteria > Pelagibacterales > Pelagibacteraceae > Pelagibacter. The sequence continues at coordinate 103,054 of CACKZV010000001.1, read as the reverse complement.
GCCAACATTAATAATGGCATCAAAGAGGGATTTGATAAACTGAAATCATTATAATTATTTATACTTATAAAATAAAATGCAATTAATACAAAAGGAAGTATATACAAACTCTCTATAAGGAGTCCAATATCAGTTTCTACATTAATTTTTTTTCTAAATAGATTATAAAAACTCCAACTTAAGGCTACAATTAAACCTACCCATGGAATTGAATTAAAATCTATTATCAATAAATAACTAACAGAAATGATAACTAAAAAAATCGAAATTTTTCCTTTTTTTGTAATAGGTTCTTTAAAAAAAAAATTACCTAGAAAAACACTTATGATAGGCATGATAAAATACCCAAAGCTTGCATCAATTATTTTATCTACACTAACAGCATAAATCCAGACACCCCAATTTATAAAAATTAAAAAACCAGAAATAAATAGAATAAATAATTTTTTTTTATCATTAAAAATTTTTTTTAAAATGCTCCATTTAGAAAATAAAATAGTAGTAACTATTAATACAAAGGTTGTCCAAACACTTCTATGGATTAATACTTCAATATGACCTGCAAAAGAAATATATTTGAAGTATATAACACCAAAAAAACCCCACCAAAAAGAACCAAAGGATGTAAGTAAAACTCCTTTATTAAAATTTCTATTGTTCATTTTTAATTATCTGAATATTTTGACTTAATACTTAAGTCATTTTATTGTTGAAATATATATTAATAATAATAAAACCTTGCACACGGAGAGATGGCTGAGCGGTTGAAAGCATCGGTCTTGAAAACCGACAAAGGGGCAACTCTTTCCTGGGTTCGAATCCCAGTCTCTCCGCCACTCATTTAAAGTCGATCAATAGTTTTAAAATTTTATTATTTATAAACATCATTTCTCTCTTTGAAATTTTAATAATGTCTTCATCATTCATATTAACTAATTTATCTAGATCCACTAAATCATCAAATGATAATGAATCTATAATAGATTTAACAAAACCACTGACAAATATATCCATTTCTTTTGTGCCTCGATATTGAGATCTATAAATAATCTTATTAATTAAATTTTGTTTGTTTGAATTCATTGTTTATAAACATATATATATATTTAATGAGTAATTTTGAATATTTATTGTCACCTATTAATAAAATTAAAGGTGTTGGTAAAAAAACATTAAGTTCATTTAACAAAAAAAAAATTTTTACAATTTTTGACCTATTATGGCATTTACCTATATCAAGAATTGAAACTGCTGAAGATACAGAGATTGACGATTTACAAGTAGGAAAAAATTACAATATCAAAGTAATACCAATTAAATATAATTTTCCACGAATTAGAAATTTACCCAACAAAGTAATATGTGAAAAAAATGGAGCAAAGTTAGACTGTATTTTTTTTAATAGTCACGAGGGATATATAAAGAAAATATTACCCTTAAATAAAGCAATAATTATACATGGAAAGGCAAACAACTTTAGAAATAAATTTCAATTTGTAAATCCAACAACAAAAAAAACTAATGATTCAAATATTATTAATGTGGATAGTAAATACAGTCTATCTGATGGATTAACATTAAATAAATACAATCAAGTAATAAACAATGTTTTCCAAAATTTACCCGAATTAGAAGAATGGTTACCAAAAGAAGTATCGAGTTTATTTGATAATATATCATGGAAGGAAAGTATCATCAAAATTCATAAGGAGGAAATTACAAAAATTAGAAATACCAAATATTTTAAAAGACTTGTTTTTGATGAGATATTTGCAAATTTTTTACTTTCTTCTGATATTAGAAATAAAATTAAAAAAATAAAAAAAAAAAATAAAATTTTAGACTTTAAGTTTCAAAATAAACTAATTAGTAATTTAAAATTTAAACTTACAACTGATCAAATAACTTCGTTAGAAAACATAAATAAAGATATGGAGTCAAAACAAAAAATGTTTAGATTATTACAAGGAGATGTGGGATCTGGAAAAACAATAGTGTCTGTAATAGCTGCATTAAATGCTATAAAAGCTGGCTATCAAGTTGCAATAATGGCTCCAACTGAAATATTAGCCATTCAACATTATAAATTTATATTAGAAAATTTTAATTCCATTTGTAATCCTGAAATTCTAACCGGAAAAACTGAGTATAAAAAAAGAAAAAATATTTTAAATGATCTTTTAAATAATAAGATTGATATATTAATCGGGACACATTCTCTTTTTCAAGAAAAAATTAATTACTTTAATTTAGGTTTAATTATTATCGATGAACAGCATAAATTTGGAGTTAATCAAAGAAAAAAACTATCCGATAAAGGAGGTAAAGATTGTGACGTACTCGTTATGTCAGCAACACCTATTCCAAGGACAATGATGATGACTATTTATGGAGATATGGATATTTCTTTAATAAAATCTAAACCAAAAAATAGAAAACCAATTAAAACATACAGTAAAAACGAGACTAAAATTAATGAGGTTATTAATTTTATTAAAAGTGAAATTTCAAAAAAAAATCAAGTATTTTGGGTTTGTCCACTTATTAAAGAATCAAAAAAAATTGACCATCAATCTGCTACAGAAAAATACAAATATTTAAGTAAAATTTTTAAAAATAAAGTTGATATTGTTCATGGAGGGATGAGTAAGGAAGAAAAAGATAAAGTATTAAATAAGTTTAACGATAGAAAGATAGATATATTGGTTTCTACTACAGTAATAGAGGTAGGCATCGATTTTCCAAATGCTAATGTAATTGTCATTGAAAATGCAAATAAATATGGTTTATCTCAACTTCATCAATTGAGAGGACGTGTAGGCAGAGGTAACAAAGAGTCATCGTGTATACTTTTGTTTAAAGCAGGAATGAGTGAAAATGCTCGTAAGAGAATAACAATTCTCAAAAATACTAATGATGGTTTTAAAATTGCTGAGGAAGACCTAAAAATTAGGGGATATGGCGATATTTTAGGATTTAAGCAAAGTGGTTTAAAAAAATATAATCTAGCAGATCCTATTCAACACGAAGATCTTTTCGATATTGCAGAAAAAGAAATAAAAAAAATTGAAAAAAGTAATATTAAAATAAATAACTTTAATAAGCTTATTAAACTATACGACAAGGTTGCAGTAATTAATGAAACTATCTAGTTTTTGTATCAGATGTACCAGCTGAGACAATGAACTTCGATGCCTCTTCAAATGTCATATCAAGATATACAATCTCAGTTTTAGGAAACATTAACAGAAAGCCGCTAGTTGGATTTGGCGTTGTAGGAACAAAAACATTTACTAATTCTGTGTTAGTTTTTTTGGAAATTTCACCTTTATTCTCTTTTGTAGCGAAACCAACTGCCCATGTGCCTTTTCTCGGATACTGAATTAGAACCACACTTTTTTTTGATCCCTTTTTAGGCGCAAATGTTTCCGTCATTTGTCCGATGGCAGAATATATGGTTCTTAAAATTGGTATTTTTTTTAATAGGTCATTAAACAACTGTAAAAATTTTTTACCAATAAAAGAAAGTGACAAACCTCCTACAAGAGTAATAAAAATTACCGAAAGCAAGATTTCTAAACCTGGTATTGCAAACGGTAAATAGCTATTCGGATTAATTCCTTGTGGAATCAGTTTTGATGAAATTGATATAAAAAATGTTGTTAGATATAATGTAATTCCAATAGGGACTAAAACAACAATTCCTGTTATAAAATAGTTTCTTAGCCTTGCTATAAATGAAATTTTTTTTCTTTTTAGTTTCGACATATCTTTAATTGATTATAAATTACATGTAATATAAATATTGAGAAAAGTGAATAGAAGAAATTTTATATATTTAATGGGTTGTGGCTGTCTTTCTGCAGGTTTACATGCTTGTACTACTGCACCTATAACAGAAAGGAAACAACTTAAATTAATATCAGAATCAAAGTTAAATGAGCATGCAGCTAGAGTTTATGAACAAGTAAAGAAGAAAGCAAAATTAAGTAATGATAAAGAAAGTTTAAACAATATTATCCAAATTGGATCTAAAATTGAAAAATCAATATCAGAATATTTTTATAGAAACGATATGGAGGATCCAACTGCAAATTTTGAATGGGAATATATTCTAATCGATAATAAAAAAATTAGAAACGCTTGGTGTATGCCAGGTGGAAAGATTGCATTTTATACAGGAATGTTGGATATAACAAAAAACAATAATGGTTTAGCAGCCGTTATGGGTCATGAAGTGGCTCACGCTGTAGCAAAACACTCTGTTGAGAGGGCTAGCAGAACAAGATTATTAAATACAACAACTGGAATTATTGATATTGCTACTGGAGGAAAATTGTCTGAAATTAATAGAACAACTGGCATGAACACAGTTGGGATTTTATCTCAAATAGGAATAATGAACCCTTTTACAAGAAAACAAGAGAGTGAAGCTGATTATTTAGGACTAATTTTTTCTTCATTATCTGGTTTTGATATTAGAGAAACTACCAAAATATGGGAAAGAATGAAAAAAGCAAACAAAGGTAAAGAGCCACTTGAGTTTATGAGTACACATCCATCTAATGATAGAAGAATTGATCAAATAAATAATTGGATGAATGATATTATTTTGAAGTACCCGCCAATTGCTTAGTGTGTTGGTGAGCCCTGATGGACTCGAACCATCGACCCATTCCTTAAAAGGGAATTGCTCTACCAACTGAGCTAAGGGCCCAACACGAAAATTCTTATATTGATTTTTTATTATTTGGCAATGGTAAAAATTTACAAAATATTAATATACTTATCGTGAAATTGATCAAATGTTCCCATTTTGATATTTTTTCGAATTTCGTACATGAGTTCTTGATAAAAATTTATATTATTCAATGTTAAAATCATAGATGACAACATTTCATTAGTATTGTGAAGGTGGTTTAAGTAATTTTTAGAGTATTTATTCAAGTCAAACTTAGAAACGTTACTATCTAGAGGTGTATTGTCTAATTTATTTTCAGAATTTCTAATTTGAACCCTACCATTCCAGGTAAAAGCTAATCCAGTTCTACCTGACCTTGTTGGAAGGACGCAATCAAACATATCTATTCCTCTTTTAACTGCTCCTAATATATCAGATGGAGTTCCTACACCCATTAAATATCTTGGTTTATCAATTGGTAATTTATCCTTGATGCCATCTAGAACATCAAACATTTCCTTTTGAGTTTCTCCAACTGCTAGTCCTCCTATAGCATAACCGTCGAATTCTATATCTATTAACTTATCAAGAGATTCATTTCTTAAGTCTTTAAATAATCCTCCTTGAACTATACCGAACAATGCTTTGAGTGGATTTTTTCCAAATTCCTTTTTAGATCTTTTAGCCCACTCCATAGATAATTCCATGGATTTTTTAATTGTATTATAATCATTTGTGTTTTTTGGACATTCATCCATCACCATAACAATGTCTGAATTAAGTTTTTTTTGAATTTTAATACTTTCCTCAGGACTTAAAATAAATGTTTTTCCATCTATATGTGACTGAAAAATTGCTCCTTTATCTCTATCGATTTTATTGAATTTTGATAAAGACATCACCTGATAACCTCCGGAATCAGTCAAAATTGGAAGTTTGCAATTCATAAATTTATGTAACCCACCAACCACTTCGATCCTCTGGGTTCCAGGTCTAATCATTAAATGATAAGTATTTGAAAGAATTATTTCACTTCCAGTTTTAATAATATCACCAATAAAAACTCCTTTAACTGTGGCTTGAGTACCTACGGGCATAAATGCAGGAGTATTTATTTCCCCACGATGTGTTTGAATTAATCCAACACGATAATTTTTATTTTGATGTTTTACGCTAAAAGAAAAATTTTTTTTTATGTCTTCCATTCATTAAATTTTACTCAGATTTAAAGCTAATTATTTTATCTGGGTTAGAAACAGATCCATTTGGTCCATCGCCTTTGGTTATCATGTCAACAAACTCCATACCTTCAATTACTTTTCCAAATACCGTATATTGTCTGTCAAGATGCGGTGTTGGGCCAAAACAAATGAAGAACTGGCTGTTTGCGCTATTCGGATCTGAAGACCTTGCCATTGATAACGTTCCTCTTTCATGTGGCAAATCATTAAACTCTTCTTTAAGATCGGGCATATCCGATCCACCCATGCCAGCTCTACTTAGGTTAAAACTATTAGAAGATGAATTTCCGAATTGAACATCTCCTGTTTGAGCCATAAATCCGTCAATTACTCTATGAAAAACAACACCGTCATATTTTCCACTATTAGCCAGTTCTGTAATTCTTTTAACATGGTTCGGTGCCACGTCTGGAAATAATTCAATTTTTAAGTCTCCATCTTTTAATTTTAGTATCATTGTATTCTCCTTTGCATTTAAAGCTGTTGTTAATAAAAATATTGATAAAAATAAAATGTAAATTTTTTTAAGCATAAATTTCCCTCAGTGACTTAATGGTACTTTTTGTTGTAAATTTCCTCAGATCACCCTTATGTAGAGCTATTTCTTTTACAAATCTCGATGAAATTATCTGATTTTCAACATCAGACATAAGAAAAACTGTTTCTACTTTATTGTTTAATTTTCTATTCATTCCAGCTAGCTGAAACTCATATTCAAAATCTGACACAGCTCTTAAACCTCTGAGAATTAGGTTTGACTTATATTTTTTACACAATTCTGTTGTTAGAGAATTAAATTTAATAACCAGAATTCTATTTTTTGAAAATTTCAAATCTCCATATAAAGCTTTTGAAACAATTTTTAATCTTTCATCTATAGGAAATAAAAAATTTTTCTCATTTCCATCAGATATGCCAACAATTATTTTATCTGCCAATTTTAGAGCTTTTTTAATAACATCGATGTGGCCGTTTGTTATTGGATCAAATGTTCCTGGATATATAGCTATATTTTTCATTAAACCAAATTATCATCTAATTTAATTGAGGAGACAACCTTTTCATCACCAGTTAATTTAATAATTCTTACACCTTGTGTATTTCTTCCAGCAATTCTTATTTCAGTCACTGCTGTTCTTATAACTCTACCTTTATTGGTAGAAATTAATATTTGATCTCCCTCAAACACAGGGAAAGATGACGATACATTGCCATTTCTTGGTGAATTAACTATACCAATTATTCCTTTGCCTCCTCGATTTGTAACTCTAAAGTCGTAATGGGAGGTTCTTTTACCGTAACCATTTTCTGTAATTGATAAGATAAATTTCTCTTTAGCTTTGACCTCAGATTTTTCATCTTTAGTTTTACTTTTACCTTTTTTAATATCATCTTTATCAATTATAGATAATGATACTATTGTATCTTTTTCTGATAGATTGATCCCTCTTATACCTTTAGAAGATCTACCTTTAAAAAGTCTAAGTTTTTTTGATTCAAATCTTATGCATTTACCAAATTTTGTGTTTAGCATTATATCTTGATCATCAGTACATATTTTTACCCCAACGATTTTATCATCTGAATCTAGTTTCATTGCAATTTTTCCAGATGCATTGATAGATGAGAAATCTTCTAGGTTATTCTTTCTTATTTTTCCTTTGCTTGTTGCGAATATGATGTGCATATTTTTTTTGTCAACGTCTTCATCAGGAAAAGGCATAATGGAACTTATAGACTGATGGTTTTTTAAAGGTAATATATTAAAGAGAGATTTACCTTTAGATGAAGCAGAACCTTCAGGTATTTTCCAGGCTTTAACTTTGTAGGCTAAACCCTCTGTTGAAAAAAATAACAATGAGGTATGTGTATCGACAGACAATGTTTGAACAACAGAGTCTTCTTCTCTTGTTTTAATTCCAGTTTTTCCTTTTCCACCTCTTTTTTGTTGTTTAACTCCACTTAGGGCTCCTCTTTTAATATATCCTTGAAGTGTTATTGTTATAATTACAGATTCTTTTTGAATAGTTTCCTCTATGTCATAATTTAAAACTGCATCTATAATTTTTGTTCTTCTAGGAACTGAAAATTTATCTTTTATCATCTGTAAATCATTGCTTATAACGTTTAACAATTCGGTTTTAGAGTTTATAATTTTTTTATATTTAGAAATCTCTGTCGCTAATTTTTTGATTTCTATCTCTATTTCATTAATTCCTATTGCAGTTAATTTTTGAAGCCTTAGTTCCAATATAGAAGTTACTTGATCTATAGATAATACATATTTCCCTTTATAATTTTTACTATCAACTAATTTAATAAGTTTTGATGCTTGGTTTATTTTCCAAGTTGTTTTTAAAAGTGAATTTTTTGCTTCCTCAGGGTTTTTAGATGATCTGATTATTTTAATAACTCTATCAATATTCTCAACACTGACTGATAATCCAAGCAAAATATGGACCCTATCTTCTGCTTTTTTTAAGTCAAATTTAGTTCTTTTTATAACTACATCTTCTCTAAACTTTAAAAAGTTTTCTAAAAAATCTTTTAAATTACAAGTCTTTGGTTTTTGATCAACAATTGCCAAAGAATTAAAACCAAAAGATGATTCAATTGAGGTATATTTATATAATTGTCTTTTAACAGTTTCTGGTTCAACATTTCTTCTAAGATCTATTGATACTCTTATACCCTCGCTATTTGATTCATCTCTTATATCACTTATACCTTCAATCTTTTTGTCTCTTACTAGTTCTGCAATTCTCTCATTTAAATTAGATTTATTAATTTGATAAGGTATAGATGAAACTACAAGTCTATCTTTACCATTTTTTAAATTTTCTACTGAAATTTCCCCACGAATTTTAAAAGACCCTCTTCCAGTTTTATATCCTTGCTTAATTATATCTTTTCCAATTATCAATCCACCAGTTGGGAAATCTGGACCAGGAATATGTTTCATTAATTCATTAATTTTAATATCTTTGTTTTTAATTAATGCTAAAGTTCCATCTACAACCTCACCTAAATTATGAGGTGGTATACTTGTTGCCATACCAACGGCAATTCCACCAGCGCCATTAACTAAAAGATTTGGATATTGAGCAGGTAATACAATAGGCTCTTGCTCTGTTTCATCGTAATTACTTTTAAAGGATACAGTATTTTTTTCTATATCATCAATTAAAAACTGTGAAACTTTTGCAAGTTTGGTTTCTGTGTATCTCATAGCAGCAGGAGGATCACCGTCTATAGAACCAAAATTACCCTGTCCGTCGATTAAAGGTACACTCATAGAAAATTCTTGAACCATTCTAACTAAAGCATCATAGACAGCTTGATCTCCATGAGGGTGATATTTACCAATTACATCTCCAACAATTCTTGCAGATTTTCTAAATTGTTTTGACCAATCAAAGCCACCTTTGTGCATTGCATATATAATTCTTCTGTGAACAGGTTTTAATCCATCTCTTATATCCGGTAGCGCCCTACTTACGATAACACTCATAGCGTAAGATAAATATGATGAACTCATCTCATCATACATTGAGATTGGCTTAATATTATTGTTTATCTTTGAAATTTCGCTTTTTTCCATATTAATTAAAATGGAATATCATCGTCTAAGCCACTTTGATCTGGTGCGGGACTATCATCAAAATTTTGTTTATTATCTTGTGAAGAAATATTATTTTGATTACCGCCACCAAGCATCGTTAAAGATGAATTATAACCTTGGATTAAAATTTCAGTTGAATATTTATCTTGTCCACTTTGTTCATCTTTCCATTTTCTTGTTGAAAGCTGCCCTTCAACGTACACTTGTGCACCTTTTTTTAAATACTGTTGAACTACATTTACTAAACCTTCATTAAAAACAACTATTCTGTGCCATTCAGTTTTTTCTTTTTTTTCTCCAGTATTTTTGTCTTTCCAAGATTGACTTGTAGCAAGACTTAGTCTCGCAACACTTTTTCCGTTCACCATTTGCTTGACTTCAGGGTCTGCGCCCAAACGACCAATTAATAATACTTTATTTAAACTTCCAGCCATAATATTTTAATATTTAAGAATGTTTATTATACCACTTATTAACTTGAATATTAATTTTATTAATCTAAAGCAACAAAAATTATGCTTAAAAAGATAGTTATTAAGGGTGCAAAAGAGCACAATTTAAAGAATATAACTCTTGAGATTCCAAAAGAGAAATTTGTTGTTATCACAGGTTTATCTGGATCTGGGAAATCATCTTTAGCTTTTGATACTGTATATGCTGAAGGACAGAGACGTTACGTCGAAAGCTTATCAGCTTATGCAAGACAATTTCTAGATAAAATGAAAAAACCAAATGTAGACTTAATTGAAGGATTAAGTCCTGCAATTTCAATAGAGCAGAAAAATACATCAAAAAATCCAAGATCTACAGTTGCAACTGTTACTGAAATTTATGATTATATGAGAGTTCTTTATGCAAGAGCAGGTATACCCTATTCTCCATTTACAGGTCTTCCGATTACTTCTCAAACAATAAGTCAAATAGTTGATAAAATCAAAACACTACCAAAAAAATCAACAATTTTTTTATATGCGCCAGTTGTAAGAGGAAGAAAGGGAGAATATAGAAAAGATATTCTTGGCTATAAGAAAAGAGGATTTAGAAAGATTAAAGTTGATAATAAACTTTATAATATAGATGAAGTCCCAGAATTAAATAAAAAATTAAAACATGATATAGCAGTTCTAGTTGATAGAATTGTTTTAAACGCTTCATTAGGAAACAGATTAGCTGAAAGTGTTGAGACAGCAGTTAATTTAGCAAATGGACTAATGTTTGTAGAATATGAAGACGAAACGCTTCCAAAAAAATTTAGAAAAACTGAAAATTTAATCTTTTCAACTAAATTTGCTTGTCCTGAAAGTGGTTTTACAATTGAAGAAATAGAACCGAGACTTTTTTCTTTTAATAGTCCATATGGTGCATGTGAAGAGTGTGAGGGTATTGGTGTTAAATTAAATGTAGATCCTAAATTAGTTGTACCGGATGAAAAGAAAACGATAGCAGATGGAGCCATTGAGCCTTGGTCAAAATCTTCCTCTTTATACTATGCTCAAACTTTAGCATCAATTTCGAAACATTATGGTTTCTCATTAAATGATAGATGGTCTAAATTACCAAAAAAAATTAAAGATATAATTTTATTTGGATCAGATGAAGAAGAAATCAAATTTTCTTATGATGATGGATATGAAAAGTATTCACATAAAAAAACATTCGAAGGAGTGGTAAATAATTTAGAAAGAAGATTCTTAGAAACAGATAGTGATTGGAAAAGAGAAGAAATATCTCAGTACCAATCTGATACAAAATGCGAAAGATGTAACGGTCACAGATTAAAAGATGAAGCACTTTGTGTAAAAATTAATGAACTTAATATAAGTGAAGTAACAGAAAAATCTATATTTGATGCCAAAGAATGGTTTAAATCACTCGAGACTAAATTAGATAAGCGTCAACTTAAAATTGCTCAGCATATTTTAAAAGAAATTAATGAAAGATTAAATTTTTTACTAAATGTTGGTCTTGACTATTTAACTTTATCAAGAGAGTCTGGAACTTTGTCAGGTGGTGAAGCACAAAGAATAAGGCTTGCTTCGCAGATTGGTTCAGGATTGACAGGAGTATTATATGTACTTGATGAACCATCTATTGGTTTGCATCAAAAAGATAACGTTAAATTAATAAATGCATTAAAAAGACTAAGAGACTTAGGAAATACAGTCATAGTTGTAGAACATGACACTGAAACAATGGAAAATGCAGATCATATAATCGATCTTGGTCCAGAAGCTGGAAATAAAGGAGGCGAAGTAATTGCACAAGGATCTTATAAAGATATATTAAATAATAACGACAGTATTACAGGAAGATACTTATCAAACAAAAGCTTCATACCAATTCCAAGAACTAGAAGATTAGCTAAAAATGGAAGATTTTTAGAAATTAATGGTGCAAGTGGAAATAATTTAAATAATGTGAATCTCAAAATTCCACTTGGAAGTTTTACATGTGTTACAGGTGTTTCTGGAAGTGGAAAATCTACATTAATACTTCAAACACTCTATAATGCTTTAAATCTAACTTTAAATAATAATAAATCGAGAAAAATACCCAAACCTTTTAGAGGTTTTAAAGGTATTGAATTAGTCGATAAAATTATAGATATTGATCAGTCTCCTATTGGTAGAACACCTAGGTCAAATCCTGCAACCTATACTGGAGCTTTTGGGCCAATTAGAGATTGGTTTACAAATTTACCAGAGTCAAAAAGTAGAGGTTACAAACCAGGAAGATTTTCATTCAATGTCAAAGGTGGTAGATGCGAAGCTTGTGAAGGAGATGGAGTAATAACATATGAAATGCACTTTTTACCAGATGTTTATATAACTTGTGATGAATGCAAAGGAACTAGATACAATAGGGAAACACTAGAAATTAAATTTAAAGATAAGAGTATTGCAGATGTTTTGAATATGACAGTGGATGAAGGTTGTGAATATTTTGAAAATATTTCTAATATAAAAACAAAATTACTTACGCTTAAGAAAGTAGGTTTAGGGTATATAAAAATTGGTCAACAAGCTACTACGCTATCAGGTGGTGAAGCTCAAAGGATAAAGTTAGCAAAAGAATTATCTAAAAGATCAACTGGAAGAACAATATATATATTAGATGAACCGACAACGGGACTGCATCAACACGATATTAAAAAATTATTGGAAATTTTACACACATTTGTAGCAACTGGAAATACTGTAGTTGTTATAGAACATAATTTAGATGTTATAAAAACTGCTGATTATATTGTCGATATGGGTCCAGATGGTGGTGTAAAAGGAGGAAATATCATAGCTGAGGGTAAGCCAGAGGAAATTATCAATGTTAAAGATAGTTATACAGGTAAATTTTTAAAACCAATGTTGGACAATAAGTTCAAAAAAACTGCTTAAATTTTAATTAAAAATGTTATAAATTAAATAATTATGTCATCGATTCTACAATCATTATCTAAAACTATTCATTACTCTTTAGCATTATCCATTTTGCTATTTTTAGGTCTATATTTTGGAAATGGCGGTTTTGATTTAGACTTAGTTTTTTGGAGTTGGCTGTTTAGATACATACATGTTATTGTCGCAATAATGTGGATTGGCTTACTCTGGTATTTTAATTTCGTTCAAATACCAAATATGGCAAAAATTCCTGATGAGCAAAAACCAGCGATTGGAAAAGTTATAGCTCCTGCAGCACTGTTTTGGTTTAGATGGGCAGCTTTAGTTACAGTAATATCAGGACTTATCTTAGCTTATTTAAACGGTTATGTTCATCAAGCTATGACATTAGGAATTGGATCAGGTGGTGGAAAAGCTACAGCTATCGGAATTGGTATGTGGTTGGGTATAATAATGGCATTTAATGTATGGTTTGTAATATGGCCAAATCAGAAAAAAGCATTAGGTATCATTGAGGTTGAAGCTGATGTTAAAGCTAAATCTGCAAAAACTGCAATGCTATTTTCTAGAACAAATACACTTCTATCTTTGCCAATGCTTTTGACGATGGTAATAGCTCAAAACCTATATTAATCTTTTTCTTCTTTAACTATTGTTCTTTGGCTGACATTCAGTGCAACTAAAATAGGATTCGCGATATATATGGAGGAGTAAGTTCCAAAAATAACTCCTAATATCATTGCTAAAGAAAAGCCTTTTAATATTTCACCACCGAATAAGTAAATTGATAAAAGAGCTAATAACGTAGTTACAGATGTAATTATCGTTCTAGATAAAGTTTCATTAATTGAAATATTAGTTAAGTCAAAAATTTTTATATCAGAATACTTTCTTAAATTTTCTCTCACTCTATCGAATATTACAACAGTATCGTTCATAGAGTAACCAACAATAGTTAAAACAGCTGCTACGATAGAAAGGTTTATTTCAAGTGAGAAAATAGAAAATATACCTAATGTAATTATAACATCATGAAATATAGCTAAAATTGCTCCTAAGCTGAACTGCCATTCAAATCTTATCCAAATATACAATAGCATAGCCGCTAGCGATAAACTAATAGCAATAATTCCTGATTTTAATAGTTCTGAGCTTACTTTAGGACCAACATTTTCTACTCTTCTAAAGTCGACATCAGCAATAGAGCTAGATAATTTGTTTTGAATATTTTTAATAAATTCAGGATCATTTGAATTTTGCTTTTCGAACTTAACAATAAAATCTGTTTCATTGCCAAATTTTTTGACAGACACGTCCCCTAAATTCATTTGATTAAAGTTATCTCTAATAAGACTAATATTATTAGTTTTATCTGAAGTTCTTAATTCAATTAAAGTACCACCCTTGAAATCAACACCATAATTTAAACCTTTTAAAATTAAAAATGCTAATGAAATCACTATTAGTACAAGTGATAATATATTAAATTGTCTATAAAACTTATTAAAAGAAATATCTCTCATTTTAGAGTAGCTGCTCCTTATCTTTATTTTTGACTACATACAAAGAAGTTAACAATCTTGCTATGAAATAAACTGAAAACAAAGTAGTTAAAATACCGACACCTAAAGTTACAGAAAAACCTTTTACAGGTCCTGATCCCATAAAAAACAAAATGAATGCTGCTATTAATGTTGTGATATTTGCATCTAAAATAGTTGTTCTTGATTTTGTATATCCAGCATCAAAAGCTATTATTGGATTTTTTTCATTTTTAGTCTCTTCTTTGATACGTTCAAAAATCAATACATTTGCATCAACAGCCATTCCGACTGTTAATATGATACCTGCAATCCCAGGTAATGTTAATGTTGCTTCGAATAAAGTTAGAATACCAATTAGCAAAAATAGATTTGAAACAAGAGCTAAATTAGCAATTAATCCAAACGCTCTATACTTATAAATCATAAATAAAATAACTAACAAGAAGCCAATAAATAAAGATAAAATACCAGCATCTATTGAGTCTTGCCCTAAGTCTGGTCCAACTGTTCTTTCTTCAATTATATTTAAAGGTGCAGGCAAAGCTCCAGATCTAAGTAGTAATGCAAGATCTGTAGCGGATTGAAAAGTAAAGTCTCCTGAGATTTGTCCTGAGCCACCAATTATAGGTTCCCTAACTGTAGGAGCACTAATTATTTTTCCATCTAATACTATTGCTAATTGTTTGCCAACTCCCATACTAGTTGCTTTACCAAATTTTTTGGCACCCACTCTATCTAAACTAAATGAAACTACTGTTTCATTTGTTTGTGAATTCATTGATGGCTTTGCATCAACTAGATTATCACCACTTAAAATTATTCTTTTACTAACAATTGCGTCTCTGGAACCATCTTCAAAAGATAATTTTTCAGTTCCAAAAGACTCTGCATTATTTTGTGAAATAAATTGAAATGTAAGATTTGCTGTTTTTCCAAGTAAAGATTTAATTCTATTTGGATCATCTAAGCCAGGTAATTCAACCAATATTCTATCATTTCCTCTTTTTAGAATATTAGGCTCATTTGTTCCAACCTCATCAACTCTTCTTCTTACAATTTCAATTGCCTGATCTAGTGAAGAATTTTTTAATAAGACTAAACCATATCTAGAGTAATTTAGTGAAAAAAGATTTCCATCTTCTGTAACATCGAATTCATGTGATTTGTAAGTTGGATAATAAGTATTAACATCACTTTCTTTGTCATTTAAAATGTTTTTAACATCTTCAAATTCTTTATCAGTTGACTCAAATAAGATTGTATCACCTTTGAGTGAAAAATTTTTAAGAGTTATTTCCTTTTCTTTAAAATATCTTTTTAATTCAATTATTTTTGCTTGTAGTTTTTGAGTAATTACTGGTCGATTATCTATTTCAAGAAGTAAATAAGACCCGCCTTGTAAGTCTAAACCTAAATTTATATTTTTTGAAAAAAATTTGTCATCAAATTTAACAAAATTTGAAAGTGCTAAATAGGAAAAAATAATTGTAAAAACAATTACTGAAATTATTCGTAATTTTGAAAAGTATAACACTTTTTTATGATGTTATTTTTTTGGTTCTGTAGAGCTTACTAAACCTTGAATTCCAGTTGCTCTGATAACTTCAACATTTACATTATCAGAAATTTGAACCTCAACTTTTTCGTTATCAATTATTCTTTCAACGGTACCAACTATTCCTCCAGAGGTTATGACTTTATCACCTCTTTTAAGTGCTTCTACCATGGCTTTGTGATCTTTTACTTTTTTCTGTTGAGGTCTAATCAGAAAAAAATAGAAAATAACAAAAATTAAAACTAATGGTATAAATTGTCCAATTCCAGCATCCATAACGTATCCTATTAAGTTAAGGCTATTTATCCTATCTATTATTCAAACTCAACTCTTAATTGATAGAAATTTTATCTATATTTGGCATATATGGCTTAAGAACATCAGGTATCAAAATAGATCCATCTTCAGTTTGATAATTTTCCATAATAGCAATCATAGTTCTGCCAACCGCTAATCCACTACCATTAAGTGTGCCAACAAATTCTTTTGAATTGTTTTGTCCTTTGTATCTAGCCTTCATTCTTCTTGCTTGGAAAGAACCACAAGATGAGCAGCTTGAAATCTCTCTATACTTATTTTCAGATGGAAGCCAAACTTCAATGTCATAAGTTTTTTCTGCACTAAAACCCATATCACCAGTACACAAAACTATTTTTCTATAAGGAAGTTTTAACGCATCCAATATCATTGTAGCAGAGTTAGACATTCTTTCTAACTCCTCTGAACATTTATCGTTTTCTACAATACTTACTAGTTCCACTTTATAAAACTGGTGCTGTCTGATCATACCTTTGGTATCTTTACCATAACTACCCGCCTCTTTTCTAAAACATGGTGTTGATGCAACTACTCTTATAGGTAATTCTTTCTTTTCTAAAATTTGATTTTTTACAATATTTGTCAAAATTACTTCAGCTGTTGGTATTAGAAACTTTCTTTCTTCACCTTCATCAAGTTTAATTTCAAACTGATCATTTTCAAATTTTGGTAATTGTCCAGTACCAAACATTGTTTCAGCGGTTGCGATGAGTGGAGGAGATATTTCTGTATAACCATTTTTTTGAGTATGCGTATCGATCATAAAATTTGATATAGCTCTTTCTAATTGAGCTAATTCGTTTTTAACAAATACAAATCTAGAACCAGTTGTTTTTGTTGCTAGGTCAAAATCAAGCATATTTAATTTTTCTCCTAATTCATAGTGGGATTTAGGTTTAAAATTAAAATCTTTTGTTTCACCCTTTTTCTCAATTTCTTTATTAGAATTTTCATCTTGTCCTATTGGGACATCGCTCAATGGAATATTGGGTATAGAAGATAAAATATCTGTAATCTGGCTCTGTAATTTTATTTGATTTTTGTTAATTTCTTCAATTTTTAAAGAAAGCTCTTTTGATTTTTCGAATAAACTTTGGTCTTTTGATTTTGAAATAGACTTTTTTTCCATTTCAAACTTTTCTTTCTCCTGAATAAGCTTTCTGTTTTCCTCATCTAAACTTAATATATTATCAAGACTTATATCAATGTTTCGGTTTTTAAGTTTATCCTTAAAATTTTCAAAGTCTTTTCTAATATCTTTAATATTGTGCATTTTTTTCTGCTGCTTTCTTTTCAATTATTCCTACTGATATTATTGATAATTCATATAAAATTAACAATGGTATACCTAAACCAATTTGTGTGATCGGATCTGGTGGCGTTAATATAGCTGCTGCAGCAAATATTATTACAACAACATATTTTCTTCTTTCTTTTAAAAATGTTGAATTCACCACTCCAATTCTAGCTAATAAACTTAATACTACTGGTAATTGAAAACTTAAACCAAATGCAAATATAAGCTTCATTACCAATGATAAATACTCATTTACTTTAGCTTCTAATTGAATTGGCAAATTAGTGGCTGCACCTAAGCTCTCGAAGGATAAAAAAAACTTTATAGCTAAAGGCATTATTAGATAATAAACCAACATTCCTCCAAACAAGAATAGAATTGGAGTTACTACTAAGTAAGGCATTATAGCTTTCTTTTCATGATTATACAGCCCAGGTGCTATAAATTTCCAAATTTGGATTAGTATAAATGGGCTTGTAATAAAAAAAGCAGCAAAAAAAGAAACCTTTAAGTATGTTAGAAATGTTTCTTGAAGAGCAGTAAATATTAATCTTCTATTTGTATCGTCATCCTTTACTGCATTCGCATATGGTTCAACTAAAAATCCATAAATGTACTCAGAAAAATAATAACAAATTACAAATAAAATAGCTAAAAATATAAATGAGTTTATTAATCTTTTTCTTAATTCAGTTAAATGACTTATGAAACTACCTTCTTTATTTTTACTCATCTTTTTTTTTCTCTTGTTTTTCTGACTTAGGTTTTTCGTCTAAATCAGTATTTAATGTTTCATTTGTTAAATCACTAACTTGTCCTTGCACATCACGAACATATCTCTTTGTTTTGCCAATCCATGAACCGATTTTTTTTAACATATAAGGAAAATCTTTAGGACCTACGACAATAATTGCTATTGAGACTATGATTAGTATTTCTAGCCAGCCAATTGACGGCATTTGTTATTCTTTTTTATTAGAGTCTTGATTTTCTGAAATATTTTTCGTTTGATCTTCATCATTAACATCTGTAGCCATTCCTTTTTTGAAACTTTTGATCCCTTTGGCTACATCACCCATTAGGCTAGAGATTTTTCCTCTACCAAAAAGTAATACTACTAAAATTACTACAATTGCTATTTGCCAAAATCCTATACTCATTAATTATTTATAACCTTATTATTGATTTATTAAAAGTGATTTTTTAAGTTTCTTCAGATTTAAGGGTACTACTTAACATTTCATCAATATCAGAATAAATATTTTCCTTTTTATCAACTTGTTTTTCTTTAAAAAATTTGCCTGTTCCAAATATTGAAGAGTCTACACTTGATGTATCAATAAGGCCTGCCGAACCTAATTCATTAACAGTCGGCAAATCAGATAATTTTTGTAGATTAAAATGACTTAAAAATTCATCTGTAGTTCCATATTGTATTGGTTTGCCAGGAACATTTTTTCTACCTTCATGTTTAACCCAATTTAACTCCATTAAAATTTCTAAAGTATTAGTTCCAAAAGCTACTCCTCTTATCTCCTCAATTTCAGATCTTGTAACAGGTTGATGATAAACAATAATAGCAAGAGTTTCGATTGCAGCTCTAGATAATTTTTTTTCAACAGTTTTTTGTTCTGACATTAAAGAAGATAAATTATCTGCAGTTCTAAATGACCATTTATTAGATATGCAAATCAAATTAATACCTCTATTTGAGTAAAAATCTCTTAACTTTTCTAGTGATTGCTTAATATCTGTTTGTTTAGATAGTTTTGACTCTATTGTTTCAACTGAAAGAGGTTCAGCAGCAGCGAATACAATAGCTTCAATCTCTCTTTCTACATCGGTGAGTTTAGTTGGAAAACTTACAATATTATTTTTTTTAATTTTGTTCATTAATTTTCCTTAACATAGATATCATCGAATAATTCTTTTTGTTTTAAAGATATATTTCCTTCCTTTACCAATTCTAAAGAGCCAGCAAAAATTCCTGCTCTACCTGTTCTTTTTAAATTAGGAGACTTGTTAAATCCAGAAGGAACCAACTCAGACAAATTTTTCCAATCATTGAGCGTACCAAAGAACTCTTTTATTCTTTTTATAGCATCTTCAGTAGTAAAAACAGGAAGTTTAGGTATGTTCATAGTATGAAAATCTTTAGTCATGACTATCCCTGAATATGCTTTTAATAATTCAAATAATGTTAAAGAAACTTTTTTGTCGTATATCGACTTTACACCACTTTTAGAGCCACGCATAAAAACATCTCTACCTAATCTTTTTCTATCTAACATTTGAGAAGATAATAATCTAATTAATTCTAATTTTTTTAATTGCAATTTAAGTTTCTCAGCAACTTCAAAAGCTTTAAACTCCTCCTCATCTGTTTCAGGAAGTAATAATTTTGATTTCAAATAAGTAAGCCAAGTTGCCATTAACAAATATTCAGAGGCTATTTCTAAATTTATATTTTCTTTTTCTATAAGATATTGATGAAATTGATCAGCAAGTTTTGTAATAGAAATTTCTTCTAAATCAACTTTTTGTGATTTAGCAAGATCAAGTAATATTTCAAGGGAACCACTGAAATTATTTAAATTTACATTGAAGTCTAAAGAATCATTGGACATAATAAATTACTCTAACCTATAATTTTTATTAATTGTGATGTTTTTTTCATTACAAATTTGTCTAATTTTGGCGAATTTTGTGCAACTGTAACCATTTCAGTTAAGTTTCCATTGCAGTGTAAGGCTAAATTACATCCGGCTAAAAAAGATTTTTTTACTCTAACATCAAGTTTATCTTTTAAAGCTTTCATTGAAAGATCGTCTGTTAAAATTAAATTTTTAAATTTTATTTTATTTCTTATTAAGCTAATAATTTTTTTCGAATGGGTAACATTATTTTGTGGGTCAATTTTTTGAAATAGTAGATGGCCTGTCATTGCGATCAATGCTTTCTTGTTTTTAAAAGTATAAAAATCATTTTTTACTAAATAATCCTCATTTTTGGTTATTTTGGGAAGATTTTTATGACTGTCGACTTTAGCTAAACCATGCCCTGGTATGTGTTTCATCACTGTTGCAACACCATTTTTATGAAAATGATTGATACAAATATCTCCCATTGTTGATACTATTTTTTTGTTACTTGAAAATGATCTGTCATCAACAATCTTATGAAAATTTTTTCTTTTAAGGTCCAGAACAGGAACCGTATTGATATTTATACCTAATAATTTCAATAAGTATGAAATTTGTTTAACATAGACATTATAATATATATTAAATTTTTTTTTATCTTTATTAAATAGTTTGCCAAAATATTCTGCTGAAAAGATTGAATTATCAATAAATTTCTTTAATCTACTAACTCTACCACCTTCCTCATCTATCATAATAGGATAATTTTTATTTTTAAATATTTTTTTAATAGAATTTGTTAATTTTTTAGTTTGATTTATAGAATTTATATTTCTAGAAAATAAAATAATTCCCCATGGTTTATATTTTTTTAAAAAACTTATTTCCTTTTGGGTAAGATATTTACCTTTTATTCCACATATAAAAGATCTATGGGATTTATTTGTCATTATAAAGAAGTTCCCAAAAAGAATATTTATTTTTTTTCTTATTATTTTTAAATTCTACATATTCAATAATATTTTCTGTATCATTTTCTAATAATATAAGATCTTTTTCTATATTATTAATTTTTTCATCAATTGAGGAAAGTGATCTGTAAGATTTCTTTATATTTTCATCAGAAAAATAATATCTGGCAGTAAAAAAAATAAAGAAGAAAATTATAATAAGAAAAAAAAGATACTTTAGTTCTTTAATCATTACATTTTTTCAGGTGTATCTACACCCAAAATAGTCATACCTGTTTTCAAAGTTTTGGCTATAGATTTTAGGAAAACTAGTTTTTCCATTTGAATTGTATTATCTTGATCGATAAATCTTTTAGAAACATCATCCTTACCCATATTCCAATAAGAATGAAACTCAGAAGCTAATTCGTATAGATAAACTGAAATTCTATGTGGTTCTAATTTTTCTGAAGAAACTTCAACGCATTTAGGCCATTCACTAATTTTTTTGAATAGCTTTATTTCCTCATTGCCAAAATCAAAATCTAAATACTTTATCTCAAGATTACTGTTTATATCATTTTGGGTATTTCTAAAAACAGACGAAATTCTAGCATATGCATACTGAACATAATAAATAGGGTTTTCTTTAGATTTTTCTTTTACTTTATCAAAATCAAAATCAATTTCAGCATCACTGCTTCTGCTTAACATAATAAACCTTGTTGCATCCTTACCAACTTCATTAATAAGGTCCTCGATAGTGATATAATCACCTTTTCTTTTAGACATTTTAAAAGGTTTTTTGTCTTTAATTAGTTTAACTAACTGACTTACTTTGCAAATTAATTTATTTTTTTCACCTGATAATGCCTCAACAACAGAAGTTATTCTTTTGATATAACCAGCGTGATCAGCACCAAGAATATTTATAAGAATATTAAAATTTCTTTTTAATTTTGTATTATGATAAGCAACATCACTTGCAAAGTATGTCCATGATTTATCTTCTTTTTGCAACGCTCTGTCTTTATCATCACCAAAGTCTGTAGATTTAAACAATAATTGCTCTCTTTCTATCCAGTTTTCTTTGTTTTCTCCTTCGGGTGCTTTAATTTTTCCTTCATAAATATATTTTTTTTCTTTTAAATTTTTAATTACTTCATCAACTTCATTATTATTTATTACATCAGTTTCACTTGCGAAATTATCATGCTTTATGCCAAGATTTTCCAAATTGATTTTTATTAATTTTAAAGATTCTTGTATTGAAAGTTTTTTTAGTTTTTCAGAAACTGTTTCAAAATTTTTGAAATCTAAATCTTTATTTTTTGAAATTATTTTTTTTGCTATATCTATAAGATAGTCTCCAGGATATAATTCGTTGTCATTTATCGGAAAGGTTTCATCGTAAAGAATTTCTTTTATTCTTAAATAAACAGATTTTGTAAAATGAGAGATTTGATTTCCATAATCATTTACATAATATTCTTTGGTAACTTTATGACCATTAAAGGATAAAAGATTAGATATTACATCTCCAAGTATGGCGCCTCTAGAATGGCCTACGTGTAAAGGTCCAGTTGGATTTGCAGATACAAATTCTACTAAAAAACTATTTTTTGTTCCATTCGTGCTACTTCCATATGATGAATTATTTAAGACATCTAATATGAAGCCATTCCAAAATTTATTTTTAAATTTTAGATTAATAAAACCTGGTTTCTCAATGCTAATTTCATCGATATTATTATCACTATCTTTTATCAAGTCAGCTATCTGTTTAGCAAGTTCAAGTGGGGGTTTTTTATTAATTTTGGATAATACCATTGCAACATTTGTGGAAATATCTCCAGTAAATTTTGCAGGTGGTATATCAACATTTATGCCTGATAAATTATCTGGCAACTCTAACAAATTATCTTTATGGGCAGACATAATAATTTTTTCTATCTTTAATAAATAATTTTCAAATATATTCATTTGTATGACTTGTATAATTGTATTGCGTATCTATCAGTCATTCCTGATATGTAATCAGAAATTGCTCTATATTTATTATTTTCTATAAATTTATCGACAATAAACTTTTTTGGTTTCTTTTCTATTATTTTAAATAAATTTTCTACTATTTTCTTTCCATGATTATTTTTCAATTGCACAGTTTTATTTTTATACATATTTAATTTTAAAAAATTTTTGACTTCTTTTTCTATAGATAAAAATTTATTAGAAAAATTGATTATTTTATCTTTGTGCATTTGAACATCTTTTTTAGTATTAATTTTATTTTTCTTTAAATTTTTAATACTATTTTTAATTACATCTTGCACCATTAAATTTATCGAGTCTCTTATAATTTGATAAACTATTATATCTTTATTTGAGCGATTAATTTTTGTTTTATAAGATTTATAGATTTCTTTAAAAAAATTAATTTCACATAATTGATTTAGAGAAAACAATTTAGCCTTAATTCCATCTTGTATGTCATGATTATTATAGGCTATATCATCAGATATGGATGCAATCTGTGCCTCAAGAGAAGAATTTTTTTTAAAATTAATTTTTTGTTTAAATTTTTTAGCTCCAATTATTCTATTTATTTTATCAATATTATGTATTGGTCCGTTATGTTTTAAAAGGCCATCCAGTGTTTCAATTGTTAAATTTAAACCTTTAAATTTTAAATATTTATTTTCTATGAACATCACAATTCTTAAGGTTTGAAGATTATGATCAAAACCACCATGCATTGTCATTGATTCGTTCAAAGCTTCTTCACCAGCATGCCCAAATGGTGTATGCCCCATATCATGGGCTAGACTTAGTGTTTCAACTAAATCATCATTTAAATTCAAATACCTAGATATTGATCTTGCAATTTGAGCAACCTCTAATGAATGAGTTATTCTCGTTCTATAATGGTCACCTTCTGTATTAACAAAAACTTGGGTTTTGTGCTTTAATCTTCTAAACGATGCAGAATGGATTATTCTATCCCTATCTCTTTGAAAAGGCGTTCTAAAGGAGCTATTTGGCTCTAAAGTTAAGCGACCTTTTGATGTAAAAAAACCTAATTTTGAGTAATTATTCATTCTTTAAAAATGGCAAATATTAATTATATTAGTAATAACAGCGATAAATAATGATTAAAGAAATTAAATTTACAGATAATGCGATAAAACAAATCAATAACCTTCTGTCATCTAAAGATGAAGGTTCTTTTTTTAGAATCGCTATCAAAGGCGGTGGATGCTCGGGGTTTCAGTATGATTTCTCATTTGATAAAACACCTCAAGACGACGATTTAAGACAAGATAATATTTTAATAGATAAAACTTCAGCTGATCTTTTGAAAGGATCAGAGGTTGATTTCGTGAAAGAATTAATTGGAGACCAATTTAAAATTAGTAACCCACAAAGCAAATCATCTTGCGGTTGTGGTGTTTCATTTTCTCTTTAATGATCATTAGCTCATGGAATGTAAATTCTATTAGAGCAAGAATATTAAATGTTCAGGAATATTTAAAAAAGTTCAATCCTGATATTGTATTAACTCAAGAAATAAAAACTCAAGAGGAAACTTATCCATTTGATGATATTAAAAAACTCAAATATGAAAGTTATGTATTTGGACAAAAAAGTTACAACGGCGTTGCAATACTTTCCAAAAAAAAATTAGATAAAATCGAAAAAGATATTTTTAAAGATAAGAACAAACAATCGCGAATAATTACAGCAGATGCAAAGTATAAATCTAAAACTATTAAAATTATAAATATCTATACGCCAAATGGTAACCCAGTAGATAGTGAAAAATATGATTATAAATTATATTGGCTAAATAGTTTAATCAAAAAACTTAAAACACTTTTAAAAAGTTATGATAATATAATTATTGCAGGTGACTTTAATATAATACCTTCTTCTGAAGATGTTCACGACCCTAAAGGATATGAAAATGATGCTCTTTTTAGAATTGAGATTAGGAAAAAATTAAGAGAAATGTTTAATTTAGGATTTCACGATGCGTTTAGATATATTTATCCTGATAAAGAAGAATATACTTTTTGGGATTACACAAGTGGTGCTTGGCAAAAAAATAATGGAATGCGGATTGATCACTTTTTAGTGACTAACAGTTTACTGAATAATATTAAGGATGTTAAAGTTAATAAATATCCTAGAGGTAGAGAAAAACCATCTGATCATACACCAATTGAATTAGAATTAGCTTAAAGATTTAATTTTATTAACTAGATCTTCATTAATATGTCTAGGTCCTTTATCTAATCTATTCTTATGTCTTCTCTCACCAGGAAGTCTAACATCACCCATTGATTTCATTTTTTCAAAAAATTTTGATGAATGTTCGTCCCAATTATTTTGTGATAATTTATCTGGTGATATGGCTAAAATGAACTCTCCACCACTTGGAGGACCTCCATCGTTATTATCCTTCTCAGCTGTCTCATAACTGAAATTATCTCCTACTAAGGCACCTGCAAGCAATTCGACCATCATCGCTATCCCTGAGCCTTTATAGCCGCCGAAAGGCAATAAAACACCCCCATCTGCAATCTCAGCAGGATCGGTTGTATCTTTTCCCTCTTTTGTTAGTCCTGTTCCTAATGGAACTTTATGACCTTCTCTTTTAGCAACTTGAACTTCACCCATAGCCATTGAAGCTGTTGCCATATCGTAAACAACTGGAGGTTTGTTTTTTCTTGGCCAAGCAAATGAAATTGGATTTGTTCCAAAAAGAGGTTTAATTGATCCGGCAGGCGCAACAGCTGGTTTGTAAGATGTGCATGCAAAAGCAACCAAACCTTGCTCTGCAATTGCCTCTGTTTCAGGCCACATTGCAGCCATGTGATGAGAATTTGTTATTGCTAAAACCGCTATACCATTTTCTTTTGCCGCTTTAATTAATTCAGGAATTCCTTTTTCTAACACCATTGGTGCTAAACAATTTTTTCCATCTACTTTAATGACGCTTGAGGTTATCTTTGAAACTACTGGTCTGCTTTTGCCATTTATTTTTCCACTTTTTAAGCTTGAAATATATGCAGGCAATCTAAATAATCCGTGAGATAGCGAACCATCTCTTTCAGCTTTCATTATTAAATCAGATAAAATATTTGATGTTTCTTCGTCACATCCATTAGCTAGTAAAGTTTTATTAGCTAGATTATAAATCTCTTCCAAAGTTAAAGGAATTGTTGTCATTAAATTTATTAGATCTTATTTAATTGAAAAGTTCAATTATTTTTAATGATTATGATTGTGTTCTTCGTTTAAATTATCAATATCAATTTCTTGAATTTCATTAATGGGCTTAGCTATACGCCAATTCCTTACTTTCCCATCTTCTGCTCTTTCAGTTATTACTGTCTCTATAGGAGGGCAATTAGGTTCATGACAACTTAACTCAGCCATGCTTAAAATAGATTTTTCTGGAATTTGATGTTTTTTTGAAAATAAATGTTTTAAATTTCTAATAGTTTCAGCGTTAGGTTTCTTTTTATTAAACATAAATTATTTTTTTTTCTCATCCCAAATCGATGTCCATAAAATATTTCCTCCCATGTCACCAATTAATAAATGTGAGCAATCTTTGGTTACTGCAATTGCAGATACTTCAAATTCTGTAAAGCTTCGAATAATAATTGTATTGCTTGCTTTTTCGATTTCTGACAAAAAAACCGAACCGTCACTTAACCCAGTTAAAATTGCATTTTCATTTGGGAATGGTTCAACGAATGTTACTAATTTATTTCCTACATAAGGAAGACAAATGGGTTCTCGACCTACTGGTCCATCTCCATCGAATGGCCAACATACTGCTTCTTTAGCTCCCGATGTTGCTAAATATTTTGAGTCATCTACGAAAGCAAAACTTTTAATTTTTGCACCATATCCAGACATTGCAGAGTCAATTTTGTCTTTTAATCGCCAAAAATGTAGTTGGTTTTCCTGCATTGATGTAACCAGGTATTTACCATCAGGACTAAAAATTACTTTGTTATGAGAACCCTTCCAGTTTAATTCTGATGAATTCCATTTGTTGCTATAATCTTTTTTCCAAAGAGTTACTCCTCCATAACGAGAAACTGCCAATTTTCTGCCTTTAGCATCAAATGCTATGCCTCCAATAGTGCTATTATGCTCAAATAATTTTGGCTCTTTATGATTTGGTGACCAAAGATAAACAATATTTCCAGATGAACAAACTAAACTTCCATTATTGGCTGTAACATGATCTACCCAACGGGTACCAAAGCTACCAATCTCACTAATCTTTCCATCAAGGGAAATGTTTAAAAATCGACCATCATCTCCACCAGTTAAAATATTATCACCATCTTTAGACATGCAGAGTACAATGCCTTTGTGAGCTTTTATTGGTTCAGAACTTTCGCCAGATGTAAAAATTCTTACTGTGCCATCACCAAATCCAACTGCTATTGAATTACCAACTGTAACCGCATTAGTTACAGGAATTCCAAATTTAAACTCTGTTCCTCTTTGTTCAAATTTAGTCTTATCTAATTCTGGGAATTGACTTGTATCAGCCTTCATGCCGATTTACAGTTTTCAAATCCTTCTTTTAAATTCATACTTTCAAGGTTTCGACCAATGAAGACTAATCGAGAACTTCGTTCTTTACCCTCAGGCCATTTACCCATTGGTGAGGCATCCATAAGCATATGTACACCTTGAAATACATATCGATCACTTTCTCCTGTAAAGTCAAGTATACCTTTGGTTCTTAAAATATCCTGACCTTTGGTTTGTAATAGTTTGCTAAACCAATCTTGAAACTTTTCCATATCTAAAGGGGTATCAGAGACAAATGATAAGCTAGTTACATCATCATCATGCTCATGGTCATGATCTGATGTAAGAAAATCAGGTTCAACATCTAAAACACGTTTTAAACTAAATGCATCGAGATTTAAAATCTCATTTAAAGATACTCCACATTTGGTTGTATTAATAATTTTTGCAAAAGGATTAATTTTTTTTATTCTTTCTTTAACAACTTCTAATCCACTTTCATCAACAAGATCTATTTTGTTTAATAATACAACGTCTGCAAAGGCAATTTGTTCTTCTGCTTCGTGATGATCTGTTAATTGTGTACTTAAATGAACAGCGTCAGCAACAGTGACAATTGCATCTAACTTTGTACGATCAGCAACATCTTGATCGACAAAAAAAGTTTGTGCAACGGGAGCTGGATCGGCTAATCCGGTGGTTTCTACTATGATTGCATCAAGCTTATCCGCCCGTTTCATAAGACCACTTAAAATCCTGATTAGGTCTCCTCTTACAGTACAACAAATGCAACCGTTGTTCATTTCAAACACCTCTTCATCAGCATCAACAACTAAATCGTTATCAATGCCCTGCTCACCAAATTCATTAACTATTACAGCATATTTTTTGCCATGCTGCTCAGTTAATATTCTATTTAAAAGAGTAGTTTTTCCAGCACCTAAAAAGCCTGTTAAAACAGTAACAGGAACTTGTTTGTTAGTTTCTTCCATTAATTAAATTAACATCCTTTAAAGGATTTTGACATGTTTTTTATCAAATCAAAATATAAACCTTTTCCAGGAGTTAAAGTTGCACCCAACGGATCAACAATACCGGTTTTAATATTCATATCTTTTGCAACAGCTTTAATGATATCTGGATTAAATTGAGGCTCAGAAAATACACAAGCTACTTTATCGTGCTCAATTACTTCTCTTATCTCTGAAAGTTGTTCTGCACCAGGTAATACATCTGTGTTAACTGTGAAAGCTCCTAATATATTTACATTAAATCTTTTCTCAAAGTATTGGTAAGCATCATGAAAAACAATTGAGGCAGTACTTTCATTAAGTTCTGCAGTTACATCATTTGTAAGTTTATCAATTTCTTTATAAGCCTTACTTAAATTTGCTCTATAAGCAGCTTCATTTGTTGGGTCATTTTCAATTAAGTGCTTAGACATTTCAAATAAAATAACTTTTGCATTAATTGGGTCTAACCAAATATGTGGATCAAATTCACCGTGGTGGTGTCCTTCATGTCCATCGTGATCATCGTGATCATCGTGATCATCATGTCCACCTTCTTTTTTTGCATGTTCGCCATGTCCATGATCATGACCATCACTTTCTGGTTCTTGAGCAATAGGCTCTAAATCTTTACCAGCTAAATCTTTAAAGAAGTGTTCGTTTGCTTCAAATTCAAATGGCATATGCTCTGTGAAAAAAGCATATTTGCCATCTTTAGCAATTTTTACATCAAATACAGAAACATCTTTATTGGCATCAAAATTTAGACTGTAAGAATTATTTTTAGCTACAAGTACTTCGCCATCTTTTTTTGCTTCAACTGTTTCGCCCTCAAGTAATTTCTCAGCTGCCTCTTCAACTTCTTCTATGTCATGAGCAGATAATATTACCATTTTCATAGCTGGGTCAGCGTAGTCACCATCAACTTTAGCAAATGACCATTTGTAGGTACCAGCCTTTAATTCAAAAAGACCTGCCCATTCAAAAGCATGGGCTCCATGACCATGATCATCATGATCATCTTTTTTAGCATGATCATCATGATCACCATGTCCGTGATCATCATGATCATCAAAAATATTTCTCTCTCTAAATTTTAATTTTATTAAACCTTTTACGTCCATAAACTCAATCTTTTCAGCTTTTGCAGCGATTGAATCTAATGGTTTTTCTAAAAAATTTTCTAAATCTTCACCTACCCAAAAAACAATGTCAGCATCTTGTAACATTTTTGCATGCGAAGGCTTCATGGCAAATCCATGTGGAGAAGCGTATCCATCAACTATTAAATCTGGTTTAGCTACACCATCCATTAAATAGCTAGCTAAAGAGTGTATTGGCTTAATTGATGCAACGACTTTGATGTCGGCATTTGCTGATGTAAATAAAGTTAAAAATGATAGTATTGTTAAGATTATTGAAGATTTTTTTAGATTTTTCATAATATTTGGTTATTGTTAATTGTTATAATATAACACTGTGTAATAATATAACATATTTAAGTCAAGTGAATAAATGAGCATAGAAAATAATATTTTAGTAAAATTAAACAATGTTGGTTTTCAACAAAATCAAAAGTGGCTTGTTAAAGGTGTTTCTCTTCAAGTTGAAAAAGGTAAAATTGTTACCTTAATTGGTCCTAATGGTTCTGGTAAAAGTACAACTGCTAAAATTGCTCTAGGTTTATTTAAAAATATTGAGGGTCATGTTGAAAAATTCACAAATAATATTGGTTATGTTCCACAAAAAATATCAATAGATTGGACACTTCCTCTAAGAGTTAGAGATTTTATGTTTTTAACAGATAATCTTACAGAGGATGTAATTGATGAAGCACTTTCATTAACTGGAGTAATTAATTTAAAAGATAAAAGTTTGGGAAATTTATCAGGTGGAGAGTTTCAAAGAGTATTACTTGCAAGAGCTATTTCAAAAAAACCTGATTTATTAGTACTTGATGAACCAGTTCAAGGTGTAGATTTTACAGGAGAAATTGCCTTGTATGAATTAATTAAAGAAATTTCAGAAAAATTAAATTGCGGTATTTTATTAATATCCCATGACTTACATACTGTAATGAGCGCTACCGATCATGTTGTTTGTTTAAATGGTCATGTCTGTTGTTCGGGTTCACCTAAAGAAGTTGCAAAAAATAGTGAATACAAAGCATTATTTGGCGAACAAGCTGCTCAAACACTTTCAATTTATGAACACAAGCACGATCATGTTCATACTAGTGATGGGGATATAAAAAAAAATTGATATGTTTGATGATTTTTTTATAAGAGCATTGGTTGCAGGTATTGGTATCGCTTTCGTTGCGGGACCACTTGGTTGTTTTGTTGTGTGGAGGAGATTGTCTTATTTTGGAGATACACTCGCCCACTCCGCATTACTTGGTGTAACAATTGCATATTCATTAGAATTCAATATTGCTGTTTCAATATTTTTAATTTCATCAGCAATTGCATTAATTTTAATACAACTACAAAAAAAAACTAATCTACCAAGTGATGCATTGTTAGGGTTATTGGCTCACTCATCATTGGCAGTTGGATTAGTGGTAATTGGATTTTTAACCTTTATAAGATTTGATATTATGGGATTGTTGTTTGGGGATATATTGGCTGTTAATAAGAAAGATCTTGTAACAATATGGGTT
Organism: uncultured Pelagibacteraceae bacterium; assembly: GCA_902604795.1. Lineage (GTDB taxonomy): Bacteria > Pseudomonadota > Alphaproteobacteria > Pelagibacterales > Pelagibacteraceae > Pelagibacter. The sequence goes on along the minus strand of CACKZV010000001.1, from coordinate 71,573 downwards.
GGTGGAGCCTTAATTTTATTGGTTTTAAGATTAATATGGAAACCTTTGTTCGCCTCAACTGTAAATTATGAATTAGCACAAGCAGAAGGTCTAAACCCTGATAGAGCAAAAGCGATCTTTACAATCTTATTGGCTGCAATAATTGCCATATCAATTAAATTAGTCGGAGTGCTATTAATTACAGGAATGTTAATTATACCAACTGCTATGGCCAGAAATCTTTCAGATAATCCACAAAAAATGGTGATCTTTGCGATAATTGGAGGATTGTTATCAGTGTTTATAGGATTGTTCTCTTCCTTAGAATTCAATACACCGTCTGGTCCATCCATAATTGCTGCAGCTCTAGTGTTGTTTATTTTTTCATTACTTAAAGTTAAACAAACGATACAATTGAAAAATTAATGAAATATTATAAAAAAATAATAAAATGCAAAAACAAGAAACATTAACTAAAAACCAAAAAATAATTTTAGATTTAATTGAAAAATCTGATCAACCATTAAAAGCATATTCAATTTTATTTGATGTTAAAAAAAAAGGTATTAATGCTCCTTTGCAAGTTTATAGAGCCTTAAACAAACTAGTGAAAATTGGAAAAATTCATAAAATAGAAAGTAGAAACGCTTTCATAGCTTGTAAAAATTCAAAATGTCAAATTGCTAATGCTACTATTTTTTCAATTTGTGAAAGTTGTGAAGATGTAACTGAAATTCATGATCATAAATTATCAGAACATCTAAGAGATTTTAAAGATAATAAAGGAATGAAATATAATAAATACAATTTAGAATTTTTTGGTCTGTGCAAGAAATGCGTTTAAAAAAATGAAAATTGAATATTATTTTAGTGTCTTATCTCCGTTTAGTTATCTTGGAGCTGATAGATTTACAAAGATAGTAAGCAAATATAATTTAGAGGTTATAGAAAAACCGCTTGATTTAGTTGGCGAAATATTTCCAAATACTGGTGGATTGCCAGTTCCTAAAAGACATCCTGCAAGACAAAAATATAGACTTATAGAACTGGAGAGAATTTCAAATAAACTAGGTTTGCCGATTATTAAAAAGCCAAAATTTTTTCCACCTAAAGACCCACACTTACCAGCAAAATTTGTAATAGCTTCAAATAAATTGGGTAATAAACTTCATTTTGGAAATGAATGTTTAAAATATTTATGGTCTATGGATAAAGATCTTTCTGATCACAATACACTTCAGGAAATTTGTGAAAAATTAAATTTAAACTTTGAAGAAATGAAGAAATTAGCTTTAACTGATGATGTAAACTTGGAGTATCAAAAGAATTCAAAAGACGCGGTTGATAACGATGTATTTGGTGCTCCCTCATATGTCTTAAATAATGAGATTTTTTGGGGTCAAGATAGATTAGATTATCTTGAAGATGCATTTCTTAAATAAGTGAATATCCAGAGGATCTTACTGTTCTAATTAGTTCTTTTGTTTTATCAATATTAATCGACTTTCTTAATCTTCTTATATGTACGTCAATGGTTCTACTTTCTACGTTTATGTTGTTTGGCCAAACATTTTCTAAAATTTGATCTCTTGAATATACTCTTTTAGGGTTGCTTAAAAAGAATTCTAGTAGTCTAAATTCTGTTGGTCCAAGCTGTATTTCAATATTTTTTCTAAACACTCTCTTCTCAAATCTATTTAATTTTAAATCTTCAAATTCTAAACTATTTGAAACAACTTTAGGATCATATCTTCTTAATACAGCTTTTATTCTTGCTAAAAGCTCATTGAAACTAAATGGTTTGGTTAAATAATCATCAACACCACTATCTAATCCTTTTATTTTATCTTCCTCTTCTCCTTTTGCTGTAAGCATTATTATGGGTAGGTTTTTATGACTTGAGTTATTTCTAATATTTTTGCAAATATCAATTCCAGATAAATCTGGAAGCATCCAATCAAGTAAAAGCAAATTTGGTTCAAACTTTTTCAAATCTTTTAAACCATCATTACCATTGGTAGATGAAGCTACTAAAAAACCCTCTTTTTCTAAATTATGTTGAACTAATTGTATTATTGAAGGCTCATCCTCAATAATAAATATTTTGCCATTCATTTTATTCTTGGATAACTTTTCCTTTTGGTCTGCTTCCTTTTAGATATTCGCCTTTAATTAAGTAACAAATAGACTCTGCAATATTAGTAATATGATCACCTGCTCTCTCTAAGTTTTTTGTTGCGAATATAAGATGTGTAGAAAAATCTAAATTTTTTTTATCTTTAGATAAAAAATCAATAACACTTTCCATTGCAATATAGGTAAGGTCATCAACTTGTTCATCCTTTTCCCAAACTTCTTTGGCTTTATCGTAATTTTTGTTAACATAACTATCTAATACATCATTTAACTGTTTTATAACCAACTCACCTAATCTTTTTAAATTTGAAAGTAATTCCTCTGGTAAATCTAGTGGTAGTGGTTTAACTTTTTTAGCATTACTTTTAGATAGATCTCCAATTCTTTCCAAGTCTTGTGAAATTTTTAAAGAACTAATTGTTTCCCTTAAATCAATAGCCATAGGAGCTCTTTTGACTAGTAATGTCATAATTTGAGTATCTATTTTTGATCTAAATTTATTAATTTCATCATCACTTTTAATAATTTTATCAATAGAATCTTTATCAACTTTGATGATAGCGTCCATTGAGTCTACCATTTGAGACTCTGTTAAACTTCCCATTTTAATTACAGAATCAACAAGAAATTGTAATTCTTCTTCATATGACTTTACTGTATGTTCGTTACTCATAGTTTATCCAAATCTACCTGTAATATAATCTTGTGTCATTTTATTGTCAGGGTTCTTAAAAATTTTTTCTGTTTTTCCTACCTCAATTAATTTTCCAAGATGAAAAAAGCCAGTTTTCTGTGAAACTCTAACTGCTTGAGCCATCGAATGGGTAACAATAACTATTGTATAGGTTTTCTTAAGTTCATCAATCAATTCTTCAATTTTGGCTGTTGCTATTGGATCTAAGGCTGAACATGGTTCATCCATTAGAATTACTTCTGGATTTACTGATATTGCTCTAGCTATACAAAGTCGTTGTTGTTGACCTCCAGATAATCCAGTACCTGGTTCGTCTAACCTATCTTTAACCTCTTCCCACAAAGCAGCTTTTTTTAAACTTCTTTCAACTATTTCATCTAGCTCACTTTTTGTCTCTCCCTTGCCATGTATCTTTGGACCATATGAAATATTATCGTATATGCTTTTAGGAAATGGATTTGGTTTTTGAAACACCATCCCAACTCTTTCTCTTAAGGAAACGACGTCTAAATTTTCATCATTAATTTCTACACCGTCAATCTCAATATTTCCTGTAACTTTGCAAATATCAATTACGTCATTCATTCTGTTTATACATCTTATGAAGGTTGATTTACCACACCCAGATGGACCAATTAATGCAGTTACTTCTTTTTCATTCAAATCTAAGTTTACATCAAATAAAGCTTGTTTGTCTCCATAGAACACATTTAAATTATTAGATTTGATTTTTACTTCACTCATTTAATTCCATCTCTTTTCAAATTTTTGTCTTAAATATACTGCTATAAAATTCATAACAATTAAAAAACTCAATAGCATCATAATTGTTGCTGATGTTTTTTCAACAAAACCTCTTTCAGCTGACTCTGACCACAAATATACCTGCACAGGTAGCGAGGATGATGGATCAATTGGAGTTGATGGAATGTCAACAACAAAAGCAACCATACCAATCAAAATTAATGGTGCAGTCTCTCCTAATGCTTGTGCTAAACCAATAATTGTTCCTGATAATGTTCCTGGTAGCGATAATGGAACTACATGATGAAATACAGATTGAAACTTTGATGCGCCTACTGCCAATGCACCTTCTCTTATCGAGGGTGGAACTGCTTTTAAAGATGCCCTGCAAGGAATAATTATTCTTGGCAATGTCATCAAGGCTAATGTAATACCAGCAACTAATGGAGTAGATCTAGGTAACTGAATAGTAGCTAATAATATTTGTAGAGCAAGCAATCCATAAACAATTGAAGGTACTGCAGCTAAATTATTAATGTTTATTTCGATAAAATCTGTAATTTTATTTTTTGGAGCAAACTCTTCTAAATAAATTGAAGCAAGAACAGCAACTGGAAAAGCTAACAATAGACATATGATTATGCTATAGAACGATCCAACTAAAGCCCCTCCAATTCCAGCTAGCTCTGGATCTCTGGAGTCCCCATTATTAAAAAAATAATTATTAAAATTTTTGTTTATTTTATTATTTTTTAAAAGATTGTCATAAATTTTTAGCTGAAAATTTGAAATTCTTCTTCTATCCTCTGGTAAATTCCTTGGGTAATTTCCTTTATGCAATTGATCTATATCGTCTGATGCCGTTATTTCTAAGTTAATTTTTTTTCCTATTAAGTTGTTATTTTCTAAAAAAGCTTTTTTAATTTCAATTTCAGCATCGGTTGTAAATAAATCAATTAATTCATTTTCTTCATCTAAATTTTTAGCTGGATATGCTTTAAGAAGAGTTTCAATTGTAATATCATAAAAATCTGCTTCCCTTATATTCTCCTCTGGTGCTCCATTTTCAATCTCAATTAATTCTGGGTCAAAGAAAACCTCTACATTAATGACTGTTTTCATGAATGCAGAACTTCCTTTTGAAAAAATATTATTTACTAATATAAGTACAAAAACCAAAGCAACCAAAATTGATGTGAGACCATACAATCTAAACCTTTTTTCAGCAGCATGTCGTTTTTTTAATCTTTGTTCTTTAGTCATATTTCTCTCTATATTTTTTCACAGCTCTCTGAGCTATGTAATTTAAAATCAATGTTGCAACAAATAGTGTCAATCCCAATGCAAAAGCTGATTGCGTTTTTGGGCTATCAAATTCTTGATCACCAACGAGTATCATTACAATTTGGGTTGTAATTGTTGTTGTTGACTCAAGTGGGTTAATGGTGAGATTAGCTGCTAATCCTGCTGCCATAACTACAATCATTGTTTCACCAATAGCTCTTGATACAGCTAACAATACTGATCCAATTATTCCAGGTAATGCTGCGGGAATTACAACTTGTTTTATCGTTTCTGATTTAGTTGCGCCAACAGCATAGGAACCATCTCTAAGTGATTGTGGTACTGAATTAATTACATCATCAGATAAAGAGGAAATATAAGGTATAATCATTATTCCCATAATCAGACCTGCAGCTAAAGCACTCTCCGAGGAAACTGTTAAACCAATACTCTCACCTATTTGTCTAAAGAATGGTCCTACGGTTAAAGCTGCAAAAAAACCATAAACAACAGTAGGTATTCCAGCAAGTATCTCAATGATTGGTTTTGAAATTCTTCTTATTTTATAGGAAGCATATTCGGCCATGTATATTCCTGAAAATAATCCAATAGGTACAGCAACAAACATAGCAATGAATGCAATAAATGAAGTTCCAGCTATCAATGGTACAAATCCAAATGCATCTCTTAATTCATCATATTCTGCAGCCGTTATTGCAGATGCATCCCTGATAAAGGCTCTTTGAGGGCTCCAATTAGTACCAAATAAATAGTCAAAAATATTTATTACTGAAAAAAATTTTATACTTTCAAATAATAATGAGAATATTATTCCTAAAGTCGTAAGAATAGCAATTAAGGATGAAACAAAAAGCAAACCTTTTAAAATTTTCTCGACATCTTCTCTTGCTTTATTATTATTTTTAATTTTTTTTAATGAAAAAATAACTGAAGCAATAATTGTTACAAAAATTAAAACTATTTTAGAATTAGTAAAAATATTTAAAAATTTTGAATATGATATCGCGCTTTCTTTTAAGATAGTGTCAATATCACCAAAATAAGTACCTAAATGAATTGCTTTAATTTTTTCGTAAATTAAGTTAGCTTCATTTTTATCATTAAAAATTGCTCCTTGATTTGCGGCTGTCTCAATAATAATTGATTTTATAATTACAGGTTCAAATAAAGACCAAACTAATAAAAAAACTAATGCAGGTATTGAACTCCATAGAACTAAATAATAACCATAAAATTTTGGAAGTGCATTTAATTTAATATTTCTCTCAATAGATATACTTTTTGTCTTTGACTTACCGTAAAAAAACAAAGATGATGAAAATATTACTATTAAAAAAATAAGAACGAAATTCATTCAAACAACTTGATATATTTAATTTGTTACAGATTTATTACAAATTAAATTAGTAATTGAATAAAAAGGCCAATGAATTTAGCCTTTTTTTTTAATTTTGAGTATTAGTCTAGTTAATGCTTATAGTAACAAGATCTAGAGCTGCTGTTCGTGTTGCTTTGTACTTGTCAGATGCTAGAGGAACTAATCCAATTTTAGCTAAATAACCTCTGTTACTCATGGCTTTTTTTGAAGTGAATTCTTTAAGAAATTCCTTAATACCAGGTATAACACCAACATGAGCCTTTTTAACATAAAAGAATAATGGCCTAGCAATTGGGTATGAATAATCCTGAATTCCTTCTAATGATGGTTGCACACCATCTACAGATGAAGCTTTAATTTTATCTTTGTTTGCAACCAAATAACTATAACCAAAAAAACCGAAAGCATCAGGATTTGATGAGAGTTTTTGTATTATAAGCGTATCATTTTCGCCAGCTTCAACGGCATATCCATCTTCACGTATTTTAGCACATTCTTTTTTAGCTTTTTTACCTGCTGACTCATAAAGAGATTTTGCAGTTTTTGTACATCCTTTAGTCATTACTAAAGAATTCCAAGCATCTCTAGTTCCTGATGTTGGAGGGGCTATTAAAATTTCAATTTTTTTGTTTGGAAGATTTGCATCTATATCACTCCATTTTTTATAAGGATTTTCTAAAAGTTTACCATCGATGTCCACTTTAGCGGCTAGGGCTCTCCATAATTGCTCTTTAGTAAAATCAGCATCTGGAGCGCTCACTGAATGAGCAAAAGAAATTCCGTCATTACCAACAATTATTTCTATAATTTCAGTAACACCATTTTTTTTACATAATTCAATTTCTTTTGGTTTAATTGCTCTGGAGGCATTTGTAACATCTGGATGATTTGCACCAACACCTGCACAGAATAATTTCATTCCACCACCAGTTCCTGTGCTTTCTATAACCGGAGTTTTGAACTTACCACTTTTACCAAATTTTTCAGCAACTACAGTTGCATAAGGATAAACAGTGGACGATCCTACTATTTTAATTTGATCTCTTGAATAACTAGTTGTTGTAAAACTTAAAACTATAAGAAATCCTAAAAATACATTTATTATTTTTTTCATTTATCTCCTTAAGAATTTATTATGCTTAAATAAATAAATCTGATTCTTTTATATTTTATTAAAGGAACGTTAAACTTTTATTACAAAGACTAACTTTTTAGTTGTATTATAAAGAATTGAATTTGATATCTATTGTTGTTCCTTGATTTTCAATACTGTTGATGTTCAATTCTGCTCTATGTTGAGAAACCAAATGTTTCACAATTGCCAAACCTAATCCTGTTCCTCCAACGCTTCGACTTTTGCTAGGGTCTACCGTGAAAAATCTTTCCGTGATTCTGTGAATTGATTCTTTTGGAATTCCAATTCCTTGATCTGCTACGGAAATAATAATTAAATCCCCATCTTTTTTTGCTGTAATTATTATTTCCTTATTTTTATCACTATATTTAATCGAATTATCAATAAGATTTGTGAATATTTCAATAAGCTTATCTCTGTCACCTATTATTTTACAATTATCAATTTTATTAAATATAAGTTTAATTTTATTTTTACTTAATATTTTTTCATATGTTTTAATTACATAATCAATCAGCTCTACTAAATCTATCTCGTGAGTTGGTCTTATGTGTTCTTGTAATTCAATTTTTGATAAAGAAAGTAAATCTCGAATTAGATTTTCCATTCTCTCTGACTGGGAAATCATAACTGGTAATAAATTATTTGCCTCTGAATTTTGTTTTATATCTGGGTTATTTTCAAAGGTTTCAAGACCCATTTTTATTGATTGTAAAGGAGTTCTTAGCTCGTGAGAAACATTAGCAACAAAATCTGATTTGAGTTGTTGGAATTTATAAAATTCAGTTAAGTCTCTAATAAATAAAAAGCATGAATTTTCGTCAAAAAATAAATTATTTTGGTCAAGATAAATAGTAATATTTAATCTTAAAACAGCTTGATTTCTAATTTCTATTTCAAAATCTGTAACTTTTTTACCATCAAATGCTTTATCAATTGAAATTAATAAATCAGGATTTCTTAAATAGCCGCTAATATTTTCATTTAATTTTATTTGAAACCAATTATTTGCTGAATTATTACTAAATATAATTTTCTTTGATTTATCTAATATTATTATTCCCTCTGGTATATAATTTAATAAATCGTAGATATTTTTTCTATAATCTTTACTTTCAATTACTTTTACTTGTTCTTCAGTTTTATTTTCATCAGTTTTGATACCTAGAACTCTTTCTTTTTTAAGCAACAAGAAAGCCAAAATCCCTACGATAATTAATAAGATGATTGTTAAAAGTTCCATTTAATTACAATTAAAATACTTTAATTCCTATTACACCAATAACAATTAATAAAATAGATATAATTTTTTTTGAAGTTATTTGTTCTTTTAAAAAGAAATATCCAATTAAAATAGAAAATAAAATACTCGTTTCTCTTAATGCACCAACAATTGGTATTGGTGCTTTAGTAAACGCCCATACTACTGTTATATAAGTGAAGTAATCAAGTGAACCACCGAATATAAATATCTTTTTTCCATATTTTGCTAATCTTTGAATGATATTTTTCTCATCTTTTAAACGCATTACAAATGTGTGCAGTAATGCATTTATAACAAACACCCAGCTAATAAAGGAAATAGCTGACAAACTTACCCTTGCGCCATAACCATCTATCACAGAATATAATCCAATCCATAAACCAGTTAATAGTGAATATTGGATTATTTTTGAGTTTTTTTTGGATTTATCAAATAAGCTTAAAAAAATTATTCCTAAACAAATAATTAAAATTGAAAGAATAATAAAATTATCAAGCACCAAACCTAAAAATAAAATTGAAACTATAGTTGCAACCAAAGGTCCAGTTCCACGTGCAATCGGATAAACCTTTGTTAAATCTCCTAGTTCATATGCACTTAAAAGATACCATTGATATGCTTGGTGAATAATAATGCTTACAATTAAATAAGGCATACTCTCATATGTAGGTAAAGGTAAGATTATTATTGCTGTTAAAGCTAATGGTAGACGACCTAAAATTACTCCAGATAAAGCTATAACTTTATCAGAATGTTTCTTAACCATTCCATTCCATGTAGCATGTGTAATAGCTGCTATAAGAACTAATATGAAAACAGTATTATCCATTAAGAGTTAATTATTTAACTCTACCATAAATGTCTTGATATCTAACAATATCAGTTTCTTTAAGTATAGAACCTACTTGGGCTTCCATAATTTTTACAGGTTTTTTTCCAGGATTTTGTATTCTATGAATTGCTCCTAATGGAATGAAAATATGTTCATTAGGTTTTATATTAATGATATTTTTATTTAAAGTTATTCTTGGATTACCTTTTGTAACTAACCAATGTTCTGCTCTGTGGTGATGTTTTTGAAGACTTAATATACCTTTAGGTTTAACTGATAATTCTTTAATTAAAAACTCTTTTCCTTCGAATAAATTTAAATAACTCCCCCATGGTCTATAAAAAACATTCTTTTTCTTGAAGTGTTTTCTTTTATTTTTATCATATATCTTTAGAATTTCTTTCCAACTACCAAGATCAGACCAAGGAATGTCTAATTTAATAGCATTAATTTTATTTGTTTTCTCAAGTATTGCATAATCAAAAGATTTCTCGATTGATTTTTCAAAAGCTCTTTTATTTAAGTAGTAGGTATTATTTTTATATTTGCCTTTTTTAATAGCCTCAACACAACTTTTGTAAGTTTTATTTTGATATTTTTTAAAATTATTGATTATTGAGTCTTTTCTTAAATAAAACATACCAGAATTCCAGTAACCTTTTTTCTTAATTACTTCTTTTGCTTTTGATAATTTTGGTTTTTCAATAAATTTTGTAACTTTATTTATAGATTTAATTTTTTTAGTTAAAAAATATCCATATTCACTTGATGGATTTGTAGGTTTTATTCCAAAAATAAATAAATTTTGATTATCTAAATTTGGTTTATTTTTTAAAAGGGATTTATTTAAAATATTAGACCTTTCAATTAAATGATCTGCTGCAAAAAACATTAATGGTTGCTCTAATGGAATATCCTTTATCATCGCTGAAGCAAGGATTGCTGGTGCGGTATTTTTTTTCGCTGGTTCTAAAACTATTTTAAACTTTTTAATTTTACTTTTTTTTAAAGCTAATTTGACATGTTTTAAGTATTTTAAATTTGTGCTGATTATAGGAAAATCAAAGATTGATTTATTTATTCTTTTTAAAGTTTTTTGAATTAAACTCCATCCACCAAAATCAATAAATTGTTTTGCTTGATGTTTTTTTTTATCTGGCCAAAGTCTTGTTCCTGCGCCACCACAAAGTATTACAGGTCTAATTTTCATTAAATATCAGCGTACGTTCTAACCTCGTTTTTACCACCTGGATGAGTTGGTGCACCTTTATAAGCTGGTCCAACCGTTTGTGCATATTTCCATAATGTACCATTACCAAAATTCACTTTTCTCGGTTTCCATTTTTTACGTCTTGCACTTAATTCCTTCTTTGTAAGTCTTACGTTAATTGTGCCCTTTTTAGCGTCTATATCGATGATATCCCCATTCCTTAAAAGGGCTATAGGACCGCCTACGGAGGCCTCAGGGCCCACATGACCGATACAAAAGCCTCTGGTAGCCCCAGAGAACCTACCGTCTGTAATAAGGGCTACTTTCTCCCCTTTTCCTTGACCGTAGATTGCTGCAGTTGTTTGAAGCATTTCTCTCATTCCAGGACCTCCTATTGGTCCCTCATATCTAATTATAATGATGTCTCCATCTTTGTATTTTCTGTTTATTACTGCTTTATACGCAGACTCTTCATTATCAAAACATCTGGCTCTTCCTGTAAATTGTAATTTTTTTAAACCAGCTATTTTCACAATTCCACCTTCTGGAGCTAAATTTCCTTTTAATCCAACTACTCCTCCTGTTGGTGAAATTGGATTTTGATAAGATCTCATTACTTTTTGATTAGTTCTAAATTTAACATTTTTTAAATTTTCTCTCATGGTTTTGCCTGTAACCGTCATACAATCACCATGAATGTAACCACCATCCATTAGAGTTTTTAATAACATTGGAACTCCTCCTGCTTCCCACATATCTTTTGCAACATATTTTCCACCAGGTTTTAAATCTGCAAGATAAGGAGTTTTCTTAAATATTTTTGCAACATCCATTAAATCAAATTTAATTCCAATTTCATTTGCAATAGCTGGCAAGTGTAAACCTGCATTTGTTGATCCACCTGTTGCTGCAACAATTGTTGCTGCATTTTCAAGAGCTTTTCTTGTTACTATGTCTCTAGGTCTAATATTCTTTGCTAATAAATTCATTACAGCTTTACCGCTGTCTATTGCATATTTATTTCTTTCTAAATATGGCGCTGGCGTTCCTGCTGAGAAAGGTAAAGCTAATCCTATTGCTTCAGAAACACATGCCATTGTGTTTGCAGTAAATTGTCCACCACAAGCACCTGCACTTGGACATGCTTTTAATTCTAATTTTCTTAATGCATGAGCTGTCATTTTTTTTGATGTATATTTTCCAACACCTTCAAATACATCTACAACGGTTACATCTTTTCCATTAAATCTCCCAGGGAGAATTGATCCACCATATATAAATACACTTGGAATATTTAAACGTACCATCGACATCATTAAACCAGGTAATGATTTATCACAGCCTGCTAATCCAACTAATGCATCATAACAATGTCCTCTAACTGTAAGTTCGGTTGAGTCTGCTATCACATCTCTTGATATTAATGATGACTTCATTCCTTCATGACCCATCGCAATACCATCAGTTACTGTAATAGTACAAAATTCTCTTGGAGTTCCACCTGAAGCTTTAACTCCTTTTTTAACTGATTGAGCTTGTTTCATTAAATTTATGTTACAAGGAGCGGCCTCATTCCATGTTGAAACAACACCAACAAATGGTTTTGCTACATCTTTTTCTGTTAAATCCATTGCGTAATAAAATGATCTTTGAGGGGCTTTATCTGCACCTATTGTTGTGTGTCTACTTGGTAATTTTTTCTTATTAAATTTTTTCATTATAAACCTTTTAGAGTTAATTCTATTTTTTTAACATCTTTTTCAAGATTAGCAAAGTTGCTTTTCTCCTGCTCTACTATATTTTGTGGTGCACGATCCACAAAGGATTTATTTGATAATCTAACATCAATTTTTTTCATCTCTTCACTAATTTTTGAAATTTTCTTTTCTAATGTTGATTTGATCATATTTAAATCAACATCTTCATCAAAATATAATTTAAATAACTCACCACTTATAACTATACTTGCTGAAGGTTTGTCTAAATCTTTTTCATGAAAATTTTTAATTCTTCCATTTTTTTTCATTATATTTTCATTAGAAGATAAAAAGTTTTTATATTCTTTGTTTGTATTTGCTGTTGAAATTTCAATAAATGATCCAGGACTTATATTTAATTCATTTTTAAATGATCTAATTGATGTAATAAAATTGATGATATTATTTATCTCATCATAAGATTTTTTTTCATGATAATCATCATCTAGCCAATTGGCATGCATCAAGTAATCTTTTCCATCTTTATCTAGCTTATTACTTAACCATATCTCTTCGGTTACAAATGGAATAAATGGATGAAGTATTATTAAAATTTCCTTAAAAACAAATGATGATGTTTGTCTTAACTCCTTAATATCTTCCTCATTTTCAGAGTTTAAAACAGTTTTGGATAACTCTAAATACCAATCACAAAATGAATGCCATACAAATTGATAAATAATTTTAGCTGCTTCATCAAATCTATAGTTTTTTAAACTATTCTTTGTGTCGTTTTTAACTTTTACAAGCTCAGATAGTATCCACTTATTAATTGTTAAGTTTATATTTTCAGGTTTTTTCACATCACCAAAATCACACTTATTTTGTGTTAAAAAATTATTTGCATTCCAAATTTTATTTAAGAAATTTCTATAACCTTTAACCCTATCTTCTGACAACTTTACATCACGACCAGGTGATGCCATTGATAATAAAGTAAATCTTAAAGCATCAGCACTATATTTTTCGATAAGTTCTAAAGGGTCTATTACATTACCCTTTGATTTAGACATTTTTTGACCCTTTTCATCTCTAACAAGTGCGTGAACGTATATATTTTTAAAAGGCTCTTCTTTTAAAAACTCAGTTCCCATCATTATCATTCTAGCAACCCAGAAAAATATGATATCAAAACCAGTAACTAGAACACTAGTAGGATAAAATTTTTCAACTTCTGGTGTTTTTTCTGGCCAACCTAAAGTCGCAAATGGCCATAGACCAGATGAAAACCAAGTGTCTAGAACATCTTCATCTCTTTTTAATTCCACATCTTTTGAATAAAATTCTTTTGCCTGTTTTTTGCACTCATCCTCGTTTTCAGCTACAAATATTTTTCCATCAGGCCCGTACCATGCTGGAATTTGATGTCCCCACCATAATTGACGAGAAATACACCAAGGCTCAATGTTATCCATCCATTGAAAATAAGTTTTTGACCAATTTTCAGGAAAAAATTTAGTCTTACCACTATTTACTACCTCTTTTGCTTTAATGGCTAAAGTTTTTGCATCAACAAACCATTGCTCTGTTAAATAAGGTTCAATAATAGAATTAGATCTATCGCCGTAAGGAACTTTATTTACTAACTTTTCTATTTTTTCTAAAAATTTTCCTTCTTCAAGATGTTGTAATATTAATTTTCTGGCAGCAAATCTATCTAAACCTTTATATGGGTCAGGTGCATTGTCATTTATTTTTCCATCGGGAGTAAATATATTAATTACCTCTAACTTGTTTCTTATACCTACATCATAATCATTAAAATCATGTGCTGGAGTAATTTTAACTGCACCAGTTCCTTGTTCAGGATCTGCATAATCATCTGTTATTATTTTTATTTTTCTATTTGCTAAAGGAATAATTACAAACTTCCCTACTAAATTTTTAAATCTATCGTCTTTTGGATTTACAGCTATTGCAGTATCTCCCAACATAGTTTCAGGTCTTGTTGTTGCAATTGTTATAAATTTATCTGATCCCTCTATAGGATAATTTATATAATAAAGTTGAGAATTTACTTCACGTTGATCAACTTCTAAATCAGATATTGCTGTTTTTAAAACAACATCCCAATTTACAAGTTTTTTTGCTTTATAGATTAATTTTTTATTATAAAGATCAACAAATACTTTTATGACTGATTTGGATAAATTCTCGTCCATTGTGAATGCATTACGAGACCAATCACAAGAACATCCAAGTTTTTTAAGTTGGTTTATTATAATATCTCCATATTCGTTTTTCCATTCCCACACTTTTTCTATGAATTTTTCCCTACCCAAATCATTTTTTTTAACCCCTTCTTTTGTAAGTTTTTTTTCAACTAATGCTTGGGTTGCAATTCCGGCATGATCTGTTCCTGGTTGCCATAAAGTTTCATAATTATTCATTCTATGAAATCTAGTTAAAACATCTTGAATTGAGTTATTTAAAGCATGCCCCATGTGGAGACTTCCAGTTACATTCGGTGGTGGAATTACAATTGAGAATTTTTTTGAATTTTCTTTGGGTTTAAATAAATCATTTTTTTCCCAATAATCGTAGATTTTATTTTCTACATTTTTATGCTCATATTTATCAAAACTCATTAAATTGTTTTATAAATTAATCAAATTAATAAACAATAATGAAAATCATTGCTAAATTTATAGACTAATGATCAAAATGAATTATACAAATATCGATTACCAAATATTTTATATTTGATGGCAACGTGGCGGAATGGTTACGCAGAGGATTGCAAATCCTTGTATCCCGGTTCGATTCCGGGCGTTGCCTCCAAAATAAGTATTGAGATAAATTTTAAAAAAAGTAAGTTGTGAGAAAATATTCCTCGGTAGCTCAGTTGGTAGAGCAGTTGACTGTTAATCAATTGGTCGCAGGTTCGAGTCCTGCCCGAGGAGCCAAATCAATTAAACAGCTTTAGAAGTATTTATTTGCGCTATCTGTAAATTTTTTCCGAATTTAATTTTTTGATCCTGAGTTAACTCTGAATAAACTTTAACTAAGAAGTTATAATTTACATTCATGTGTCCCTCTTTTGATTTGTCAAGATTTACTAAATATTCTGAAAAATCTTCAAAAAAATAATTTATTGGAACTTTTAAATAATTAGAAAGTTGTAATAATCTAATTGAACTTACACCGTTAGTCCCTTTTTCATACTTTTGAATTTGTTGAAATGTTACGTTTATAGCTTTTGCTACTTTAGTCTGAGTTAAACCTAATGCTAATCTTCTTAGCTTGAGCTTATTGCCAAGATGTTTGTTAAAATTTTCTTCCATTCAAGACCCCTCTTTAAATAAAATAATAATGTGAGTTAATCTAAATAGAAAACTTAATGCAAGTAAAATAATTTTTAAAAAAATTGGTTTTTTTAAATTATTACAAACCTGTCAAGTAACTTTTTATGAGGTCTTTAGAATTATTTTAAAGAATTTGGCTCAAAAAAAGCTTAGTTCTGTCACTCTTTGGGTTAGCAAAGAATTCTTTAGTATCTGCCTTTTCAATTATCATGCCTTCATCCATAAAAATCACTTCATCAGCAACCTCTTTAGCAAAACCCATCTCATGTGTTACAACAATCATAGTCATTCCGCCTTTAGCAAGACTAACCATTGCATCAAGCACCTCTTTAATCATTTCTGGGTCTAATGCTGAAGTTGGCTCGTCAAATAACATGATTTTAGGCTGCATACACAATGCTCTTGCTATTGCACAACGCTGTTGTTGACCTCCAGATAATTGTCCAGGGAACTTATTGGCCTGATCATCTATCTGTACTTTTTTAAGTTGGTCTAAGGCTAGTTCTTGAGCTTCTTTTTTTGGCATTTTCTTAACCCAGATAGGTGCAAGAGTACAGTTGTCTAAAATTGACAAGTGTGGAAATAAATTAAATTGTTGAAAAACCATTCCAACTTCAGCTCTAATTTTTTCAATATCTTTCGTTTTTTCTGATAGTTCATTTCCATCAACAATTATATCTCCTTCTTGGTGCTCTTCTAATCTATTAATACATCTAATTAGTGTTGATTTTCCCGATCCAGAGGGGCCACATACAACAATTTTTTTATTTGCCTCAACCTCAAGATTTATATTTTTTAAAACTTGAAAATCACCAAACCATTTATTCATATTTTGAATTTTTATTATTGGGTCAGACATTTATTATCTTTCAGTTTTATATTTTGCTTCTAGGTTATAACTATATTTACTCATTGCATAGCATATAATCCAGAATACTATTGATGCAAAAATATATCCCTCCATGGCAAAGCCTAGCCATTTTGGATTTGTTTTTGCTAAAGCAAGCATACCTGCTAATTCAGCTAAACCAACTACAAAAATTAAAGGTGTATCTTTAACTAATGCTAAAAATGTGTTTGCTATCCCAGGGATCACTAATTTTAGCGCTTGAGGTAAAATTACAAAGATATGCATCTTCCAATAACCCATTCCTAAGGATTTTGCTGCATCGTATTGACCTCTAGGTAATGATTGTAAACCTCCTCTAATAACTTCAGCACAATAAGCAGCTTCAAATAATGTGATTGCAATAATTACTCTTACTAATTTATCCATAAAAAAATCTTCAGGCAGAAACATTGGAAACATTACAGATGACATGAACAGTACTGTTATCAATGGAACACCTCTCCAAAATTCAATATAACAAATAGATATATATTTTATTGCTGGAAGATTAGATCTTCTTCCCAGTGCAAATATCATACCTAGTGGGAAACAGAAAATAAGACAGAAAAAAGAAACTATAAAAGTAAGTGATAATCCTCCCCATGCTCCAGTCTCTACCCATTGTAAACCGAATGATCCACCAGATATTAAATAGTAGATAACTAAATATGCAATTACTGGATAAATAATTACATAATATAATGCCAAATATTTTTTTAAATTTTCCTTCATGAAATATCCAACAAATCCAAGTGCTATGACTAGTATAAATGCAGTGTTTATTCTCCAATGAAATTCATTGGGATACATTCCATACATAAACCTTCTGAACCAAACTTTAATGTATGTCCAGCAAGCACCCGTGCCTGTACAAGCATCTTTAGAGTCGCCTGAAATAGTGGCGTCAAAAATCATCCAACTTAGAGATTGAGGAAGAGCTTTTATAATTGAAAATAATATTAATAGAGTTAATAAAGCATTAAAATTATTTGTGTTTATATTTTTATTTAATAAATCTAATTTTTTATTTCCTGAATAATCAATTCTCATCATATTTAATCCGATTAATCCTATGATTAATGGAAACAATGTAGTTAAGGAGCCAGGTAGAAAAGATGTTAAATTTATTTTTAAAAAAGCATTTGAAATGACGTCAATTAAGCTTACTAAAACTAAAAATGAGCCAATAATAGAATAATTTTTAATGTTATCTCTGTTAGGTTTTAAAAAATTTATTGTTTGCATTACTTTTCTTTAATTTCGATTTTTTTATTATACCAATTCATTATTGCAGCAATTGTTAAACTTATAGTTAAATAAGTTAACATTGTTATTGAAACAATTTCTATTGCCTTACCTGTTTGCATCAAAGCAGTTCCTGCAAATACAAGTACTAAGTCAGGATAAGCAATAGCAGCTGCTAAAGATGAATTTTTAGTTAAATTTAAATATTGGTTTGTTGTTGGTGGAATTATAATTCTTAAAGCTTGAGGCATAATAACTAACTTTAAAACTTGATTAGGTGTCAAACCTACAGATGCTGCAGCCTCTTTTTGACCTTTGCTAACTCCCTCAATACCGGCTCTAACACACTCTGCCACAAAGGTAGAAGTGTATAAAGATAGTGCTAGAACTAATGCTATTAATTCCGGTGGTAAACTTATTCCGCCTTCATAAATATAAGAAATCTTTGATAATTTTTTGAGCTCAGGTATTTCAAATCCTAAAGATACTCCACCAAATAAAAATGACAAAAGAGGCAATACAATTAAAAGAGCTACTGAATAAAGGAGTACTGGAATTTGTTTACCTTGTGTGTCTCTTAATTTATTTGCGTAATTCCTTAATACAATTATTGAAATTATTGCTGCAAGGGCACAATATAAAAATACATTCAAATTTTCCCATACCATTGCTGGTATGTAATAACCTTTTACAGTCATATAAGTTACCCCAAACCATGCATTTGCTTTCTCTGGCATAGGTAAAGCTCTAAGAGCTGCGTAATACCAAAAAAAGATTTGTAGCAGTAACGGAATATTTCTGAAAAACTCGACGTACCATGCAGCTGAGTTTTTTATTAGGTAATTAGATGATAATCTTGCTACACCTATTATAACTCCAAGTATTGTACAAAAAATTATGCTTATGAATGAAACTAACAAAGTGTTTAAAAGTCCAACTAGAAAGGCTCTGGCATATGAGTCTGATCCACTATATTCAATTAATGAAAACTGGACATCAAATGAGGACTCTTGTGATAAAAATCCAAAACCAAAATCAATACCTCTATTATCCATATTGGTCTGAGCGTTCAGGGTTAAAAACCCAAAAATAAGAACAACAAATAGTATCGCCAAAATTTGAGGTATATATTTTTTTATAATGTTGTTCATCAGAATCTATAATAAAAAAAAGGGCTAGATATTTCTAGCCCTTTTTATGTAATTTGAATTAAAATTATCTTGCTGGTGGTACGTATAATATTCCACCTTTTGTCCATAATTCATTTGGACCTCTATCAGGTAGAATTCCAGTGTCTGCTATATTTCTTTTGTAGCTTTCACCGTAGTTACCAACTTGTTTGATAATTCTTAAATTCCAGTCGTTATCTAAACCAAAAGCTGCACCTAACTCACCTTCAGCACCAACTAATCTTTTGATTGCTGGATTGTTTGAAGTTTTCATCATGTCAGCATTTGATGAGTTAACACCATATTCTTCAGCTTCGATCATCGTATTTAAAGACCATCTAACTATATCTTCCCAAACAGAATCTCCTTGACGTACAACTGGTCCTAATGGTTCTTTTGAAATAGTTTCCGGTAATACAACATGGTCATCTGGAGCTGATAATTTAGTTCTTTGTGCAGCAAGACCAGATTTATCTGTTGTGTAAGTATCACATCTACCTGCATCATAAGCAGCTACGACTTCGTCAGCTTTCTCAAAAACTACTGGCTCATATGAAATTCCCTTTGAATCAAAGAAGTCTCTCATGTTAAGCTCAGTTGTAGTTCCTAAGTTTGTACAAACTGAAGTTCCATTTTTAAATTCACTTGTAGATGCTATTCCTGAACCTTTTCTTACCATGAAACCTTGTCCATCATAAAAGTTTACACCAACAAATGTTAAACCAATGTCAGCATCTCTTGATAGTGTCCAAGTTGTGTTTCTTGATAAAATATCAATTTCACCTGAAGTAAGTGCAGTAAATCTTTCTTTTGCACTTAAAGGAGTGAACTTAACTTTAGTTGCATCTCCTAATGTTGCAGCCGCAACAGCTCTACATACATCAACATCAATTCCTGTCCAATTTCCAGACTCATCTGCGTTTGAAAATCCAGGTAGACCTTGAGAAACACCACATCTTACAAAACCTCTTTTTTTTGTGTTCTCAAGAGTTTTTGACTTTTTAGCAGCCATTGTTTCTGTTGAAAATGCAAATAGCACAGCAAACATAGCAACTACAGAAGTCAATTGTTTTATTATTTTAAACATTATTTTCCTCTTTTTTTTATTTATTTGTTAACAAATTATTCAAAAACTTATTTTTGAATTCCCAAGTAAAGCAGAAAGTAATTCAACCATCAATGGTAAAATAACCTCATCAATATTGACCAATTAAAGATGGCGCGCCCTGGAGGATTCGAACCTCCGACCCTCGGTTTAGAAAACCGATGCTCTATCCAGCTGAGCTAAGGGCGCAAAAAAATACCTTATAATACTAATTTAATTTTTGAAAAGAAATTTTTTAAATAAAATTAGTATTGTTAATAGCTCTACTCTACCTATTATCATAAAAATTATTAAATATATCTTGGTTAGAAAAGAAAGATTATAAAAATCAAAATTAGCAAGCTCAAACATACTTGAATTAACTGTATTCATTATTGTCAGGACAGAAAGCTTAAATGAATTTTCAAATTGGATATCTGAAAGTGTCAAAATAAGAGTTAATATAGAGAGAGAAATAACAAAAATAATTATCGAAAAAAAATATTTATTTATATCCGATTTTTGAGTGTTATCATTTATTAGTGCAACTTTGTTTGAATAAATTTGATTTGGTTTTGTGTGTGATAGAAGGTTATTTAAAGAAAATTTTAATAAACTTAAAATCTTTATAACTCTAATACCTGAACTAGTTGAAAAAAAAGAACCTCCAATCATAACCAAAATAAAAAAAATAAATATTAAATTACTTGGTGTATCTTTAAATGAAATACCAATATTTGAAATACTACTTGATATAGCAACTAAAATTGTTGGAAAATTATTACTTGAATTTAAAAAAACAAATGAAAAAGCAATTACAATTAATAAATAAATTAAGAGATTAAAATCCTCACTAAGAAAATTTAATTTTTTTTTGTTAAAAAAAATAAGATTATATACTAAAAACAAACTAAAAAAAGACAGCATCATAGTAAATGATAAAATAATTTTACTTACGTCACTTTCAAATAAATAATCGACTCTATTAACAGGCAAAAAACCACCTGATGATATTATTGATAATGATAAATTAAATGCATCAAAAGATCTTAAATTAATAATCTTAAAAAGAATAAATATAATTAAAGTTAATGAAGAATAAATTATAATAATTTTAAATGATTGCTTAAAAATTTCGTTGTAATTAAAAGATAAATATTCAGTAAATGATTGTTTTAGGTTTTTATCAAAAATATCAATCAATAATAAAATAGAAAAAAGAAAATAAATTCCCCCAATCCATTGCGATGTTGATCGCCATAAAATTAAGCTTTCATCTAACTGTTTAATATTTTCAAAAATTGTAAAACCAGTTGATGTAAAACCAGATATGGCTTCAAAATATGCATTTAAAAAAGAAATATTCTTAATACCAAAATAATATGGTATTGATATTATTATTGGAAATAAAATGTAACCCAGTAATACTGTAAAAATTTTTTCATAAATAGTAATTTTTTTGGTATTTTTTCTATTATAAAACAATAAAAGTCCCCCCACAATAAGACCTAGAAACAAAGTGTAAATATAATTTTCTATATTAAAAAAAATATCAAAATAATTCGAATAAATAATATTTAAAAAAGAAAAGACACTTATCAAAAATAAAAAAGAACTTAGATAAAGAGTACTAAATTTTGTCATATTAAAATTAGACTGAACTAATTCTAAACATGTTTTCTACTACAGGTAATTGATCTCTTTTGGATAAAAGAACAACGGTATCATCTTTTTGGAAAACATAACTCGAGCTTGGAATAATTACATTTTTTTCTCTTAATATTGCTCCAATTCTAATTTCATCAGGTAAGTTGGAGTCTTTTAATTGTTTATTAATTAACTCAGAGGTTTCAATTATATCTGCCTCTATAACTTCATATTCACCATTTAAAATTGTATAAGCGTTTTCAATTGTTCCTTTATGAACATGTTTTAAAATACTTGAAACTGTATTCATTCTTGGGTCTATTAAATCATCGATTTTTAACGAGGATTGTAGTAATGAATAGTTAGGCTTATTTATCAAAGCCATAGTTCGTTTATCTTTAGAAAATTTTTCAACTAATACACTTACCATTAGGTTATCTTCATCATCATTAGTCAAAGCCAAAACTGTTTCAACTTCATCAATATTAGCCTCACTTAAAACATCTTCATCCAAGCCATTACCATTAATTACAATAGTATCATTAAGTTCATTAGCTATATATTCTGCTCTTGTTTTATCTTTTTCAATTATTTTAACCCGTGCGGCATCAAATGATTTTTCGATATTTTTAGCGAGATTAAAACCAATATTTCCACCCCCAATAATCAAAATTTTATTTGAAATTTTTTCATTATGTCCAAATACGGTTAATGTTTCTTGCATTTGACTGCTGTTAACAACCACATAAGCTTTATCCTTGAGTTGTAATTGATCGGTTTTTTTCATTACAACAAATTTGTCATTTCTAATAACGCCTAGAATGTAGGCATTTAATTTTGGAAATTTTTTTGTTAGTTCATTTAAATTTATTCCTTGGATTGAACATTTTTCATCAATCAAAATTTCTAGTAATCTAATTTTATTATCTGCGAAAGGAACATTGTCTAAAGCTCCAGGTGCCTCCAATTTTCGTTGAATAGATTTTGCAATCTCAATTTCCGGAGAAATAATATTATCAATTGGTAAATTTTCTCTATTAAACAATCCTGAATATTTTGGATCAAGATATTCTTGGAATCTTATACGAGCAATTTTTTTAGGAACCTGAAATAAAGAAAAAGCTATTTGACATATCAACATATTTATTTCATCATTTCTTGTTACAGCGATAATCATGTCGGCGTCTTTGGTATTTGCTTTTTCTAATATTGCTGGAGCTGTTGCTTTGCCGACAATTGCTTTAACATCTAAAGTTTCATTTATTCTTTGTATGTCTTCACTTGATTGATCAATCATTGTAATTGAGTGATTTTGGTCAATTAACATTTTTGCTATTGTAGATCCTACTCTACCTGCTCCACAAATTATAATATTCATTAGTTTAGATCTTTCACACCAAGTAATTTTAATTTTCTATGCAAAGCTGACCTTTCCATGCCTATAAACTTTGCAGTTTTAGAAATATTACCACTAAATTTTTTTAATTGAGAAACTAAATATTGTTTTTCAAAACTTTCTCTTGCCTCCTTTAATGGAACTGTAAGGGTTTCTGTTACAGAAAATTCATCTTCGATTGACTTAGATAAAGATTCTTTAATTATATTCATTAATCTTTCGTTATCATCACCAGGTGATAAAATGGCTATTCTTTCTATCAAATTTCTCAGTTCTCTAACATTGCCTGGCCAATCGTAATTAAGTAAATAATTGTTATCTATAATTTTAAATTTTTTAAAATTGTTAGATTCACAAATATTCTCTATGAAATAATCTATTAATATTGGGATATCATCAATTCTTTTATTCAATGGGTCAATTTTAATATTAAACACATTTAATCTATGAAAAAGATCTTCTCTAAAGTTTCCCAGCTTTATTTCCTGTTGAGCATCTTTACTACTTGTACATATAATTCTCACATCAACTTTTATATCATGATTGCTGTTTATCCTCTTAAATTTTTGATCAATGACAACTCTCAAAATTTTTGACTGTGTCTCAAGTGGTATTTCTGTAACTTCATCAATTAATAATACACCGCCCGAGGCTTTTTCAAGTGCTCCATAAAATATAGAACCATCTTTCTTCTCTTCTCCGAACAACTCTAATTCATATTTTTTTGTATCTAAAAGTGCACCATTTATCACAACAAATGGGCCATCTTTACGTCTAGAATATTTATGTATTTTTCTTGAAATTAATTCTTTACCTGATCCAGTCGGTCCACTAATAAATATTCTACTCTCAGATTTCGATAACTTGTTTATCTGATCTTTTATAGAGAGAATATTAGAGCTTTTGCCAACTAATTCAAATGTATGAAAAAGTTTTGTATTTAAGGTTTTATTTTCATTTTTTAAATTATAATTTTCTACTGCTCTATTAACAAAATTTAAAAGTCTTTCTTTATCAAATGGTTTTTGAATAAATTCGAAAGCACCAGATTTTAGTGAATTTACTGCCATCTCTATATTTGCATGGCCAGAAATCATTATTACAGGTAAATCAGAATTTTTTTTCTTTATGTGATCTAACAACAAAATACCATCATTGTCACCTTTATCTAATTTAACATCAATGATTGCAACATCTGGAAGTTTTTTATCAATTTCCGTTAAAGCTTGATTAAAATTGGCTGCAATTCTTGTCTTATATCCTGCATCTTTAATTAATTCGTCAAGAATAAATCTTATATCTGCGTTATCGTCTATAATTAAAATTTCTGCTGACATTATTTTTTGTATGGAATTATTATTTGAATTTTTGCACCATTTTTATGATTTAAAAATTTAATTGACCCTTCATGATCGCTAATAATTTTATCTACAATTGATAATCCTAATCCAGTTCCTTTTTCTTTTGTTGTAAAATAAGGTTTAATAATATCTTTAGTTTTTTTATTTTTAAATCCAGTTCCAGTATCAATAATATTAATGTTTATATAATCTCTTCTTTGTCTAATTTCTATATCTATAATTTTGACAGTTTTACTGTCTTTTTCAGCTTTTTCTTGAATACTTTCAACAGAATTTTTAATAAGATTAAAAAATAATCTATTAAATTGCTCATTATCAAAATTTAATACTACTTCCTTTGAAAGATGGTTTACTAATCTAATTTTTATAGAACTATCAAATTTATTTACCAAGGTAATATTTTCATTAATTACATTGTTTAAGTTGTTTGGTTTAAATAATGGCTTAGGCATTCTAGCGAAATCAGAGAATTCATTTACAAGGTTTTCAATTTGTTTTATTTGCTTAAGTATAGTTTTAAGGTTATTTAAATATTTTTCTTGTGTTTCATTTTTAATATAAGGTAAATATTTCGTTTTTAGATTATCAATAGTCAATTGTATTGGTGTTAAAGGGTTTTTAATTTCGTGAGCTAGTTTTCTTGCAACATTTTCCCATGCTTCATGTCTTTCGTTAGTAAGTAATTTTTCTTGTTGGTTTTTTAACCTATCTATCATTGAATTAAAATTTTTATTAAGTCTTTCCATTTCAATATCAGCTTTTAGATCAGGAACCTTGGTATCAAGATTGCCTTTTCCTATATTTTCAGATGCTGTTATTAAGTTATTTATTGATATAAAAAAGCGAGAAGAAAATCTAATGGCAATTGTAATTGATAAAAATAACAAAAGCGTCACTAACGTAACATAGATTATAGCGAAAGAGACTCTTATTCCTAGGTTCTGGTTTTCTACTGTGTAGTAAAAATTTACCGCTTCCTCAGATTCAATTAAATAATTAGAAATATTTTTATCAAAATATTTTAGCACATATAAAAAAGTGTCTTCAAAATTTGACAATCTTATTACAGCTGCAGATTTATTTTCAAAAGTATTAATAATTTTTAATGGTCTATCGTCATTTTTAACCATTTTCATAGCCTTATCCTCAATTTTTTTATAATTATTGTCTGTTGCTGATAAAATTAATTTACCCTTTCCATTGATTAAGTGCAGTTGGTCTATATCTCTTAAATATCTTTGGGTATTTATTATTAATTGAAACCTTTCTGGATTTAACTTATATAATTTTGAATATTTATTTAAGTCGAAAGCAATTAAAACAATCTCGGACTCAATTTTATTTCTTTTCTCATCAACATAATTTTTTGCAATTTCATATGAATTGTTCACGGCTGTAGTTATTTTTTCATTAAAATATTTATCCAGTGCAAATGAGAATATAAAAAGTGAAAATATAGCAATTAACAATGATGGGATTAATGTAAAAAGTCCAAAAAAAATAATATATTTTCTATTTGCAACCGATCCTCTAACATTAATGTTATTTTTAATTGAATTCTTTATGTCAATAAATATCAATACAAAAA
This sequence comes from uncultured Pelagibacteraceae bacterium, assembly GCA_902604795.1. Taxonomy (GTDB): domain Bacteria; phylum Pseudomonadota; class Alphaproteobacteria; order Pelagibacterales; family Pelagibacteraceae; genus Pelagibacter. The sequence continues at coordinate 45,455 of CACKZV010000001.1, read as the reverse complement.
ATATTAATACTAAAATAATGTTGGAAATTAAAAGAATTTCAAGATTGTCTTCGTTAAGTTTAATAAAACTTTTATCAATAAAAGTTAAAAATGTGATAAAAGCTAACGAAATAGTTAGTATAAAAATTAATATGATAAACAAATTTCTTTTTAATAAAGCAAACATAATTTAAAAATATCTTGCAAAAAATTTTATAATAATCATGAGCAACTGTTTTATACTACTAGCTGCAGGTAAAGGTAAGAGATTTAAATCAAATAATCCTAAACAATTTATAAATTATATAAATAAACCTTTATTTATGCACTCGGTTGATAAGGCGCTAAAGTCAAAATTATTTAAATTAATAATAATTGTATCAAATTTTCCTATAAAAAACATAAGAGATAAATCTATAAAAGTTATTAAAGGTGGAAAAGAAAGATATCAATCATCACAAAGAGCTTTAAATTTTTTAAAAAACAAGAAAATAAAAAATGTTTTTATTCATGATGCTGCGCGGCCAAATTTTTCAATTAAATTACTTAAAAAACTTCATGTTAATCTTAAAAATAATAAAGCGGTTGTGCCATTCGTAAAAACTGATAGCTCAACAAAGTATAAAGATGGAAATATGTTGCAAAATTTAGATAGAGACAAATTAATATTTACCCAAACACCTCAATGTTTCGATTATAAAACAATCTATAAAATATCAAAATTAAATAAGCATTTAGTTACTGATGAAGCATCATTATGTTTAAATTTTAAAAAAAAAGTTAAATTTATCAAAGGTGAAGAAAATAATTTTAAAATAACTACAAAGTCAGATTTAGAAAAATTAAATATTAGGAGTTTTTATGGTATTGGGTTTGATATTCATAGATTGGTTAAAAAAAAGAAACTGTACCTCGGGGGTTTAAAAATTCCTTTTCATTCTGGGTTACAAGGTCATTCCGATGGTGATGTTGTGCTACATTCAATAATTGATGGTTTGCTTGGTGCTATGAGAAAAATGGATATTGGAACTCTTTACCCAAGTAACAAAAGAAGATACAAAAATATAAGATCACCTAATATGCTTTCTCCTATTTTGAAAAAATTGCATGATGAGGGATATTCTATAAATAATGTTGATATAAATTTAATTTGTGAAAAACCAAAAGTTTCAAAATATAGAAAAAAAATTGTTTCATCATTGTCTAACTTGCTAAAAGTAAATAAAGATCAAATTAATCTAAAAGGTAAAACAGTTGAAAAATTAGGTTTAATAGGAAAGGAAAAAGCTATTGCGTGTGAAGTAATTGTCTCATTAAATTATTATGCTTAAAAAAATAAATTCTCTATTTGTTACAATGTTTTATATTGGAAAATTGCCAAGAATTCCTGGTAGTTACGCCTCTTTAGTTACTGTTATCTTATTATATATATTATTTCATATATTTTCAGTATCAGCAGATATATTTTTATTTTTTTTAGTAGCTATTTTTATAATTTCACTTTTTGCAGTAAATTTATTTATTAAAGATTTAAGCAATAAAGACCCTAAAGAGGTAGTTATTGACGAGTTTATAGGTCAATCAATTCCAATATGCCTTTATGAAATTGCACATAGCGAACCATTAAATCCATCAAGAACTCTAACCTTTTATTTTATAATGTTTATTCTTTTTAGAATTTTTGATATCGCAAAACCTTATCCTGTAAGTTACTACGATAAAAACTTTAAGAATGGCTTTGGTGTTATAATGGATGATGTTTGTGCAGGTTTATATGTAGTTGCAATCCTTGTCTTTTTTATGATTATTACTTCATGAGTAATTTATCTAATAAAATAGTAAAGCTGCTGACTAAAAAAAAACTAACAGTATCGCTTGCTGAATCTTGTACTGGGGGGCTTTTAGCAAGTTCAATTACATCCATTAGTGGTTCTTCAAAAATATTTATTATGGGATTCGTGACATATTCGAATAATGCAAAAGTAAAATTGCTCAAAGTTCCTAAAAAGACTATTACAAATCATGGTGCAGTAAGCTATGAGACCTGTCTATCAATGGTTAAAAATTTAAGTAAAATCAGTAAATCAAATATATCAATTTCTATCACTGGTGTAGCAGGACCCAATGGAGGAACTAAAGAAAAACCAGTTGGTCTAGTTTACATAGGACTTAAAAAAGGAAGTAAAACAATTGTAAAAAAAAACCTATTTAAAAGTAAAAAAAGAACATCAATTCAAAAAGCAACCGTAAATCAAGCTCTTAAAATGATTTTAAATATACTATAAACTTTCAGCTCTTGTTTGAAATGCATCAGCAATCTTTTCAAGTCCAAATTGAAAAGATTTAGTCATTAAAATATTCAAAAACTTATTTTTAATTTCAAAATCAACATCAAAAGTTACCTCTGTTAAATTTCCATGCTCAACAAATTTCCAATTGTTTTCCAAATAATTTAGTGGACCGTCAATATTTGTTACAAAGATTGTGTCTTCTTTTTTATTAAATTTCACATCACTTTTATAAGTATCAATAAAAGGTCCCTTTCCTATTGTTAAATCTGCTATAATAAGTGTTATATCCCCCCTTTTTTTTCTTTCATGAACTTTTGAGTCCTTACAAAACGGGACAAATTCGGGGTATTTTTCTATATCTAAAACAAACTCTATAAGTTTGTCTTTTTTGTTATCAATTAATCTCTTAACTGACGCTTTTGGCATTAATGAATTTTTTTTCTATTATTTTTAAGTTTATTAAAATCTTCATCAGCGTGATAAGAAGATCTTGTTAAAGGTGATGAAGATACTAATAGAAATCCTTTAGATTTTGCTATTTTTCCTAGCTCTTTAAATTCATCTGGATGGTAATACCTATTTAATGGAAAGTGCTTTGCCGAAGGTTGAAGATATTGACCTATGGTTAAGAAATCAACTTCTGCAGATCTTAGATCATCCATAACTTGAATTATCTCATCTTTTGTTTCACCAAATCCAACCATAATTCCTGATTTTGTAAAAATATTATTATTGAATTTTTTTGAATTTTTTAAAAGTTCTAATGATCCAAAATATCTTGCCCCTGGTCTAACTTTTAAATAAAGACTTGGAACAGTTTCAATATTATGATTAAAAACATCTGGGTCTGCTTCTAACACTCTTTTATAAGCTTCACCTTTTCTTAAGAAATCAGGTGTCAAAACTTCAATTGTTGTATTTGGATTTTTTTTCCTTGTTGCAACAATAACATCATGAAAATGGTTTGATCCACCATCTGAAAGGTCGTCTCTATCAACTGATGTAATAACAACATGTCTTAAACTTAATTTTTTAACTGCATTGGCTATTTTAATTGGTTCAAATTGATCCAATTTTTCTGGTTTTCCTGTTTTAACATCACAAAATGCACATGCTCTTGTACATGTGTCACCCATTATCATTAGTGTTGCGTGCCTTTTGCTCCAACATTCAGTAATATTAGGGCAGTTTGCTTCTTGGCAAACCGTTACAAGATTATCTTTATTAATAACTGTTTTAGTTAAAAAAAATTCTTTACTATTTAGTAGCTTAGATCTAATCCACTCTGGTTTCTTTTTGATTGGATTAATCGGTTTATTAACTTTTTCAGGGTGTCTTGGTCTATTTTTGATTTCCATTATCTTTTATTATATAGGTAGTCTCACCTTCTTTTCCAAATAAAAACTTTTCTCTGATTAATATTTCTATGAAATCTAGATCTATATTTTCTGTTAAAAGTGAATTTTTGTGCTCTAAATCCTCTATTTTGCTATTTAGAGTAGTTTGATCATTTTTTAGTTGCTCATATATATCTTTCTTTTCCATGTAAGAAATGAGACCTCTATCACCATCTAATAAATTAAAAAAAAAATAGATAAACAGGAATGTGATGATAAGAATAAAATAGTTTTTTTTTAATTTTTCTAACATTAATTAATTTTATTCATTTTTGCCGATCTACCAAGATCTTCTTCAATACGAATTAATTGGTTATATTTTGCTATTCTCTCTGATCTTGCAAGAGATCCAGTTTTGATTTGATTTGAATTGGTGCCTACTGCTAAATCAGCAATAAATGTATCTTCAGTATCACCAGATCTATGGGAGATGATTGTTTTAAAACCAATAAGTTTTGCAAATTTTATTACTTCTAACGTTTCGGTAACAGTACCTATTTGGTTCAATTTTATTAAAATACTATTTGCAGATAAGTTTAGAAAGCCTATTTTTAATCTTTCAAGATTAGTTACAAAAAGATCATCGCCTATTATTTGTGTTTTGTTATTTGTTTGTTTTACAAATTTCGACCATGCCTTCCAATCATCTTCACCAAATGGATCTTCGATTGATTTAATTTGATATTTTTTAATAAGTTGTAAATATTTTTTAATTGATTGATCAACACTTATGTAATTTTTAGAATGAATTGAGTATTTACCTTTTTTTATTAATTCATTTGCTGCAACATCTAAACAAATAGACATATCTTTACCATTTTTAAAACCTGATTTTTTGATCGCTTGAACTATAAGCTTTAAAGCACTCTCATTATCACTTATCATTGGTGCAAAGCCACCTTCATCTCCTACATTAATAGAGTGACCTGCTTTTTTTAATAATACTTTTAAATTGTTTATTACTAAAAAACACATTCTGACAGCATCATTAAATGATTTTGCTTTATCAGGTCTAATCATAAACTCTTGTATTCTAAGGCCATTATCAGCATGTGCACCTCCATTAATAATATTCATTAAAGGAAAGGGAAGTTTAAAATTTTTTTTAACAATAAAATTTTTATATAAAGGTATTTTTTTTACTTTTGCTGATAATTTTTTTACAGCCATGGATACAGCTAATATTGTATTCGCACCTAACTTTGTTTTTTGTTTTGTGCCATCTAATTTTATAAGAATACTATCTATTCTTTCTTGGTCGTGGATGTTTTGATTTTTTAATTTTTTTGAAATTAATTTATTAACAATTGCAACTGGTATTAAAACACTTTTTCCTAAGTATTTTTTATTACTCTTATCTCTTTTTTCATAGGCCTCAAAAGTTCCTGTTGATGCACCTGAAGGACAAATTGCTGATGCACTTAAATTATTTGAGAATACTTCAGCCTCAATGGTAGGATTTCCTCTACTGTCATAAACCTGTCTGGCTACAACTTTTTTGATTTTGCTCATTAATTACTTTTTAACTAAATTATCAATTTCTACAATTTGATTAATTAGCTCGTCTAATTTGTTTAAAGGGACCATGTTTGGACCATCTGATGGAGCATTATCAGGGTCCTGGTGTGTTTCCAAAAAAATTGCAGCAACACCTACTGCAACTGCTGCCCTCGACAAATACTCAACAAATTCTCTTTGACCACCACTTTCTTCGCCTAAACCACCAGGTTGTTGCACTGAATGAGTCCCATCAAATACTACTGGATAACCATTTTTTGTCATGATGGGAATAGATCTCATATCTGAGACCAATGTATTATAACCAAAGCTAGCTCCTCTCTCGGTCACTAAAATATTTTCATTGCCACTATCAGAAATTTTTTTAGTTACATTCACCATATCCCATGGTGCTAGGAATTGACCCTTTTTCACATTAATGATTTTATTAGTTTTAGCAGCAGCAATTAATAAATCTGTTTGTCTACACAAAAAAGCTGGAATTTGAAGTATATCGACATGTGCAGAAACTAAAGAACATTGTTCTTCGTTGTGTATATCAGTAAGAACAGGTACATTAATTTCTTTTTTAATTTTATCAAAAACAGGTAGAGAGTTTTCTAATCCAGCTCCTCTTTTGCCTTTTAAGCTTGTTCTATTAGCTTTATCAAATGAAGTTTTATAAATAAATCCAATATCATACTTTCTTGTAATTTCTTTAATTTTACCTGCCATGTCCAAAGCATGTTGCTCAGTTTCAAGTTGACAAGGACCAGCAATTAAACAAATTTTATTTTTGTTTGAAATTTCTATTCCATTACAATTAACTATTCTATTTTCCATTAAAAGATTTTGCAGCTTTAATAAATGAGGAGAATAAAGGATGGGGATTTAAAGGTCTAGATTTAAATTCTGGATGAAATTGAACCCCTATAAACCATGGATGATTTTTAAGTTCGATAATTTCAGGTAATTCATTATCTGGAGAAATTCCTGAAAATATTAAACCTTTTTTTTCAAATTTTTGCATTAAATTTATATTGACCTCATATCTATGTCTGTGTCTCTCTTTAATCATATTAGATTTATAGATATTTTTTATGGCAGAATTATTTCTTAGTTTTGCCTCATATAAACCTAATCTCATTGTTCCTCCCAGATTTTTATCAGTTCCTTTTATAATTTTTCCATCTTTGTTCCATTCATTGATTAATCCTATTACTGGAAAACATTTTTTATCTAATTCACTTGAGCCAGCTTTTTTAATTTTTAAAATATTTCTTGCAAACTCAATCATTGCCATTTGCATTCCAAAACAAATACCTAGAAAAGGTATTTTTCTCTCTCTGGCATATCTAATTGCCTCAATTTTCCCCTCTGTTCCTCTTTTACCAAATCCTCCTGGTATTAAAATTCCTGCTACATTCTTTAATTTTGATTTAATTTCTTTTGATCTAAGTTTGTCTGATTCAATTCTTACTAAGTTAACTTTAACTTTATTTGAAATTCCACCATGCGTAAGGGCTTCATCAAGTGATTTATAAGCATCTTTTAAGTTTACATATTTGCCTATGACAGCAATATTTACTGTCCTTTTTGTTTTTAAAACTATATTTGTAATTTTTTTCCAGGGTAGCAAGTTTGGTCCTTTTCTAGATTTTATTTTAAAGAATTTTAAAACTTGCTTATCTAATTTTTGATTAAAAAAACTTATTGGGGCTTCATAAATAGTTTTTACATCAACTGTTTCAATAACATTAGCAATATCCACATTACAAAATAATGATATTTTTCTTCTTTGATCTAAAGGAATAGACTGTTGAGATCTACAGATCACTATATCAGGTTGAATTCCTATACTTCTTAATTCTTTAACAGAGTGTTGTGTTGGCTTTGTTTTAATTTCATCTGAAGATTTTAAAAATGGAACAAATGTTAAATGAATAAATAATGATTTTGATCTGCCATTATCATTTGAAAATTGTCTTATAGCCTCTAAAAATGGTAAACTCTCAATATCACCAACTGTTCCTCCAATCTCACAAATTACAAAATCTTCATTTGTTATATCTTTTTTTATAAACTCTTTAATTCTATCTGTAACATGTGGAATTACTTGAACTGTTTTTCCGAGATAACCTCCCCTTCTCTCTTTTTTTATGATATCACTATAAATTCTACCTGTAGTAATGTTGTCAGATTGTTTGGCTGAGATATTTGTGAATCTTTCGTAATGACCTAAATCTAAATCAGTCTCAGCGCCATCGTCAGTTACAAAAACTTCTCCATGTTGAAAAGGACTCATTGTTCCTGGATCTACATTTAAATATGGATCCATTTTTCTTATTCTTACTTTATAGCCTTGTGATCTAAGCAAATATCCAAGTGATGCTGATGACAAACCTTTACCAAGTGATGAAACCACGCCGCCAGTGACAAATATATATCGCGCCATGGAATTATGTTATAGCCAATGATTTATAAAAATAAAAGTATTAATTATTATTTTCAGGTAATTTAGGAGCATCATCTGCATTTTCTTCTATTTTATCAATTACAGAAGTGTTTGAAGGAAGATCTCCTCGTGAAATAATAGTCAATCCTAGGCTACAAATTATGAATAATGTTGCAACAATAGCCGTTGCTTTAGTCATAAAATTCCCAGCTGACCTTGAAAACATAAAGTTATCTTGTGAAACTCCAATACCCAAGGCTCCACCCTCGGATTTTTGGAACAAAACCAGTAATACTAGAATTGTTGCTAATATTATATTTATAATTAATAGTATGTTTTCCACGACGCCTAATTAATTGATTTTTTCATTATATCAATAAATATTTTTTCATTAGTTGATGCTCCACCAATCAAAAAACCATCAATATTATCGATTCTAATTAAATTTTTTATATTTTTTGGGTTTACAGAGCCTCCATATAAAATCTTAGATTTTGTAAATTTTTTTGAAATCTTTAAGGTGTTTCTTATAAATCTAATATTTTTTTTCAAATCATTTTCACTAGGAATAATGCCTGTACCAATCGACCAAACAGGTTCATAAGCAATTATAACTTTATTTAAATTCTTTAAATTTTTTAAACCTTCAAGTAATTGTTTTTTTAAAACATATTTTGTTTTGTTTTTTCTTTTATCAATCAATTTTTCGCCTATGCATAAAATGATATTTAATTTTTCATTAAGTGCAGACTTAATCTTTAAATTAATTTTTTTATTATCATTTTCTGCTCTTGTTTCTGAATGTCCAATTATAACATACTTTCCCCCTAAACCTTTTATCATCTTTGAGCTAATAGCTCCTGTGAAGGGTCCGTAGTTTTGTTCTGAATGACAGTCTTGGGCTCCAATCTCAATATTTGAATTTTTAGTTTTATCTACAAAAGATTTAATCAATGTGTATGGAGGGCAATAAATGATCTTGGCTTTATGTTTCTTTGTTTTTGAATAACTTATTACTTTATTTAACAAATTAACTGATTTGATAGAACCAAACATCTTCCAATTAGCAACGAAATAAATATTATTATTTGTCATAAAGATTAATATAATTTATATGTTTATTTTTTTTTAGATCAATAAATAAAGACTATAAAATATGATAAGTAAATTAAGAGGTTTCTCAAATTCAAAATTAGCTGGAGTGCTTGTTGGAATTATTATAATTCCATTTGTATTTTGGGGCATGGGTAGTGTTTTTAGTGGAGGTAATACTAACAACGTTGCTAAGATTAATAATGAAGCTATCTCATCAAAGGATTTTGTAAATTTTATAAACGAGTCAAGACTTACAAATGACATTATAAAAGCAAACATAGATAAAAACATTATTGAAAATATTTTATCAGAATTGGTATCTGAAAAATTAATTGAGATGGAAATTAAAAAATTAAACGTATCGATGTCAGAGGGGGCGTTGGCAAATAAAATAAGAACTAATTCAATTCTACTTGATGAAAATAAGAAGTTTTCAAGAGTTAAGTATGAAAAATTTCTATTAGAAAATAACTTAAGTGCTTCAACATTTGAAAGTTCATTAAAGAAACAGGAGCTTAAAAAAAATTTATTTAATTATATTAGTGGAGGAATTAAGTCACCTTATTTTTTAAAAAATAAAATATATGTCAATGAAAATAAAAAAATTGAGATTGAATTTTTAGATTTAGACTTAGTTCATGATAAAACTGCAACTAAGTTAGAAGTTGAGGATTTCATCAAAAATAATCAAGAAATTTTAAAAATTGATTTTATTGATGTTGCTTATGCAAAAATTACTCCTAAAAATTTAATTGAAATAGATGAGTTTAACGATGAATTTTTTAAAAAAATTGATGAAATAGAAAATAATATTTTAAACGGATCAAATATTAGAGAAATTAATGAAATTTATAATTTAAAACTAAACGAAATTAATAATTTTGTATTGAATGATGATTCAGATGAAATACTTGAAGAGATTTACTCAAAAAGAAACCAGGATAAAATACAACTAATTGACAAAAATGATTATTATCTAATTTTTGAAATATCAAATATTAACAAAAAAATTCCAAACAATACCAATCCAAAATTTTTAGAAGACGTTAAAAATAATGTAATTTTAAAAAAGAAATTTGAATTTAATAAAAGTCTTTTTGAAAAAATTGACGAAAAGATATTTAATGATGATGAGTTTGTGAAATTATCAAAAGATACAAATAATATTAAGACTATAATTATTAAAAACAACAATGATTATGAAATTTTTGACCCAGACTCTTTAAAACTTTTATACACATTACCAAAGGAAAGTTTCTCATTAGTTACTGGGGAAACAAATAAAGTTTTTCTCACAAAAATTAAGAATATTTATTATTCAGATATGGAAAAAAATAATGATAATGTTGAAGAATATTCTATTAAGGCAAATAACGATATTATTAATGATGTTTATACATCTTATGACCTATCTTTAAATTCAAAATATAAGGTAAAAATTTTCAATCAAACAATTGATAGAGTTAAAAATTATTTTAGATAATGTTGAATATTGATCTAAAGTTATTTAAGAAAAATCATGGAAAGAGTAAAAATCAAGTTCTTTATCATGCGATAAAAACAAATGGTCTAAAAGAAATAGGAAATTTAATTAATAACTTTTTAAATGTAAGAAATAGCTTCGTCTTCGAGTCTGTAGAAAAAGGTTTCATAAAAGGTAGATATACAATTTTTGGTAAAAATCCTGATAAAATTTGGGAATTTAATAATAATAACTGTGTTTTAAACTTTGAAAATAAAAGAAAAAAATTAAGAGGAACGCCAAAAGATAATATTGAGAAAATAATCGAAAATTTTAATTTTAAAATACCAAGTGAATTACCACCAATTAGCTCAATTATATCAGGGTATTTCTCTTATGATACAATAAGATATATTGAGAAAATTCCTAATAGTACAAAAAATGATCTTAAAATTCCTGATGCAAGAATTTTGAGACCAAAAAATTTAATAGTTTTCGATAACGCAGAAAAAAAATTATTTTTTATAGTTAACTGTTTTTCTGATGAAAAAATCAAAAATTATAAAGTTAAGTATGACCAAATACAAAAAGAAATAGAAGAAATGATTTTTTTAGCAAACTATAGTTATAATATAAATCAGTCTAAAACCAAGATTTCCAAACCAAAAGTTAAATCAAATATCTCAAAAAAGAAATTCCTTAGTAATGTTTCAAAGGCTAAAAATTACATTAAAATAGGTGATATTTTTCAAGTTGTTCTAAGTCAAAGGTTCGAAACTGACCTTAGCAAAGAACCATTAGATATTTATAAAAAATTACGAATTACTAACCCTTCCCCTTTCATGTATTTTTTTAACTTTGAAGATTTTCAAATTATTGGTGCAAGTCCTGAAATACTTGTGAGGCTTAGAGATAATAAAATCACTATTAGACCTATTGCAGGTACAAGACCTAGAGGTAAAAACAAAAAAGAAGACAAATTTTATGAAAGAGATCTTTTAAATGATAAAAAAGAGCTTTCTGAACACTTAATGCTTCTTGATCTTGGTAGAAATGATACTGGAAAAGTCTCAAAAATTAACTCAGTTAAAGTTACTGAAAGTTTTAAGATAGAGCGATATTCACATGTAATGCACATAGTCTCCAATGTGGAAGGCATATTTAATAAAAAATTTGGTAAATTTGACACATTATTGGCTGGTTTTCCTGCTGGAACAGTATCAGGTGCACCTAAGATAAGAGCTATGGAAATTATAGATGAATTAGAAACGACAAGAAGAAAAGTTTATGCTGGTGGTATTGGTTATTTTTCTGCTAATGGTGACTTTGATACTTGCATTGCGCTTAGAACAGCAATTTCCAAAAATAAAAAATTTTACGTACAGTCAGGTGCAGGAATTGTTGCTGATAGCAAACCTATTAATGAATTTAATGAAACAGTTAATAAAGCAAAAGCTTTAATTAACGCTTTGGAATAAGGATTATGAAAATAATTTTAATTGATAATTATGATAGTTTTACATTCAATTTATATCACTATCTTTCATCTTTTTCTAAAGTAGATGTTTTTAGAAATGATAAAGTAGATCATCATTTTATTTTAAAAAAAAGGTATAATAAAATTGTAATATCTCCAGGACCTGGAAATCCTAATCAATCTGGAAATTGTTTAAAGATAGTAAAAAATTTGTATAAAAAAATACCGATTCTTGGTGTTTGCTTAGGTCATCAAATTATTGGTCAAATATTTGGATCTAAGATAATTCAAGCTAAAGAACTTGTACATGGAAAGACAAGCAATATTATAAATAAGAAAATTGGCATTCTTAATAATTTACCAAAAAGTTTCTCAGCCACCAGATACCATAGTTTAGTAATTGATAGAAAATCTTTATCTAAAGATTTAACAATTACTTCTATTACATCTGATGGAATAATAATGGGTGTTATGCATAAGAAATATAAAATTCATGGAGTTCAATTTCATCCTGAAAGTATCAAAACAAAATATGGTTTAAAAATTTTAGAGAACTTTGTAAAAGAGTAAAAATGGATCAATTTTTAGAAAAGCTCAAAAACAAAATAAATTTAAATTTTGATGAAAGTAAAGATGCATTTAAGATTTTAATGAATGGTGATGCTAGTGATCAACAAATTTATGATTTTTTAACTTTATTATCAGATAAAGGTGAGGTTTCAGATGAAATAGCTGGAGGAGTATATATATTAAGAGATAAGTCAAAAAGAGTAAAAGTTGAAAATTGCATTGATACCTGTGGTACTGGAGGAGATGGAAAAGATACTCTTAATATTTCAACTGCATCAGCGCTGTTGTTAGCAAGTATGGGTGTTAAAGTGGCAAAGCATGGAAATAAAGCAGTTTCATCAAAATGTGGGTCAGCTGACGTTCTTGAAGCCTTAAATATAAATATCAACTTAGAACCAAAACAAATCGAGGAACAGATTAAAAATAATAATTTTGGCTTTATGTTCGCACCAAATTACCACTCGGCAATGAAATATGTTGGTCCAACAAGAAAAAAAATAGGAAAAAGGACAATTTTTAATATGATAGGTCCATTAAGCAGCCCAGCACTTGTTGAGCGGCAGGTAATTGGAGTTTTTGATAACAAACTTCTAAAAATTTTTGCGAATGCTCTAAAAAATTTAAATTTAAAATTTGCGTGGATTGTAAATAGTGAAGATGGTCTAGATGAAATATCGCCCTACGCCAAAACTAATATTGTACAATTAAAAAATAATGAAATATCTGAGTTTATAATTGACCCAAATGAATTAAATATTAATGCTGATAAATTTGAAAATTTAATTGGAGATGACGCTAAATTTAATTCTGATAAAATTTTAAATATTTTTGAAGGTGAAGATAATGATTTTTCAAAAGCTGTTTGTTTGAATGCTGCAGCAGGGTTAATGATATCTGAAAAATATAATGATTTTAAAATTGCTTTTAATTATACTAGAGGTTTTATTAAGTCTGGAGCAGCATTTAAATATATAAAAAGTTTACAAAATGTCTGAAAATATTCTTCAGAAAATAATTGATCAAAAGAAAACTAAAATTGAAAAATTAAAACTTGAAATTGATAAAAACAGATTATTGCATGCAATAAGTGAGAAGGACGTTTTTTTTGATTTTAAAAAGAAAATACAAACGAAAAACTCAGAAAATAAAATATCCATAATTGCTGAAATAAAAAAAGCAAGTCCGTCTGCAGGTATTTTAATAAATGACTATGACCCGGTTAAGATTGCCAATATATATAATTCTAAGAATGTCACATGTTTGTCTGTATTAACCGAAGAAGATTTTTTTTTAGGAAATCTATCTCATATTTCTGAAATTAAAAAAAAAATTGAATTACCCATTCTTTGTAAAGATTTTTTTGTTGATAAATTTCAAGTACCTTTAGCAAAAAGTTACGGTGCTGATGCAGTCCTGATCATATTAGCAGGTATTTCTGAAAAAACTGCTGATGAAATTTACGAGGAGGCTTTAAAGCATAATATGAGTGTGATTGTTGAAGTCCATACAGTTGAAGAGGCAGAAAAATCAGTAAAATATCCGGATGCTTTAATTGGTATAAATAACAGAAACCTAAAAACTCTTAAAACTGAAATAAATACAACTTATGATATATATGATGTTGTTTCAAATCACTCTTCCCCTCTAATTTCTGAGAGTGGTCTAAAAACAAAAGATGAATTGCTTGATATAAAAAACAGGACCTCAATAAGCACTTTTTTAATTGGTGAATCACTTTTAAAGGATTTAGAAAATAATAATATTTTTTCCCTTTTATAGAAATTTTCCTGGATTTATCATGCTTTTTAGCTGTTGTATAAATTGAGGAACTTTTATAGAACATTGATGTACTTAATTTGTTCTATGTTAACTAAAAAACAAAAAAACTTGCTTCTCTTTATCAACAAAAGATTGAGATCTACAGGTGTGTCCCCTTCATACGAGGAAATGAAAGAATCTTTAAATTTAAAATCAAAATCTGGCATTCACAGACTTATTAGTGCATTAGAAGAAAGAGGCTTCATTAAAAGATTAGCCCACAAAGCAAGAGCATTAGAAGTAATTAAGTTACCTGAAACTGCATCTGCAAACGATATTTATAACAGTTTTTCTCCAAGTGTTATTAAGGGAGGACTAGATGAGGAAAATTTAAATAATTCTAACAATACGGAAATCCCTGTTCTTGGAAAAATTGCTGCAGGAACTCCGGTTGAAGCTATACAGAATGAAGTTTCAAGAATTCCACTGCCAGCAAATATTGAAAAAGATGGAGAATTTTTTGGTTTAAAGGTCCAAGGGGATTCTATGATTGAAGCTGGAATCAATGATGGTGATACTGTTATTGTCAAAAAAGCAGATACTGCAGATAATGGAAAAATTGTAGTAGCTTTAATTGATGATCATGAGGCTATGTTAAAAAGAATTAGAAGAAAAGGCAAAACTGTTGCGTTAGAAAGTGCAAATAGAAACTACGAAACAAAAATTTTTGGTCCAGATAGAGTGAAAGTTCAAGGAATTCTTGTATCTTTATATAGAAACTTTCAGTAAAATAGTCTAAATAAATTCCATGAAAAAAGTAGCAACTAGATTTGCTCCTTCCCCAACCGGTCCTCTTCATATTGGTGGGGTAAGAACAGCTCTATTTAATTGGTTATATTCAAAAAATAAATCAGGTAAATTTTATTTAAGGATAGAAGATACTGATAAAGAAAGATCTAAGGAAGAACATAAAATTCAAATAATTAACTCTCTAAAATGGATGGGAATTAAACACGATGGTGAAGAATATATTCAATCAAAAATGATTGGTGAACACGTAGCTATTGCTAAAAGATTATTAGAAAATGGAAATGCCTATAAATGCTTTTGTAGTGCAGAGGAAATAGAGGAACAAAAGAAAAGAGCTAAACAAAAAAAAATTCCCTATGTTTATAATCGAAAATGGAGAGATATTGCTGAAGATCAAGCTCCTAAGGATATAAAACCAGTTATAAGATTTAAAAGTAAAATAGCTGGCACTTCTATATTAAAAGACTTAGTTCAAGGAAACGTAGAAATTGAAAATAATACTATTGAGGATTTTGTGATTTTAAGAAATGATGAAACCCCAACGTACAATTTATCTGCATCAGTTGATGATCATAATATGGAAATGACTCATATTATTAGGGGAGATGATCATAAAATAAATACATTTAAACAAATACAGATATATGAGGCGCTAGGATGGGATATTCCACAATTTGCTCACATACCCCTTATTCACACTATAGATGGTAAAAAATTGTCAAAAAGAGACAATGCCTCAACATTAGAAGATTACTCAAAAATTGGAATTCTACCTGAGTCGCTTAGAAATTACCTCCTCAGGTTAGGATGGTCTTATAAAGATAAGGAGATTTTTAATATAGATGAAAGTATAAAACTTTTTAACCTAGAGGGAATAGGTAAATCACCATCAAAACTTGATATGAGCAGAATTCTTTCTATGAATGAATATTACATTAAAAATAGTGACGAAAAAATCTTGTACAAAAAGTTAAAAGAATATTGTGAGACATATAAAGACAAAATTACAGAAGAAAAAGAAAATACAATAAAGAGCTCTTTATCATTTTTAAAAAATAAAGCAAAAACACTTGAGGATATATTTAATAATTCTAAATACATATTAAATGATGAAGTTATTTTTAATGATGATGATAAAGAATTGATAAATGATGAAGCAAAAAAAATAATACATTTATTTAAAGAGAAGATTTTGGGGTTAGAAGTTTTCAATAGAGAATATTTAGAACAAATAATGAATGAGTTAATAAAATTAAATAATACAAATTTCAAGGGCGTTGGGCAGCCATTACGAATAATGTTAACAGGATCTAAATTTGGTCCAGGAATATATGATATAATATTATCTCTTGGAAAAAACGAGGTAATAAAAAGATTAGGAAATATAGGATAAGATTATATTTGATGCTTCTTCAGATGAAGAGCTCGGAGAGGTCAAAGTTTCAAGAGTTTTTTTTATTTCATCTTTTTGTTTGGAAATTAAATCTGGTTTTTTTAAAAAATAGTAAACACTTTTAAATATTTCATCAGCATTACATTCTGATTGTATCAACTCTGGAATAACTTCTCTATTATTGATAATATTTATCATATTAACAAATTTTATATTTAGTAGAAATTTTGCTAAATAAAAATTTATAAAATTCATCTTATAAATAATTACTGATGGAATATTCATTTTACACACTTCCAAGGAAACTGTTCCAGATTTTACTACCGCGAAAATTGATTTCTTTAAAACAGCAGTTTTAATTTTATCATCGCTAATAATTTCCAGATTTTGTATAGATTCTTTTGAAATATAACTCAATATTAGTTCTTTATTTTTATCGGTTGCATGAAATATAAAATTATAATTAGGATCCTTAATATTCATTTTTTTTATAAAATTAATTAGAATTGGCATATGATAAATAATCTCTGAGTTTCTACTTCCAGGAAAAATTGATATAATATTTTTTTTATCTAAAAATTGGTCTATTTGGATATTTTTATTAATTTTTTTATCTAACAAAGGATGACCTACAAATGTATTACTCAGTTTTTCTTTATCAAAATATTCCTTTTCAAACTTAAAAAGTAATAGAATATGATCTAAAAATTCCTTCATTTTCTTAACTCTTCCCTCTCTCCATGCCCAAACTTTGGGTGCAATAAAATGAATTATTTTTATTTTTGGATTTTTATCTTTTACTAATTTTGCTACTCTTAATGTAAAATCTGGACTATCAACACTAAATAAAATATCTGGGTTAAATTTTAAGATTTCATTAACAGTATCTTTTATTTTACGTTTTATTTTAAAAAAATTTAATAATATATCGGTAAAAGCTATAAAGGTGATTTCTTTCTGGTCATAGATTGTCTTTATACCTAACTTTTCTAAGTTCGTACCACCAACACTTAAGAATTCTAAATCAGTTCTTTTTGTTTTTATTTGTGATATTACCTCAGACGCTAATTTATCTCCCGAAGGTTCCCCTGTAAGAACAAAAATTTTTTTCATATAGAAATAAGAAAAAGTTTATTTTGATTAGCATATTTAATACAGACTTCTTTATTTAATATAATATTTTGATTTGATTTAACCACAATCCCTTTGATGCCAACTTTATTACAATCTTTAAATGTATCTATTCCTATTGTTGGTAAGTCTACCCTTAAATCTTGTTTTGCTTTAGGCATTTTTATTAGAATACCTTTTTTTATTATGGATTTAGGGACAGATTTTATCATTTCTTTTGTACCTTTTCTTGATTCTCTAGAAATGACTTTATTGTTTCTTATAATTACTGCTTGAGTATGATTGTAGGAATTTATTTTTTTTAATGTTCTAATTCCTTTTGATATATCCTCTTTTTCCAATAAATTTGGTTTAATTTTTGTATAAACTCCTTTCTTTAAAGTTAATTCTGGGTTGAAAGTATTTAATTTAATAACTTTTATTTTGTTTTCTAACAAAATTTTTATTAAAACTTTTAATATTGCAGCATCACCTAATTTTGATGCTTTAACTATTCTTGGGATATAAAACAGTCCTCTTATGTCTAATTTTAGTTTTGATAATTTAGGTTTAATTATATTTCCAGCAAATATTACCTTTTTACAATTTTTTGATTTAATTAGTTTTAGAATTTCACCAAATTTACCTATATTAATGAAAAAACTATTCTTATTTTTTTTAAATTTGTTATTTTTTGTAAGATCTATAATGAAATATTTTATCTTCTTTCTCTCTATTTTTTTTACAATTTCGTTTGGTAAATCTTTTTCTCCTAAAAAAAGTCCTATCATTATTTACTAAGTGGAAGCGATATTGGTCTTTTTTTATCTGAATTTATAAAATTAAGTATTTTTTTGACAAATTCATTATTTTTAAGATCACTATTAAGTCCTTCTATATTTTCTCTAAAACTTGGAGTTTTAAATATTATTTCATATGCTAATTGTATTTTTTTAATATTTTCATTTGATACTTTTGATCTTCTTAGACCAATAAGATTTAACCCCATCAAATTATTTCTATTGCCCATTGATAGACCAAATGGAATAACATCACTTAAAACACCAGTCATACCCCCTATCATTGCAGATTCTCCAATTCTAGAAAATTGGTGTATCGCACAGCTTCCACCAACTATTGCATTATTCTGAATAGTAACATGTCCACCTACTTGCACGTTATTAGCTAAAACAATATTATCTGATATCAAACAATCGTGCGCTACATGACAGTAAACCATAAATAAATTATTATCTCCAACTCTAGTAATTCCACCACCCTGTTCTGTTCCAGGGTTTATGTTTACATACTCTCTAAACTTATTGTTATTACCAATAATTAACGAATTTTTTTCACCTTTATATTTTAGATCTTGTGGAGGAGTTCCTACAGATGAGAAAGGATATATATGGTTATTTTTTCCAATTTTTGTATTACCAGTTATATTTACATGTGAATGCAAAACTGAGTTGGACCCAATTTCAACCTCTGGACCTATAATACAATAAGGTCCTATCTCTACGTTATCTGAAATTTTTGCTTTTGAATTAACTAATGCTGTTTTATGGATCACAAATAATAAATAACAAATTTAAAATTTAATTCTTATCAACTATTACTACTGATTATTACTTTCTATCTACAATTGTTGCTGCCCATTGTGCATCAGCCATTTTTTTATTACCAACAAAAGCGGTACCTTTATACTTCCAAACTCTTCCATGTGATCTTATGGCTTCAATATTTAGTTCTAAAACACAATCAGGTATAACTGGATTTCTAAATCTAGCTTTTTCTATTGTCATTAAGAAAACTAATTTATTATCATAGGTTTCTTTATCTAGGCCATTTGCTGTTAATGCAGCTGCAGCTTGTCCAAAAGCCTCAACAATTAAAACACCGGGCATAACAGGTTCTCCCGGAAAATGACCATTTACAAAAAAACTATCTTTTTTAACATTTACAATTGCTGTGGCTGAAAAAAGTTTTTTTATATTTCTTAATTCATCTATTAACAGCATAGGTTCCCTGTGAGGCAATAGTGCCTTTATTTGATTTTTATTAAGATTAGTCATTCAATTTATTTTCCTTTAAAAAATTTCTAATACTTTTAGCAGGATATCCCATCACTTTAGTATTTGAAGGAATATTTTTGATTACTCCACTGCCACCACCAATTTGAACATTGTCACCAATAAGTAAATGACCAGAAATACCAGCTTGACCTCCAATAATTACATTATTACCAATTGATGAGCTGCCAGCGAACCCAACCTGTCCAGTTATTATACAATTTTTTCCGATTTTAACATTATGTGCAATATGAACTTGGTTATCAAGAAAAGTACCATCTCCAATTAATGTATTAGACAACGAACCTCTATCAATTGTATTGTTGCATCCAATCTCAACATTTTTCCCAATTATTACAGCACCTATATGAGGATATCTAATATTTTTCTTTTTATCAGGGAAAAAACCAAAACCTTTCTTTCCAATGATTGCTCCATCAAGAATATTTGTATTATTTCCAATAACACTATTTTTAATTATAACATTGCAACCAATGTTACAATTATCACCTAATATTACATTGCTCTCAATTATACTATTGTGTCCTATAGAACAATTTCTACCAATACTTACATTTTTACCAATAAGAACATTTTGACCAAATTTTAATTTCGGAAATTTTTTTTTAGTAACAATTTTTAAATCATGATCATAAATATCATCAAGGGATGATGGATAAAATAATGAAGTAATTTTAGCCACAGCAAGTAAAGTATTATCTACTAGCAAAGTAGTAATTTTTTTTGGTATTAAATTAACAAATTTTTTGTTTGTAATTAATAATTTAGATTTAGTTTTTTTTAATGAAGCAACATATTTTAAAGAGTGAAAAAAAGTAATGTCATCTTTTGTTGCTAGATTTAATTCTTTAATATCTTTTACTACAAAATTATTTTTTTTCTTTTTTAACTGTAAAGATAAAAGTATATCGTTAATTTTAATTTTATTTTTTTTTTTAAAAAAAATGTTTGGCATCTAATAATTTAATTTTTTTGTATTATCATTAAGTCTTTTAATTATTTGGTTTGTTATATCTAAATTTTTTTTACCAACAATAATATTTTTTTTTGGTATTACTAAAGATATTGAGTTAAGATCAACATATTCAGTAATTATTGGATTTAAAATTTTCAAAATTTCTTTAGTTTTATCTAATTTAATTTTATTTAATTCATCAAATGCTACTTTTTTTTTCGATCTGTACTCTTGAACCTCAGTTGTTAATTCAGCAAGCCTTTTTTTAAATTCATTCTCATTAATAATATTTTGCTGGGCGATAAGTAATTTTTCTTTATTAAGAAGTTGATTTTCAATTTCTTTATACTTTACTAAATCTTCATTTTTAATTTTGTCTATATATGTATTAAGAGATTTTCCAACTTCAGAAGTTCTTAAAATAAAATTTATGTCAATGTATACAATCTCTGCTTTTAGATTAAATGTAGAAATATTAAATAAAATTAAAAAAAAAATTATTGTTTTCATTTAAAAAGAGGTTCCAATTCTAAATCGAAAGCTTTCAGTTTTATCAGATGGTTCACTTGATAATGGTATTGCATAAGAAAAGGAAAGAGGTCCAATTACTGTAAACCAGTTTACAGAAATACCAGTTGATGATCTAATTTTACTTGATTCTAACGAACTGTCATAATCAACTTCTCTTAATGTTGCAGCATCAAAAAAAAGATTAAGATCTATATTCTCATATCCACTTAAAATATTTGGCAAAGTTGAATTTAAATTTAATGCTGAACCAAAATTACCTCCAACATACTCATTTCCATCTTTTGGACCAAATTTTCCAGACTCAAAACCTCTAAGTTTACTGCTTGGTATATATACTCTTCTAGAAACTCTAACATCATCATCGATCGAATTCACTGACTTTAAAAAAAACTTTCCTGAAAAAATTAAATTATCTGATACAGAATGGTATTTTGATAAATTAATTGTATTTCCTATAGATAAGTCATCAGAATAAATAGGTATCACTTGCTTAAAACTTAATGAATGACCATCTGTAGGTTGAAAATTTTGATCTAATTTATTTAGTGTTATATTATATGTAAATAAATTTTCTAAATAATCTCCCTCTTGTTTCTTCTTTTGGGCTGAAGCTGTAGAAGTTGTTTCTAATTTCTCATAATATGCTGATACGTCAAGATTTACAAATAAATCATCGTACTGTTCAAAACCTGTTCCAACACCAAAACCAGTTCTAGATGTTTTAAAACCTCCTGTGCTTAAAAAGTCAGATGTTGTACTTTCAAGTGTTGTATTGACTGTACGGTCAGTATTTTTGTAATTTGGATTTACTACAGAAAATTTTCCTTTTATTTCATCTTCTGAAAGAGAAAGATTAGTTGCAAGTTTAATACCTTTTCCAAGATAATTCTTTTCTTGAATACCAGCACTAACAGTAGCGCCTGACGTACCTGTACCAGCACCAGCAAATATTTCACCTGTGGGACTTTCCTCAACAAAAATATCTATAATTTTTTTCTGTTTATCTAATTCATTAATTTTAGAAATAGCTTCTACTGACTTAAAAATATCTCTAGATTTAATTGAATTTATCGATTTATTAAGTAATGCTTGGTTAAAAGCATCACCTTCATCAATAATTAGAGAATTTCTTATTACTTTTTCCTCTGTAATGAAATTACCAAAAATATTAATTTGTTCAACGTAAAACTGCTCTAAATCGTTGAACATAAATTGAATATTAATTTTATTATTTTCAACTACATTTAAGGTATATTCAGTATTTAAAAATAGAAACTCTTTTTGTATTATTATTTTATCTACTTCATTTAGAATTTGATTTATTTTTTTTGATGAATATATCTTTCCTTTTAATTTTTTAATTTTTTTATTTATTCTTGCAAAATTATCTTTATTAAAATTTTCAGATATTTTTATTGAAACTTCATTAAAAAAATATTTTTTTCCCGCATCTATATTAAAAATAAGTTCAAAATACTGATTATTGATATTTTTAGCATATGAGGATTTCACATCTACATTGTAATATCCTTTTCGTTGATAATATTTTCTAAGTAAAATTTCATCATTTTTTATTTTTCTTTCGTCTAGGTATTTGTCTGATGTTATAAATTTCCAGAAGCTTCCTTCTTCAGATTTAATTACGTTTCTAAGTTTGCTATCTCTAAATATTTTGTTTCCTTGAAAATTGATTTTCTTTATGATGGCTCTGTTACCTAAATTAAAATTATAAACAATATCAACAGAATTATTACCATTGTCTATTATCTTTGTATCAATTTCAGCGAAGTAAAAACCAGATGCTCTAACTATATTTAAAAGAAGTGTGTTTTGTTCTATAATTTTATTTTTTAAAAAAGGATATTTTTCACTTTTTTTTGTGATCTTATTTATTTCTTCTAAGATTGATTTTCTTTTTATACCATTAATTTTAATTGTCTGTACTATAGGATTTTCAATAATCGAAATTTCGATAATTTTTTTTTCAGTTAATATTTTAATATCCTTGAAGTAATTAGTTTTATAAAGATTTTTAATTGATAAATTTAAGTCTTTAATACTTATTTCTTCTTTGATATTTAAACCAGAGAACATTATTACAGTTTCAACAGACAATCTTTCGTTACCGCTAACCTTAATTTCATTATAAATTTGTGCGGTAACTGATGTGGCGAATAGCATAACATAAGCAAATATTATAAAATAAATTTTTCTAATTTTTTTTAATATAATTTTCATTTATCCAAATACTCGTCTATATAATGATTTACTCTTTGTACCATAATTTTTACGTCATTTATATTCTTGGGCTTTAATAAATAAAATTTAGAAAAATAAGGTTTTTTTAATAATTTTATAATAAGAGTATGTATAGAAAGATATGATATTTTGTTATCAAGATACTTTTTGACTAGAGCATCATTCAAAGAAACTAAAATTACTTCTAAATATGTATTATTAAATTTATATTTTAATATATTTAGTAACGGAAACTTTGCTAAATCAGGTTTTATAAAATTTAATCCATTTAATAAATCATAATTAAAATAATTATTTTTAAAATCACACATTTCACTTTTTAAGTAGATAGCATTTGCAATTGGAACTTCCATTGTTGTATCGTGAGCCAACAATTTTGTTAATCCATTATTAAAATTAACAATTGCATGAATGTACGATTGTGGATGTATTAATATTTCTATTTGTTTGTCATCTAAGTTGAAAATTTTTTTAGCCTCTACAACTTCAAATATTTTATTCATCATTGTTGCTGAGTCTATTGAAATTTTTTTTCCCATTTTCCAATTTGGGTGTTTAAGTGCATATTCAGGTTTTATATTTTTAATTTTATTTAATTTAAAATTTAAAAATGGACCACCTGATGCTGTAAGATAAATTTTTTTTATATTTTGTTTTTTTTCATTTTTGAGCAATGACCAAATTGAAAAATGTTCAGAGTCTAGTGGAATAAATCTTGTTTTATTTTTCAATAATTCTTTTTTTAAGAATTTCCATCCACAAATAATTGACTCTTTATTTGCAATTGCAAAATTATTTGAATATTTTATAATTTTCAATGATGGTTCAAGACCATCTATTCCTGAGATAGCATTAATCGTTAGATATGATTTTTTTTTGTTAAATCTAAATGCTTCTTCTATCGTTGGAAAGATCTTAATTTTTTTTGATTTAAATTTTCTATAATTTTTTAGATATTTTTTTTTATTAAATATGACAACTGTTTTGACATTAAATAATAGTGCTTGCCTGTATACTTTTTCCACGTTGGAGTAAGTAGTTAATAATTTTATTTGAAAATTTTTTTTGTCTTTTTTTAAAATTTTTAAAGTAGTCTCTCCAATAGAGCCGGTTGATCCAAGTAAAAAAATATTTTTTGTCATCTATATAGATAACAGCATTATACCAGCTGGAATTGCAATCAAAATTCCATCAATCCTATCAAGAATTCCACCGTGTCCTGGTAATATTGAACCTGTGTCTTTTATATTGGCCTTCCTTTTTAAAAATGAAATCATTAAATCTCCTATTTGTGAAATAAACGAAATAATTAAAATTATATAAAAAATATTGATATCAAATGTAAAAATATTTTTGTTTATATGATAAAATAAGTATCCAAAAGTTATTGAAAATATAAATGAACCTATCATACCAGAATAGGTTTTGTTTGGGCTAATCTTAGTTAATTTTTTACCACCAATTAATTTTCCACATATGTACCCACCTATATCTGTAGAAGCACATATAAATAATAAAAGAATGATAAAAAAAATATTAGCTTGTACCCCTTGGATTAAATAAAACCAAATCAAGAAAGAAAAGAAAGTTAAATATGTTACGATCAGAAGAATTGATAAAAATAAATTAAATGTATTATTTTTAAATATGTTTTTAAATATTACTTTAAATTCATCAATTGAAATTAAATTAATTAAAAATAATGAAAAAAATAAAATAAATAAATTTTTTAAAGACAAATATATTATAATTATTAAGACAATTGACGTTAAAATTCTTTTAGAAATATAATTCATTTTATTGCCCCAAAGTT
This sequence comes from uncultured Pelagibacteraceae bacterium, assembly GCA_902604795.1. GTDB lineage: Bacteria > Pseudomonadota > Alphaproteobacteria > Pelagibacterales > Pelagibacteraceae > Pelagibacter. The sequence goes on along the minus strand of CACKZV010000001.1, from coordinate 20,510 downwards.
TCTTCTAACTTTTGAAAAATTAAAAATTATTTTCCTAAAATCTTTATTTGTAAAGTCAGGCCAAAGTTTTTTTTCAAAATATATTTCTGTGTAGGATGATTGCCAAAGTAAGAAATTACTCAATCTTTTTCTATTTCCAGTTCTTATTAAAATTTCTGGGTCAGGTATACCAGCTGTATATAAATTATTACTTATATTTTTACTAGTTATCGGTAATGATAGTTTAACCAATTTTTTTACAGTATTGATTAATTCCTCTTTAGATCCATAATTTAAAGCTATGTTAATTTGAATTCTATCATTTTTTTTCGTTGATTTTTCAATCTCTTTTAATTTTATTTTTAAAGAATTTGGAAATCTATTAATATTGCCAATTATTTTTAATCTAATTTTTTTTTTGATTAGATTTTTTACTTCTTGATGAATATATTTCTCCAACAAATTAATGAGAAAATCAATCTCTCTCTTAGGTCTTTTCCAGTTTTCTGTTGAAAAGGTATATAAAGTTAGATATTTTATTTTTTGAGAAATTGCCTCATTTATAATACTCTCAACTACCTTTACACCTGCTGTGTGTCCATAATCTCTAGAATTTTTTTTCTTCATCCCCCACCTACCATTGCCATCCATTATTATGGCTACATGTTTTGGAGGGATCATATTGTCATTATTTCTTTTTCTTTTGCAGCAACTCTATCATCAATAACTTTTATTTGAGTGTCTGTATAATCCTGAATAATTTTTTCTTTATTTTTTACTTCATCTTCTGAAATCTCTTTGTCTTTTAAAAGTTTTTTTAACTCATCATTTGCTTCTCTTCTTATATTTCTTATAGATACTTTACACTTTTCACCCATAGATTTAATTATTTTCTTTATTTCAGATCTTCTTTCTTCACTTAGATCAGGGACAGGTAGTCTAATTAACTGTCCATCAATCTGAGGATTTAATCCTAACTCAGATTTTTTAATTGCAGAGTCTATAAGCGCTACATTATTTGTATCCCAAACCTGTATGTTTATGCTTCTAGGTTCTGGGGTTGTAATACTACCTAATTGATTGATTGGCATTTTTTGACCATAAACATCAACTTTTACAATGTCTAACATGGCTGCATTCGCTCTTCCTGTTCTTAATGAGCTAAGTTCACTTTGAAACACTTCATATGTTTTAGACATTTTATGATTGTATTTTGATTCCTCAAACATCACTCGCCTATTTTTAACCTAATAAAATTATTAATTTGTAAATTAGAAATATCTAAGTTTTTTAAAACATCTTTAACCTTCATTTTTGGGTCCATCACCCAATCCTGCGACATTAAACTATTTTCATCTTTAAATTTATTAATTTTACCTATACTAATTTTCTTTGATATATCTTCCGGTTTGCCAGAACTTTTCAATTCTTCCTCAATTAATTTGACCTCTTTATTTATTATTTCTTGATCAATTAGATCTGCATTTAATGCAATTGGATTTGATGCTGCTATATGCATTGATAATTGTTTTCCAAATAAATCAATTTTATCAGATTTCTCAATAGTATTCAAAGATACTATTACTATTAATTTTGACACATTATCTTTAATTACTGAATGTTGATAAGCAAAATTTCTTGAGTTTTCATCAGCTAAAGTTTTTAATCTCCCAATTGTTATTTTTTCTCCAATTTTTGCTATTAAGGCTACTAAATTTTCATCAACAGTTTTATTATTTTTCATGGTCGATTTTTTTAATTCTTCGATATTTGAAGAGTGATAATTATTTAATTCACTTAATTCTTTAACAAATTCAATAAAATCATCATTTTTTGCAACAAAATCTGTTTCGCAATTCACTTCGATCAAAGACATTTTTTTTTCATCTCCAGAAGTTACTACAACTCCCTCCGTTGCACTTCTTGACATCTTTTTTGAAGCTTTAGCTATACCTTTTACTCTCAAAATTTCAGCAGCTTTATCTAAATCACCATTTGATTCTTTTAACGCAGCATTACAATCTTTAAAACCTGCACCTGTTGATTTTCTTAATTGTTTTACTTTTTCTATATCACTCATTTCATTTTCCTATAATAAAATTAATTTTTTAATTAAGTTTTGTGTCAGATTTTACTTCTTTAGATTTTTCTGGGCTTGAGTTTTCAACTTTTAAAGCCTCTGTATCTTTATCACTAGCAATATTTTGTGGTGCTTCTTTTTTAGCATTTAGAATTGTTTCTTTTAAAAGTGAGCAATACAAATCAATAGATCTTCTAGCATCATCGTTTCCAGGAATAGGAAAATCAATGCCATCTGGATCTGAATTTGTATCTAAAACTGCAATTATAGGAATACCTAATTTAATAGATTCTTTAATTGCTAGAGATTCATAATTTGTATCGATTATAAATACAAGGTCCGGTATTTTCTTCATATTTGATATGCCACCCAATGATCTTTGTAATTTATCTTTCTGACCACTCATTTTTAATAATTCTTTTTTAGTAAACCCTCTATTTTCAGATTTTAAATCTGATTGTATTTTATCAAGTTTTTTTATTGAATTTGATATCGTTCCCCAATTAGTAAGCATGCCACCTAACCATCTGTAGTTAACAAAATATTGATCTGTTTCATTTGCAAGTTCTGCTATTGCTTCAGATGCTTGTTTTTTCGTTGATATAAATAATATTTTCCCACCTGATGAGATTGTTGAATAGACTTTTTCTAAAGCTACTTTAGCTAGCTCTAGAGTTTGTGTTAAGTCTATTATATGAATTGAGTCTCTTTTTCCAAAAATAAATTTTTTCATTTTTGGATTCCATCTTAAAGTTTTATGGCCTAGATGAACGCCAGCTTCTAATAATTGTTCTATCGTTAAGTTTGGTATTTTCATATTTATTCCCGGTTATGCCACCACAATTACTGCCTAAAAAGGACCGGAGGTATAAAACCAGAAATTGTGTGCGTATTAATTTATGGAACTATTTACAAAAAAAAGAGGAAAAAACAAGTTTTTTTTAAATAACAACAATATTTTTCTCATTTCTCATTAAATTGAGCATTTTATGATCAATTTTTCTTTTTTCACTCAGTTGAAAAGACATCTTTTTTGTATCAGTTTCAACGTCAATTATCACTTTGGTTTTGCCGGGTTCTAAACAAAATTTATTAACTTTTGTTATATCATCTATATTTTTGATTTCTATTTTTACTACATCTATTGGCTTATCAATCACTTCTTTCATAGCGATAATTTTTCTTATATTAATTTTCTTTTGTATTTTGCTTTCATCCACATAATTTTTAACTAAAGTAATCATAACAGAATTACCTTCAATAAGTATTTCTCTATTGTTTTCAAAAACTTCTGAAAATACGAATAATTCAAAAACACCAGATAAATCAGAAAATTTAATTATTGCATAGGAAGTCCCTTTTTGTGTTTTTTTCTCTTGAACCTTTAATATAGTAGATGCAATATTTGAACTTAAAATATTTTCATTTGAATTAAATTCTTCATAATCTACAATATTATATTGATAAAAAAGCGATTTATATTGATTTAGAGGATGGTCAGAAATAAAAAAACCCAAGGTTTCAAATTCTTTGGATAATTTAACATCTACATTCCAATCTTCAATGATATCTAAATAAGTCTCATCATTATCTTCTTGAAATAAATCAATTTGGTTTACAGAATTATTTTCAAAAATATTTTTTGATTTTAAAATAATATTAGGTATTGAATTGTATAAAGAGTGTCTATTCTTATACAAATTATCAAAAGCTCCTGCTTTTACAAGACCTTCTAACTGTAATTTATTTATGTATTTTGGGTTAACACGATTTATAAAGTCTGTCAGATCTTTAAACACTCCATTTTTATTTCTCTCTTCTACAATTTTTGAAATTGCTTCAAATCCAACACTTTTAATTGCACCTAGTGCGTAAAGAAAATTTTTACCATCAGAGAAGAAGTCTGCATAGCATTTATTAATATCTGGACGAATAATATTAATGCTCAATCTTTTAAGTTCTTCATAAAATTCACTTAATTTTTTTTGGTTTGAAAGCTCCATCGACATAGAAGCAGCAAAAAATTCATGTGGATAGTATGTTTTTAAAAATGCAGTCTGATATGCTATTATTGCGTATGCGGCTGCATGGCTTTTATTAAATCCATATTCAGCAAATGGTTCAATCTTTAAAAAAATTCCAGCTGCAATATCTTTGCTAATTCCATTATTATGAGCTCCCTCAACAAATCTTTCTTTTTGTTTTTCAAGTTCTGCTCTTTTTTTTTTACCCATCGCTCTTCTTAATATGTCTGCTTCACCTGCGGTAAATCCTGATAATACTTGAGCAATTTGCATTACTTGCTCTTGATAAATAATCACACCGTAAGTCGGTTTTAAAATTTCCTCCAGCTTAGGATGTAAATAGTCAGGTTCTCTCTTTCCATGTTTACAATCGTTATAAATAGGGATGTTACTCATAGGTCCAGGTCTATATAAAGCAACTAAAGCAATAATATCTTCCAAATGATTAGGTTTCATGTTCATTAAAGCATCTTTCATTCCAGAACTCTCTAATTGAAATAATCCAACAGTTTTACCATTTGATAAAAGGTCAAATACTTTTTGATCTTCGTAATTAATAGTTTCAATTTTAAAATTTGGGTGATTTTTTTCTATAAGTTTTTGAGTATTGTTAATTACTGTTAACGTTTTTAAGCCCAGAAAGTCAAATTTAACTAATCCCGCATTTTCAGCTGAATACATGTCAAATTGTGTAGAAGGTAGTAATAAATTCGCAGAAGAATCCTTATACAAAGGAACAGTTTCTGTTAATTTTTTGTCAGCTATAACAACACCAGCTGCATGAGTTGCAACATTTCTATTTAGACCTTCAAGCTTTAATGAAAGCTCAATTAGACGACTAACTCTTTTGTCCTCATTAATTAATTTTTGTAATCTTGGTTCTACATTGATACTTTCTTGTAAGGTTAATGGCCTAGATGGATCAAATGGTATCATTTTACAGATACTATCTATAAAACCATATGGCAGTCCTAATACGCGTCCGACATCCCTTATGACCATTCTAGCTTTAAGTTTCCCAAATGTTATAATGTGAGCGACACTATCTTTATATTTAGTTGTCAAATATTTGAAGACTTGGTCTCTTTTTTCCTCACAAAAATCAATATCAAAATCAGGCATAGAAATTCTATCAGGATTTAAAAATCTTTCAAAAATTAAATTGAATTTTATTGGATCAACATCTGTTATAGATAAACACCATGCAACTAATGAACCTGCTCCAGATCCTCTTCCAGGACCAACTGGTATATTATTATCTTTTGCCCACTTTATATAGTCTGAAACAATTAAGAAATATCCTGAATAATTCATTTCAGTTATAATTTTCATTTCATGAGTTAGCCTATCTTTATAAATTTCTTTAATTTTTATATTATTTGATATTGTTTTTATTAGGTCACGATCAGTTTTAAATTTTTTCTCCAAGCCATTAAATGAGTCTTTTTTTAATTTATCGTTAATATCAATTGTATCTGAGCTAATATTAGGCAGTATAGGCTTTGAAGGAACAGGTCTGAAGTTGCATCTATAAGGTAAATTATAATTATTTTCTAAAGCCTCAGGTAAATCTTTAAAGATTTCCGTCATTTCATCTGAAGACTTTAAATAATGATTATCAGTTAGTTTTATTCTTTTTTGATCATTTATATAAGTTTTTTGTCCAATACACATTAAAGCATCATGAGCTTCATGCATTTCCTTATCCAAATAGTAAACCTCGTTAGTTGCTATGATTGGTATTTCATATTTTTTAGAAAGATTAAGATTGAAAATTTCAAATTCTTTTTCGTTCTTGTCTTCATGTCTTTGAATTTCTAAATAAAAATTTTCTTTAAAATTTTTGTTTAGTAGTATTATTAATTCATCTAACTCATCAAATAATCCTTTATTAAAAATACTTCCAATCAAATTATTTACTGATCCAGATAGAGCAATTATTCCGTCACCATATTTTATTAAATCATCAATCGAACAGTGTGGTTGATCATTATCTGTATTTTCTAAATAAGGTTTTGAAGAAAGTTCAATTATATTTTTATAACCAACATAGTTTTTGGCTATAAGTGGAATAAGTCCATAAGTATTTTTAAATCTAAATTGAACTTGTGTTCCAATGATTGGTTGTGTTCCTACTGATGAAATATTTTCAGAAAATTCTAACGCACCTGATAGATTATAAGTATCACTTAAACCAACAGATTGTATCTTATTTTTCTTACAATATTCTTTGAGATTTTCAATTTTTAATGCACCCTCACAAATTGAATACTGAGAGTGAATTTTAATTTGATTAAAAGATTTTTTTTTAGATTGAAGCATTGATGATTTGTATATTACCATCATTCATCATAATTTTACAATCTGCCATATTTGCAAAATATCTATTGTGAGTTGCAAAAATTATGATTCTATTTTTATTTTTTAAATTAAATAGTATCTTAAATATAAGTTTTGCATTTTCAGTGTCTAGACTGCCAGTTGGTTCATCAGCTAATATAATATCAGGATTATTAATTAATGCCCTAGCAATAGCAACACGTTGATTTTCCCCTCCAGACAATTCATTTGGAAAATGGTTTATTCTGGATGACATGCCTACATTTTTTATCAATTTTTTTGCAAGTTCAATCGAATTTTGTTTTTTCTTAGAAATGAGTAAGTTAGGTAAATAAACATTTTCTAAAGCTGTAAAATCTGACAATAAGTTTTTGTCTTGATAAATAATTCCTATTTTCTTTGCTCTAATTAAATCATTTTCAACTTTGTTGTTTGACTTTATTTTGTTGCTGTTTATTTCGATTGAACCTGATGTAGGGTTATCGATCAATGATAGTAAATTGAGTAATGTTGACTTTCCTGATCCTGAAGGGCCAATAATAGAATAAGTTTTTCCAGGTTCAAAATTAAATGTAATATCATTTAAAACTTTTATAGATTTATTTTTCTCATATTTTTTTGTTAGGTTTTTAATTTTAATATAATTACTCATATTTAAGAGTTTTAACTGTATCTAAGGAAGATGCCTTCGAAGCGGGATATATCGATACTAAAATTGTTGCAATTATTGAACAAAGAGAGATTATTATTATTGAATTTATATTTATTTCGGACGGCATAGAACTTAAAATATAAATATCTTCTGGAAAAAGAGAAATGCCAAATATATTTGAGATAAATTGTCTAATATTCTCAACATAAATAGAAAAAAGGGTTCCAACAAACACACCAAATAATGTTGCTGATGTTCCTATAGAAAAACCAACTAAAAAGAAGATTTTTTTTATCGATTTACTACTTACCCCAATTGATTTAAGGATACCTATTTCTCTTGTTTTGTTTTTAACTAAAATTGTTAGTCCAGATATTATATTAAAAGCTGCAACAATAATTATCAAAAAAAGAATTATAAACATAACATTTCTTTCGACTTTCAAAGCTGAAAATAATGATTTATTCATATCTGACCAGGTATAGACCAGTGCATCTGGAAACAGAGTTATTAAATTTTTTTTATGAATTTCTATATTTTTTGGATCTTTAAAATAAAATTCTATGAACCTATCATCTTTATTCTTATTAAAAAAACTCTCAAGCTTCTCTAAATTAATATATGCAATATTTTCATTAAAGTCAGACAAACCACTATCAAAAATTGAAACTATCTTAAAGTTTTCTTGTTTAGGAAGATTGCCCACTAAAGTTTGAATTCCAGCGGGAGACATGACTGAAATAATATCACCAATATCAACATTCAAATTAAAGCTCAATTCTTTACCAATAGAAATAGTATTATCATTTAAGTTTTTTGATCCGGAAAATTCCTCATTTTTTACTATTTGAAGGTTTTTAAAATCACTTTCTTGATATCCTTTTAGGAAGACACCCTTAGTATTATCTTTATTCAATATTACTGCTTCTCCATCATTTGAAACTATATTTTTGGCAAAATCAAAATCTTGAGTATATTCTAATGGTTTATTTCCTGGTTGAACTACTGCATGAGCATTAAAACCTACAATTTTAGATATTAATTCAGTTCTAAAACCATTCATTACTGACATAACAATGATTAGAACTGCAACCCCTAATGAAATTCCAATAAAAGAAAAGATTGAAATGATATTTAAAAAACCGTCATTTTTCCGAGTTTTTAAAAATCTAAATGTAACTTCTCTTTCTAGCTGTGAGATCAATTTGATTTAGCTTTTAAAATTTGCGATACAGCATCTTCGATACTTAATCTTTGAGTTTCTCCATTAATTTCTTTAAACTCAAACAAGTCTCCTTCAGTTTTGTTTCCCAAAATCAACTGATAAGGAATACCAATTAAATTAAATTTCCTAATTTTTGCTGAAATATTTTCTTCAGTATCATCAATGATAGCATCTATATTTTTAGACTTAAAATATTCAAATATTTTATTTGATTTTTCTAAGTTTGTTGTGTCATTCTTTTTAATCATTGGAATTATTGCACAATGATAAGGAGCAACTGATATGGGCCATTTCATTATTTCATCTTTATCATTGTATTTAGCCTCAATTATGGCACCTACCAGTCTTGATACACCTATTCCATAGGATCCCATTTTAACAAATTCCTTTTTTCCATTAAAATCTACAGCAGCATTCATGGGTTTTGAGTATTTATCTCCAAAATAAAATATATGACCTACCTCAATTCCTTTTGTATTTACTCTAAATTCTTCTGGTACTATTTTTTCAAATTCTTTCTGATCAAACTTCTCATCTGTTACAGAGTAAAATTTTTCATATTGCTGTCGTAAATCATTAAGCGAATTTTTTTCTAATAAGGTTGATGAGCTATTTACATCAAATATCCTTTTGTCTGTATAAATTTTACTTTCTCCTGTATCGGCAAGAATAATAAATTCATGTGAAAGATTTCCACCTATAGGTCCTGTATCCGCCGCCATTGGTATTGCTGATAAGTTTAATCTTTTAAAAGTTCTTAGATATGAGAGAAAAAATTTATTGTAAGAAAAAAGAGCTTCATCATCATTTATATCGAAAGAATAAGCATCTTTCATATAAAATTCTCTGCATCTCATAATTCCAAATCTTGGTCTTAATTCATCTCTAAATTTCCATTGAATATGATATAATAGCTGTGGAAGTGATTTATAAGATTTAATACTTGATCTAAATATTTCTGTCACAAGTTCTTCATTAGTCGGTCCATATAACATTTCTCTATTTTGACGATCTTTAATACGTAGCATCTCTTCTCCATAATCATCATATCTTCCACTTTCTTTCCAGATTTCTGATGATTGAATTGTTGGCATCAAAATTTCTTGAACGCCAATTCTATCCTGTTCTTCTCTAACAATTTGTTCTATTTTTTTCATAACTTTGAAACCAAGGGGTAACCATGAATAAATTCCTGCTGATGATTGCTTAATCATTCCAACTCTTAACATAAGTTGGTGAGATTTAATTTTAGCTTCTGTAGGATTATTTTTAAGAATTGGTACAAATGATTTTGAAAAATACATTTTATTATTTAAATTCTTACCAAGTTTATATTTGTTAGTGGTTTTTTCCCAGTTTTTTCTTTTGAAAATTTGCGACAAGTAATTTTAAGAGCTTCTATAAGATTATCTTTTTGTTTTGTGTTATTTAATGAAAAAGTTTTAACAGTTTTTTCTATTTCTTCCTCTAATCCATAAATAAAATCGTCATTTTCATATACTGGTAGTCCTCTAAAAGTTACCAAAGGTTTATGATGAATGTTGCCCTTAGGTGTAATCATAATTGTAGCCTCTAAAAATCCATTTGATGAAATATTTCTTCTTTCTTTAATTGATCTGGAATCTTCTTCTACTGGAACATTTCCATCTAAATAAACTCTTCCACTTGGTGCTTTATCATAGACCACTGGCTTTTCACCCGGATATAACTTAACAATATCACCATTCTCCACTTGAACTGGGTATTTAACTTGCATTTCTTTAGCAAATTCTATGTGCTCCATCATATGCCTATGTTCTCCATGAACAGGAATTACTGATTTTGGTTTAACCCAGTTATACATATCTCTCAGGTCTTCCCGGTTAGGATGACCAGAAACATGAATATATTCGTTATCTTCAGATATAACTTCAATACCTTCTTTAACTAAATTATTATGTAGTTTATATAACTTCTTTTCATTTCCAGGTATAATTTTTGATGAAAAAATAACAGTATCATTTCTCTCAATAAAAACATCTGGGTGAGTATATTTAACTATTCTATTCATAGCACCCATTGGTTCACCTTGACTTCCTGTGCATAAATACACAATTTTTTCTCTAGAAATATTTTTTGCATCTCTTGGGTCTATAGGATCAATGACATTTTTAAGATAACCACATTGTCTAGCTGCTTTAAATATTCTATGCATCGATCTTCCAACTAGTGAAATATGTCTTCCTGTTTGTTCTGCACAATAAAAAACAGTTTCCATCCTAGCTACGTTAGATGCAAATGAAGTAACAATTATTCTTTTTTTTAATCTTTGAAAAACTTTAAGTAAATTTTTACGCACATCAAGTTCAGACCCTGCTCTACCTGCACTGAATACATTTGTTGAGTCACAAATCATGGCTAATACACCTTCGTTACCTATTTCCTTTAATCTTTCAGAGTTTATATTTCCACCAATCAAAGGATCTGGATCACACTTCCAATCTCCTGTATGTAAAATATTTCCAGCTGGTGTTTGTATTCTTAGGCCATTGGGTTCTAGTATTGAATGAGTAAGTGTAACAAACTCAATTTTGAAGGGATCTAAATTAATTGTACTATTAAGTTCTACAATTTTTAAATAGCCAGTTATATCAATTTTTTTTTCTATAAATTTTTCAGTAATTAATACAGAGGTAAAAGGTGTAGCATAAATTTTACATTTTAATTTTGGCCAAACATGAGTAATAGCTCCAATATGATCTTCATGAGCATGTGTTAGGACTATGCCTAGCAAGTCATCTTTTTTATCTATTATAAATCCTGGATCAGGATATATTATATCAACACCAGGAACTGTATCATCTGCAAATGTAACACCAACGTCAACAATAATCCACTTTTGATTGTCTGGCTTACCATATGCAAATAGGTTCATGTTCATTCCTATTTCACCAGATCCTCCTAGAGGGCAAAATAATAATTCATCTTTCATATTTTTTAATTTAAAGCTACTTTTAAGATACCTTTTATTGTTAAATTTTTATCAACTGTTTTAATACCTTTAATCGATGATTTAAATAAGTGTGCAAATCCACCTGTAAGTATAATTTTAAACTTCTTTCTAGTTTGTTTTAAAATAAGTTTAATTATATTTTCAATTAAACCAGAATAACCATGATAAAAGCCTGCTCTTACAGCACTTTTAGTGTTTTTGCCAATGACATTTGCTGTCTTTTCTAGCTTAATTTTAGGTATTAAAGAGGCTTTATCTATTAAATTTTTCAAGGAAAGTTCTACCCCCGGCGCTAAAACACCACCAATATAATCTTTTTTAATAACAATATCAAAATTGGTAGCCGTTCCAAAATCAACTATAATATAATTAAACCTACTATCAATAACTGCAATCGCATTAGCTAAACGATCAGAACCAATTTGTTTTCTATTGACTTTTATATTTATAAATTTTTTTAGATTACATGTTTTTATTTCAACACAGTTCAATTTGGTTATTTCTTTAATGGTTTTTTTTATTATTTTATAAGAGTTGGGGACAACCGAGCTAAAGAGTACTTTTCTAAGTTTAGAATTATATTTTCTTAAAAATAATAATTTTTTATTGATAAATTTTTTGTTTAAATTTTTCTTATGAATTCTAATATTTTTGATCAACTTTAATTTGTTATTAAATAAACAAATTTTAATTGCAGTATTTCCAATATCTCCAATTAAATACATATATTAAACTCCAAATAAGTGTAAGTTTTTTTCATACAGAAATTTAATTTCTTTAAATAATTCAAGTCTATTTAATTTTTTATTTGTATAATTATTCAAAAATGTAGTTGGATAATTATTAATTTTTGGACTATTAGAAACATTAATTCCAATTCCTACAATCAAGTATTTTCTATCTTCTCTAAAAACTGTTTCTTGTAAAATTCCACAGACCTTTTTTTTGTTTATTAATATATCATTTGGTTTTTTTATTAAGATTAAAGAATTTATTTTTTTATAGATTATTTTTTTAATTAATTTTAAATTTAAATTTATTATTTTTGATAAGGATATTTTTTTATTAATTTCAAAGAAAACTGATAAAAACAAATTGCCTTTTATAGATATCCATTTATTTTTTCTTTGTCCTTTACCTTTTGTTTGTTGATCTGTTAAAATTATTCCTCTTTGATTGCCTTGCTTAATTAATCTTAGGGCTACATTGTTAGTGCTTTCAACTTTTTTGTATAAATATTTTTTTAATTTCATTAGATCATGGTAATTTTAGATACAATTTCTGTTATGCCACTCGGATATATAAAGTATGCTAATATAAATATTGTCGAAATAGCTAAAGTAATTTTTAATCCTAGATTATGCGATGTTTCGTATTCTTCTTTTTCTGGATCAAAATATATAATTTTTATAATTCTTAGATAATAAAAAGCTGCAACCACAGTTGCTAATAATCCAACAATTGCTAAAAAATACATTGACTGTTCTATAACAGCTAAAAAAACATAAAATTTTGCAAAGAAGCCTGCTAGTGGAGGTATTCCAGCTAAAGAAAATAAAACTATTAATAATGAAAAAGATAAAATTGGATGTTTTTTAGAAAGCCCAGATAAATCCTCTATATTCTCATAATATTTATCATTTCTCTTGAGCATAAATAAGCAGCTAAAAAAGGCTAAATTCATTACCAAATAAATAGATATATAAGTAATAGAGCTTTGTATTCCTTGGTTGCTAACTGTTGCCAATCCAGCCAACGCATAACCCATATGACTGATTGAACTATAAGCAATTAGTCTTTTTAAGTTTTTTTGACCTATAGCTGCCACAGCACCAAATATCATTGAAGCTATTGAAATAAATACAATAATAGTTTGCCACTGATCATTCATATTAGCAAAAGGTGTGTACAAAAACTTAATAAATACAGAGAGCGCAGCTATTTTTGGAAGTATAGCAAAGAATAATGTTACGGATGTTGGGGAGCCTTGATAGACATCTGGAGCCCACATATGAAAAGGAACTGCTGATATTTTAAATGCAAGACCAACTAAAATAAAGACTATCCCAAACGTGGTACCATAATTAAATTCAGTAGAGTTTATAAGTATTTGATCAAAATTTGTGCTTTCAGAAAATCCATAAGTTAATGAACACCCATATAACAGCAAACCAGATGATAATGCGCTAAGAACAAAATATTTTAGTCCAGATTCTGTAGAAAGTAAATTGTCTCTATTAAAAGATGCAAGAACGTACAAAGCTAATGATTGTAGTTCAAGGCCCATGTAAAAAACAATTAAATCATTTGAACTTATCATTATCATCATTCCCAAAATGCTGCTTAGAATGAGGATCGGATATTCAATTTTATTTAAATTGATAACTTGAATATATTTGGATCCAGTTAGCATTACAAAAATTCCAGATCCAACAAGTATAATCTTCATATAATTAGACAAATTGTCTATTAAATATGAATTATTAAATAAGTAAATCGTATCTAATGAGCTGAGATTTATTATTAGTGCCAATAAAATAACTAGCGATATATTAGATAAATTATAAATTAAACTTGCGCTATTTTTTTTGAAAACTCCAACTAGTAAAAACAGCATGATAGATACCGATATGAAGATTTCGGGTAATATATATTGAAAATTTTCCATTAGTCTTTTGATGCAAGGCTGTTAATTAAGTCAAAGTTGTACATGGTTAAAGTATTTTCAACTGATGCTTCAATTGAATTCATTAAAGGCTCTGGATAAAAACCAAAAAATAAAATTGGTATTACTAAAGCTGATAAGGTGATAATTTCAAAAGTTTTTAAATCTTTCATGCTTTTAAGCTCTTGATTATTAATTTCGCCGAAAACAACTCTTTTAAATAGCCACAGCATATATGCTGCTCCTAAAATTACTCCCAAACTTGCAATCATCGCTACTAGGATATTTTTCTCAAATGCACCCATTAAAATTAAAAATTCTCCTACAAAACCTGTTGTTCCAGGTAGTCCTAGAGCTCCTAGTGTGAATACCATAAAAACAATTGCATATCTTGGCATTATGGAGACTAAACCGCCATATTTATTTATTAGTCTTGTATGATGCCTTTCATAAACAACCCCAACACTTAAGAAGAGTGCTGCAGATACAAGTCCATGACTAATCATTTGGAAAATACTTCCCTCAATACCTTGTTGAGTCATTGTGAAGATACCTAGTGTTACAAATCCCATATGAGCAACTGAGGAGTAAGCTATGAGTTTTTTCATATCTTCCTGCATTAAAGCAACTAGAGATGTATAAATAATTGCAATTAAACTTAATATATAAACTAACATTGTGAAATTTTCGGAAGCTATAGGAAATAATCCTATCGAAAATCTAATAAATCCATATCCAGCCATTTTAAGCAATATTGCTGCTAGCAATACAGATCCAACAGTTGGAGCTTCTACATGAGCATCTGGCAGCCACGTATGTACTGGCCACATTGGAGTTTTAACTGCAAAAGAACTGAAAAATGCTAACCATAATAAATTTTGATATTCAGCCTTTATGCCAAGCTCATAAAGTTTTTCAACATCAGTGGTTCCTGTTATCCAATAAATTGAAATAATAGCAACCAACATAAGAACTGATCCTAATAAAGTGTACAGAAAAAATTTAAAAGCCGAATAGACTCTTCTTTCTCCACCCCAAATACCAATTATTAAAAACATTGGTATAAGACCTGCCTCAAAAAATAAATAAAATACTACTAGATCAAGTGAACAGAAAACACCAATCATAAATGTTTCCATTATTAATATGGCAATTAAGAAATCCTTAAGTCTATTTTTTATTGTAGAATTAACTGAAATAATGCAAATTGGAGTTATGAAAGTTGTTAATATTACAAATAAAATTGAAATACCATCTATTCCAACTTTATAATTTATAAATCCTGACAGCCATTCTCTATTTTCTACAAACTGAAAGTCTATTGAATTTTTATCAAAAACATACCAAAGATATAAAGATAATAAAAAATTTGCTAAAGAAATAAATAAAGCTACATATTTGGAACTTTGATATTTTCCACTTGATGATTTTGTGAACAATATAAATAAAGCACCTATTGTAGGTAGCAATATTAAGGACGATAAAATTGGAAAGTTCATCAGTTTAATATCAGTATTGTTAGTAAAACTGAAAATCCAATCAACATAACAAATGCATATTGATAAATAAATCCAGATTGAAATTTGACTGCTTTAATTGATAAATTTTTAATTACACTTGAAATCCCATCAGGACCAAATTTATCTATTATTGATCCATCAACTTTTTTCCATAAAAACTTTCCTATTTTTTTTGAAGGATTAACAAATAAATAATCGTACATTTCATCAAAGTACCATTTCTTGACTAAAAATTGATAAATTGGTTCATTCATTTCTTTTAATCCATTTACTATATTTGTGTTTTTTAGATATAAATAATAAGAAAATGGAATTGCAGAGGTAACAAGTATAGGTGTTAAAAACAAAAACCACGTTGGTGGATGATCTGTGCTGAGTGGTTCTAAAAATTTTATAGATTTACCCCAAAATTCATATGCTATCTCATGACCTATAAACAAACTTTTAAAGGCCATACCTGCAAAAATAGCTCCTATTGACAAGATTACTAATGGGGCAATCATAATCAAAGGAGACTCATGTATTTTATCAACACTAAGTTCTTTATTGTTAAAATTACCATGGAACGTTTTAAAAATAAGTCTCCAAGAGTAAATTGATGTTAATAAAGCTGTAACAATACCCACAAAAGCTGCAAGTATTCCAACTCCATTTCCTCTTAGGTACGCAAATTCTATTATTGCATCTTTAGAATAAAAACCTGATAAAAAAGGAAAACCTGTTAAAGCAAGAGTTCCTATGAGCATTAATACATATGTGTATGGGAGTTTCTTTATAACTCCACCCATTTTATTTATATCTTGTTCCTCATGAAATGAATGAATTACAGCACCAGCTCCTAAAAAATAGCAAAGCTTTAAAAAAGGCATGTGTAAATAGATGAAACATTGCAACATTGTAAGCACCTACTCCTGCAGCAAAAAACATATAGCCCAACTGACTACAAGTAGAATAAGCAATAATTTTTTTTATATCATTTTGAACAAGTGCGACTGTTGCTGCAAAGAAAGCAGTAGTCATTCCAATTATCGTTATAACTGTAAGAACTAGTGGAGAGTATTCGTATATAGGTGAGCATCTAACAATCAGAAACACCCCTGCTGTTACCATTGTTGCTGCATGAATTAATGCGGATACTGGTGTTGGGCCCTCCATAGCATCAGGCAACCAGGTATGTAATAAAAATTGAGCTGATTTACCCATTGCTCCAATTAACAGAAGCAAACAAATCAAATCAACAATTTCTATATTAATACTAATAAAATTTATTTTTTTATCTAATACGTTTGGGATTTGTTCAAAAACTTCGTCATAATTGACTGTACCAAAAATATAAAAAATCAGAAAAATTCCAAGTGCTAAACCAAAGTCACCAACTCTATTAACAACAAAGGCTTTTATTGCAGCCTTGTTTGCACTCTCTTTTTTTTAAACCAAAATCCAATTAAAAAATATGAGCATAATCCTACACCTTCCCACCCAAAAAATAGTTGAATAAAGTTGTCTGAACTTACTAAAGTTAACATTGCAAAAGTAAATAAGGACAAATATGCCATAAATCTTGTTTTATGAGGATCGTGTGACATGTAACCAATTGAGTAAATATGAACTAAAGCTGAAACAAAGTTTACAACAACAAACATAACTGCTGATAAGGCATCAATTTTTATCGACCAATTAACATGTAATGTTCCGGAGTTAATCCAAGTAGCTATAACAAGATTGTTTGAATAATCTGAACTAATAACTTTATACAAAACAATTAAAGAGAGTATTGCTGAAATACTCACAAACGAACTTGTCAAAATTTGAGAATTTCTGTCTCCTATTTTCTTTCCAAAAAAACCACTAATTACCGCTCCTATTAGAGGTAGAAATAAAATTAGGTATTCCATTTTATCCTTTTAAATTTTTAATTTCTTCAACTCTTATTGTGTCTGAATTTCTAAAATAAACTACAATTATGGCTAATCCGATAGCGGCCTCAGCAGCAGCAACTGTTAAAATAAATAGAGTAAATATTTGTCCACTTAAATCATTGATAAATATTGAAAAGGCAACAAGGTTTATGTTAACTGCTAGTAAAATTAGCTCAATACTCATTAAAATTACTATTACATTTTTTCTATTAAGGAAAATCCCTACAATACCAATAGTAAATATGATTGCAGCTAATGTTAAATAATGTCCTAAACCTATGCTAAGCATCTATTTTAACTCCTTTATTTCTCTCAGCCTCAACTAAATCAACACCTTCATCTCTTTCTCTAGAAATTTGCTTAACATAACTCTGTCTTTTAACTCCAGCTCTTTCTCTGTATGTTAAAACAATTGCTCCTATCATAGCAACTAACAAAATCATTCCTGAAATTTGAAATAGAAGTATATAATCCGTATATAAAACATTTCCAATAGATCTAGTATTAGTGACCTCTGTAGATATATTTATAGAAAGGCTATTTAATAAATCAGGTTTATATTTCCATCCTCCAATTACAATTATAAGTTCAAAAAAAATAATTAGGCTAACTAATAAACCAACCGGTATATGGGTTCCACCATCCCACCTTGAGCTAAACCATTGGCCTTTTTGTTCAGCTACGTTTAACATCATCACAACAAATAAAAAAAAGAACTGCAACTGCTCCAACATAAACAATAAGCATTATCATGCCTAAAAATTCTGCACCTATCATAATAAATAAACAGGATATACTAATAAAATCTAGGATTAAAAAAAATACAGAGTGAACTGTATTTTTTGAGACTGTTACCATGACTGCAGAAACAATTGCTATTAAGGAGAAAATATAGAAGAAAACTGAGTGTGCAATCATAAGATTACCTGTGAGAACTATCAGCCTTTATATTAGCAGCTAAAATATTTTCCCACCTGTCTCCATTTTCCAAAAGTTTTTCTTTTGTATAATAAAGCTCTTCTCTAGACTCTGTTGCAAATTCAAAATTAGGACCTTGAACAATTGCATCTACAGGACAAGACTCCTCACAAAGTCCACAGTATATACATTTAAGCATATCAATGTCATATCTTACAGTTTTTCTACTACCATCATCTCTTTCCTTCGACTCAATTGTAATAGCTTGGGCTGGACATACAGCTTCACAAAGCTTACACGCTATGCATCTTTCTTCACCGTTAGGATATCTTCTAAGAGCATGCTCCCCTCTAGACCTTGTTCCTAAGGATCCCTTTTCAAAAGGATAATTGATTGTCTTTTTTGCCTTAAAAGTCTCTTTGATTGCAATTAATAAACCAGTCACAAAATCAATCATGAATATAGTTTTTAATAATCGTGAAATTTTCATTTATTTTCCCGGTAGTAAATCAAAATATAGTAAAAAACTTGAAGTTAAAACAACATAAAACAGTGAAAATGGGAGAAATATCTTCCAACCAAGCTTCATTAATTGGTCATATCTGTATCTTGGAACAGTTGCTTTAACTAACGCAAATAAAATAAATAAAAATAATATTTTAAAGATTAACCAAAATGGACCTGGAATAGCATTAAATGGGAAGATATCTATTGGAGACAACCAGCCACCCAAAAATAAAACTGCTCCCATTGCACACATTAACAAAATATTTGCATACTCTCCTAACCAAAACATAGCATACATCATTCCTGAATATTCAGTTTGATATCCTGCCACTAATTCTGCTTCTGCTTCTGGTAAATCAAATGGAGGACGATTTGTTTCTGCTAGTGCAGATATAAAAAAAATTACAAACATAGGAAACAAAGGAATTACAAACCATAAATTTTGTTGTGCCATAACTATGTCACTTAAGTTTAAAGATCCAACACATAATAGAACGTTGATAATTATAACTCCTATTGAAACTTCATAAGATACCATTTGTGCAGCAGATCTGATTGCACCTAAAAAAGGGTATTTAGAATTGGAGGCCCATCCTCCCATAATTATTCCATATACACCTAATGATGAAACTGCGAAAAGATATAAAATACCAACATTGATGTCAGCCAGAACAAAATCTTCGCCAAATGGTATTACAGCCCATGATATTAATGCTAATGTCATAGTCACGACTGGAGCTAATACAAATACAAGTTTGTTTGAGCTTGCAGGTATTATTATTTCTTTAAAGATATATTTTAATGCATCAGCTAATGATTGGAATAAACCAAATGGACCAACAACATTGGGTCCTCTCCGTTTTTGTACAAAGGCCCAAACTCTTCTATCAAGCCAAACTATCATTGCTACAGAAACTAAAACAGGCACTAATAAAAATAAAATTTTATAAACTTCAGTAAATAATATTGAAAAATAAGAGTCCATTAACCCTCGGTTCCAGTTTTTTTTAAATCAGCTCTTGCGTATCTACACTCTGACATTGTTTTGGATGCACGGGCAATCGTATTAGAGTAGTAATAATCAATATCTTCAACTAATATTTTTTCATCATTCAAATTATATGCAGTAACTTCAAAATTTTTAATATTTTGATTATTTAAATGGTTTTGCATAGATTTTAGTAGTTCATCTTTATTTTTAAATAGAGGATTTCCAAGGATAGTAGAAGATAATTCATTAATTATTTGCCAATCTTCTTTAGCTTCTCCTGGAGGATATGAAGCTTTATATGCTTTTTGAAGCTTTCCTTCTAAGTTAGTGAAATAACCATCTTGTTCTGTATATGTGGCACCAGGCAATATAATATCTGCCATATCTGCACCATTATCACCATGACTTCCAATATAAATAATAAATTCATTACTTTTTTTAATTTTGAGGTTGTCTTGACCTAATAAAAAAATAACTTCTACGTCACCATCCTCAATTTTTTTAAGAGTTTTATTACTTCCATCATTTGAGGAAAAAATGCCTAAATCATAAGAACCAACAGCTGATGCATCAATTGATAAAATATTTAATGCATTCCAATTATCATCAATTTTATTAATACTAGTTAAATATCTTTTTAACTCTTCAAATATATATGCGCCGTTGTTACTATTTAATATTGATTGACCTAAGATAAT